>NZ_JBDPMJ010000022.1:0-155203 GCF_039880665.1 Nonomuraea sp. B5E05
CTCTTGACACCCCGCTCAGCCCGCCATGTCTCCACGACGAACCGGGGCCTGCTACCGGGCGCTCCGATGCTTACCCGGACGGGACTTTCACCCGCAGGCCTGGACCAGCTTCCAGGACGCAACATGCGCATAGCCTAACCGCCGCTCGCGTTGGATCCGGCTCGCATCCGTTACGGCGGCGCTGGAGCTTCTTACATCTGTTACGGCAAAGCCGGCCTGCCCGCACGCGCCGACGTTGGTTTCCGTCCGTCATGGCCGGTCGTGAAGGCTCACGGGGTGCTCGCCGTGACGAGCGTCTTCTGGGCCGTGTTCTTCGCCGAATGGTCGGCCGGTGCCCCATCGGCCGTGTGCTCGCTCGTGACTGTCGTCGTTTGCCTGCAGGCCGGTGTCCCCCGGCGGGCGGTGTCGCCTGATGGGCGTCTTCTGGTGGTGTTCAGCCGGAATCCGGGGGTGTGGAGTGAAGAGGGCGGGCGCGCCGGCGTCGAGGGTGGGCCGGTGCGGGGCCGGGAGCGGTCAGGTGGTGGCGTGGGCCGTGGCTTCGGAGAGGGACTTCGCGAACGCCAGGACGTGGTTGACCGCCTCGGGGCCGTCGGCCGCCTCACTGACCCGGAGCGAGAGGTCGTCGGCGGTGATGGCGCCGGTGTAGCCGTGGTCGGCCTCGCAGTTTTCGTCGCCGCAGGTGGCCGGCTCCAGATCGACGTGGGAGATGGCGCCCCAGCCGATCGTGAGGGTCACTTCCGTGGGCGGGACACCGGGCGCGTAGGCGGCGGGGTCGGGCACCACGCGGGTGACGGCGACCGACTGGACACGGCTCAGGCGCACGGCCTCCGTGGTGGTGGAGGCGTGGGACGCGGAGACGCCCTCCACCGCCGGGTGCTCGTCGGTGTGGCAGACCAGCAGCCGCGTCGTCGTCAGCACTAGGACCGTGACGTGCCTGCGCACCTCCATGGCAGGATCGAAGGTCGCCTCGTGGTGCACCACGAACGCGGTCACGACCTCCTTGCCCAGCGCGGATTCGACCGCGTCGGTGACGAGGTCGGGATAATAGCCGCTGCGCTCGATCGCTTCGCGCAGGCCCGCGGCGGAGACTCGGGTTTCCCTCATGGGTCCATCCTGCCAGGACCGGGCAGTGCACTCACCCGCCGGATATAACGCTCTATAACGGTCTGTGTACAGGTAACACCGAGCACTCTGTTCCCTGCATGCGCTCGAGGCGCATCAGGAGAGCCGGCGCGGGCCACCGTCCAGACGCGGGCCCGCCGGCGTGCGCAGGGTGGCGCGGGCGCCGAGGATCATGACATCCGACTCCCCCACGAGCACCTGGTCGAGGTCCAGCCGGGCCAGCTCCGGCAGGTCACCGGCCAGGCGGCCGACGCGTACGAGCAGATCCTCCAGGGCGCCGACGGCCACGGGCGGGTAGCCGTACTCGCCGAACAGGAGCGGAGCCGCGCGTACGGAGCGCACCAGGGCGGCGGCGTCCTCGCCGGTCAGCGGGGCCAGGCGGAAACCCTGGTCCTGCAGCAGCCGGGCGGTCACCTCGCCCAGCCCGAACGACACGACCGGCCCGAACGCGGGGTCCTCGATGACGCCCACGACGGTCGGCACGGCGGGCTGCGGAGCCATACGCTGGACCGCGAGCTCCGCTCCTTCGCCCAGTTGCACGGCGAACTCCGTGTAGGCGTTGCGGACCATCTCCGGGCCCGTCAACCCCAGGCGCACCGTCCCGGCTCTGCGTGAGGCACCCGGGTCGGCGACCTTGACCACCACGGGCCAGCCCAGGTGCTCGGCCGCCGCCACCGCCTCATCGGCGGAACGCACCAGCTCGGCCCGCCACACGGTCAGGCCGTAGCAGGACAGCAGCTCGGTGGGGTCGATCTCGACCGGCGGCCCTGGCTCGGCGAACACAGAGCCGAGCCGCCCGCCGTCCGGCCCTCCGCCCGGCGTCCCGGACGGTGTCCCACACGGCGCTCCGGCGGACGTGGGGACCGATTCACCAAGCGCCCCACCGGGCGACGTGACGGCGGCCTCACCGGACGACCCATCGGACGGCCCGGCGATCGCCGTACCGGGTGATCCATCAGGCGACGCGGTGACCGCCTCACCCGGCGAGGAAGTGACCGTGTCTCCCGAAGGGGCGGCGGCCAGGGCGGTGTGGGCCAGGGATCGGGCGCGGGTGGTGTCGATGCCGTCGAGTTCCGGTGGCGGCACCGCCGGGTGCGCCCGCCACCTCGCGTACCGCACCACGTGCGCCAGCGCCCTCACCGCCTCCTCGGGCGCCGCGTAGGAGGGGATGGAGCACCTCCCAGGCGTCGCGGAGCCGGTCTCGACACGCAGCGCCGGATGCATGCCCAGATGACCGTGGAACGTGGTCACCACCGGCTTGGCGACGTCCTTGGAGACGCGCAGCAGCTCGGCGGCCACCTCGTCGGACGCGCCGGGGATGGGCGGCATGTGGATCACGACGGCGGCGTCAACGTCGGTGGAGGACAACTCGCCGGCCAGCGCCGTACCGAACTCCGAGGGACCCGCGGCGGGACCGAGGTTGACCGGCGGGCGGGGCTCGAGGCCCGCGGCGAGGCAGGCGTCGGCGGCGAGCAGGCCGAGCGCGTCGGAGTTGGTCACGAGCGCGACCCTGGGCCCGGCGGGCAGCGGCTGGTACGCCAGCATCTGCCCCACGTCGAACAGCTGGATGAGATCGTCGACCCTGATCAGCCCCGCCTGCTCGAACAGGGAGCTGATCGCCGAGTCGGGCAGCCCGAGCTCTTCCGCCGAGTGCCCCGCGGGAGTGCCGCCGCTCTTGACCACCACGATGGGCTTGCGGCGGGCGATGCGCCGGGCCAGCCGGGTGAACTTGCGTGGATTGCCGAGCGACTCCAGGTAGAGCAGGATCACATCGGTGGAGTCGTCTTCCTCCCAATACTGCAGCAGGTCGTTGCCGGACACGTCGGCCCGGTTGCCCGCGGAGACGAACGAGGAGATGCCCATGCCACGCTGCGCCACCCGCTGGAGCAGCGCGGTGCCGAGCGCGCCCGACTGGCTGAAGAACCCCACCTTGCCCCGGCCCGGCACGGTGGGGGCGAGGGTGGCGTTGAGCTTGACGGCCGGGTCGGTGTTGGCGATGCCGAGGCAGTTGGGGCCGACGACGCGCAGGCCGTAGGAGCGGGCGATCCTGGCGAGCTCGTCCTGCCTGGCCCGGCCCCGCGCGCCCGTCTCGCCGAACCCCGACGAGACCACGACCAGTCCGTGCACGCCCTTCTCCGCGCACTCCTCGACCACGTCGAGCACGCTCTCGGCAGGCACGGCCACCACGGCCAGGTCGACCTCGTCGTCGATCGCCGTCACGCTCGGATAGGCGCGTACGCCGTGCACGGCCCGCACCTCGCGGTGCACGGGGTAGACGGGGCCGGTGAAGCCGGCGGCCAGCAGGTTGCGCAGGACGCTCTGACCGACGCCTCCGGGCTCGCGTGAGGCTCCGATGACCGCGACGGAGCCGGGGGTGAGCAGCCGGGCGATGGACCTGGCCTCGGCGCGGTGCTCGCGGGCGGCCCTCACTTCGGCTGAGGTGTCGGTGGGGGTGAGGTCGAGCGTCATGCGTACGACGCCGTCGGCGAACTGGCTCTGGGCCGTGTAGCCCGCCTGCCGCAGCAGGCCCGTCATCCGCATGTTGGCGGGCAGGACGTCGGCGATGAAGCGTTCGATGCCGCGCTCGCGGGCCGTGGCCGCCAGGTGCTCCAGGAGCACGGAGGCCACTCCCCTGCCCTGGTGCGCGTCCTCGACGAGGAAGGCGACCTCGGCCTCGCCGGGGCCGGTGCGGTCGTAGCGGATCACGGCGACCATCTCGTCGCCGATGGTGGCGATCAGCGCGACCCTGGTGACGTAGTCGACGTTGGTGAAGCGGGCGACTTCCTTGTCGGACAGCCGCGGCCGGGGCCCGAAGAAGCGAAAATAGATCGACTCGTCGGACAGACGGGAGTAGAAGGAACGGAGACGATCGGCGTCGGCGGGCCTGATCGGCCTGACGTGTGCGGTGCCGCCGTCGGCCAGGACGACATCCGCCTCCCAGTGAGCCGGATACTGTTCCTCCACAGTCCTGAGCGTAAACCCGCATTCCACATGCCAAGACCCGGGGCCCCAGTTGGGCAACGCTTGTGCATCGACTGCTGCCCTGTGTGATGGGTCCGTCCCACGAGCAGCCCGGAAGCTGTTAGTTTTGCCGTGGCCAGGCTCGTTCCGAAGGCAGCAAGGTGGTGACATCATGACGCGGGTCGTCGTGGTGGGCGATCTCATGACCGACGCGGTCGCGCGCGCCCGTTATGCGCTCGCCAGGGCGAGCGACACCCCGGCGATCGTGACCATGCACGGCGGGGGCTCGGGGGCGAATATCGCCTCGTGGCTGGCCGTCGAGGGCGCGGAGGTGGCCTACATCGGCCGCAGGGGCGCCGACATCACGGGGCGCAACCGCGACATGGAGCTGATGGGCTACGGCGTCGACGCCCGGCTCGTCATGGACCCTGAGCGGCCCACCGGCACCTGCGTGGTGCTCGTGACGCACAAGGGCGAGCGCACCATGTTGTCCGACCCTGGCGCCAACGCGGCGCTGTCGCCGGAAGACCTGCCGCGCGACCTGTTCGGCCAGGGAACCCATCTGCATCTCTCCGGCTACACGCTGATCAACGAGGGTTCGCGCGACGCCGGTCTCGCGGCGCTCGACATGGCCAGGCGCACCGGCATGTCGATCTCGGTCGACTGCGCCTCGTCCGCGCCGCTGGAGCGCACGGGCGCAGAGCCGTTCCTCGAGTGGACCAACGGCGCCAAGCTGCTGTTCGCCAACATCGACCAGGCCAAGGTCCTGACGGGCCGCGACGAGCCCGAGGCCGCCGCCAAGGTGCTGACCGCGTGGTTCCCGCAGGTCGTGATCAAGATGAGCGCCGAGGGCGCGCTGTGGTATACCAACGGCCGCCCCGATCCGGTCCGGGTCGCCGCCGAGCCGGTCGACAAGATCGTCGACGGCACCGGTGCGGGTGACGCGTTCTCCGCCGGATTCCTGCCGCCGTGGCTCGAGGGCAAGCCGCCGGCGGAGGCGCTGGCGTCGGGTTGCCGCCTGGCGGCCAAGGCCATCATGCACCTGGGTGCGCGCCCCCCGTTCTAGTGCCCGAGCACCCGTTCACGCGACGCCGGACGCCCAGAACGAACACGGGCGGGCCGGCGGATCGATGCAACGGCTGGACGCCGAAACCGGCCGGACACGGCCTGCCGCTCTCGACCTGTCGAGCGCATGAGGGCAGAGATGATGACCGCAGAGCTCGATCACGTCGACCGTGAACTGATCCAGGCCGCGGCACATGTCGCCGCCACCGCTGCCGGGGCGACAACCACACCATGGCGGCCGCGGCCCGCGACCACGACGGCCGGATCATCACTGCGGTCAACGCCTACCACTTCACCGGCGGCGCCCGCCCTCAAGGTCATCGTCGGCGCACGCGGCAGTCTCCGCACGGTCACCATCACCGACCTGCTTCCCGACAGCTACGTCTGGGCGGACCACCAGCTCGACGCCGAGGAGGGCGCACCTCCTGGCACGCGCTGATCACCGGTGAAAGTCGCCTGACGTGGTGCCGGCGGCTCCCGCTCCAGGCGCCCTTCCGGCACTATGGTGAGCGATGACGAATCATCAGGACATAAGGGAGCCGGATGGGCGTCGTGCGTCCGTTACGGCCGAGTGACCCGCCGTCGGTCGGCTCGTACAAGATCACCGGGTTTCTCGGCGAGGGCGGCCAGGGCAGCGTCTATCTCGGCGCCTCCCCCTCCGGCGAGCAGGTCGCCATCAAGCTGCTGCACGCCAGATTCACCGACGACGAGCAGGCCGTACGCCGGTTCCGCCGCGAGGCGGAGGCGGCGCGGCGGGTGGCGGCGTTCTGCACCGCCAGGGTGCTCGACGTCGGCACCATGAACGACCAGCCCTACATCGTGGGCGAGTACGTCGAAGGCCCCTCCCTCCAGCACCAGGTCACCAGGCAGGGGCCGATCCAGGGGCCGGCGCTGACGCGGATGGCGATCACGACGGCCACGGCGCTGGCCGCCATCCACGAGGCCGGGGTGGTGCACCGCGACTTCAAGCCGAGCAACGTGCTGCTCGGTCCCGACGGGCCCCGGGTGATCGACTTCGGCATCGCGCGAGCGCTCGACATCAGCCAGAGCATGACGAGCGGAATCGTGGGGACGCCCGCGTTCATGGCGCCCGAACAGTTCCTCGGCGACGCCTCCCCCGCCAGCGACGTGTTCGCGTGGGCGGGGACGATGGTGTTCGCGGCCACGGGGCGGGTGACGTTCGGTTCCGGGCCGATGCCGGTGGTGATGCACCGCATCCTCAATGTCGATCCCGATCTGTCGGGCGTCCCTGACGAGCTCGTGCCGCTGTTGCGGGCGGCGCTGGCCAAGGACCACCGGCAGCGGCCGGACGCCCGGCAGCTGATCCAGGACCTCATCCGCGCGGGCACGGCGCCGCCCGCCGCCGCAGGGCCGGCCCCGATGCGCTCCCAGCCGCAGGCCGGCGACGAGACCCGTCCGTACGACGCCCGCTACCCGCGGAGCGGGCCCATGACGCCGCCGGCTCCGGTGGCGGCCGCCGATCCCCTCCGCCGCAGGAAGGTGCTGATCCCGGCAGGCGCCGTGGCCACCGCGCTGGTCGTGGGGCTCGCCGGCTGGCTGGTCTGGCAGGCGACGCCGCCGGCGAACAACACCGCGGCGGGTTCCACGCCCGCCCCCTCAACCGTGAAGGGCTTCGGGGCGGCGGTGGCCTCGGTCGCGAACCCGTCCGCGAAGAAGGGCGGGACCCTGAACGTGGCCTTCGCGTCCTCCCTGGACTCCACCGATCCGGGCAACATGTACCTGCCCGACTCACTCAACCTGGTCAGGTTGTACGGACGGTCGCTGACGATGTTCAAGCCGGCGCCGGGGGGCGGCGGGGCGCAGATCGTGCCGGACCTGGCCGAATCACTGGGTGTGCCCAGCGACGGCGGCAGGACCTGGACCTACACGCTCCGCCAGGGTGTGAAATATCAGGACGGCACGCCGATCACCGCGCAGGACGTCAAATACGCCGTCCTGCGCAGCATGGACCCCGGCTTCGCCAGCGGATCCAGCCTGTTCGACCTCACGCTCGATCTCCCCGCCGGCTACCAGGGTCCCTACCGGTCGCCCGGCGCGAACACGGACTCGGCCATCGAGACGCCCGACGACCGTACGATCGTGTTCCACCTCAAGCGGCCGGCTGCCACGTTCGACCACACCGCCCAACTCCCGGAGACCATCCCCGTGCCGGAGGCCGAGGACACGAAGGCGCGCTACGCCGCGCACGTCGTATCCTCGGGCCCCTACCGGTTGCGGAGCGTGGGCGATCGCAGGGTCGTCCTGGCGCGTAACGAGCACTGGGGGGCCGATCCCCACCGGACGGCGCTCCCCGACGGCTACGTGATCGAGTTCGAGGTCGGCGCGGACGACGCCACCCAGCGCCTGCGGGCGGGCACCCTCGACTACGGGCCGGAGGTGGCGAGACAAGCCGTCGGAGCGGTGCTCGGCGATCCGGCGCTCAAGGCGCGGGCCGACACACCCGTCACCGCCTCCGTCCAACTCCTGGCGATCAACCCGCAGGTGCCGCCGTTCGACGACGTCGAGTGCCGCCGGGCGGTCGTCCGCGCTCTGGACCTGAGCGCCCTGGCCCGCGTCTACGGCGCCACCAGGACGCCGACGTCACTGCTGCCGCCCACGATCGCCGGCCGCCGCCACGCCGATCCGAACCTCACGCCGGCCGGTGACCCGGAGGCCGCCCGGGAGTCGCTGCGGGCGTGCGGGAGCCCTTCGGGCTTCACCGCGACCTACCTCTACCGGGACCTGTCCCCCATCGAGACCAGCGCGGCGGAGGCCGTCCAGGCCGCGCTCGCCAAGGTCGGCATCGACCTCACCCTCGAGCGCAAACCGCTCACGGACTTCTACCAGAAGTACGGCGGCAGCCCCGCGTACCTCAAGAAGGAGAAGGTCGGCCTGATCGCCAAGACCTGGAGCCCTGACTGGCCCGACCCTGGCGCGTTCCTGCCCTTGATCGCGGACAGCAGGGAGATCAACGAGGAGGACAACTCGATCAACGTGAGCGTGCGCGTCAAGGAGATCGACACCCTCATCGACCAGGCCGGGACGGAACTCGACCCCGCCCGCCGGGCCGGCCTGTGGACGCAGGTGGAGCGGCGGCTCACCGAGGAGGCCGTGCTCGTGCCACTGGCCTGGCGGACCCCCTTGTTGCTGCGCGGCGCCCGGGCCGCCAACGTCCATGTCAGCCCGGTCTTCGGCAATTACGAACTGGTCACGATGGGTCTCACCTGACCGGACGTGCCGGTCAGGAGGTGGTGGCCAGGGCGAGCGGGAGCACGGCGGGCGCCCCGGCGTGGCGCACCATGGCCGCGCCCAGCGTCATCGTCCACCCCGTGTCGACGCGGTCGTCGATGAGCAGGACCGGGCCGCCGCACTGCGCGATCGCGGCGCCCACGTCCTTCGGCATGGCGAGCGTGCCCCGGATCGCCTGCACCCGTTTGGCGCTGTTGAACTGCTGGCCGGGCGAGCCCGCACGGTAACCCAGCTCCCCCAGGTAGGACAGCCGCCCGACCTGGGACAGCCGTTCGGCGAACGTGCGCACCAGCTTCGGCCGCGTCGCCGACGGCACGCTGACCACGGCCACCGGGCGCTCGCGCCAGTCCCACGCGGACAACACCTTCACCACGGCCGCGAACATGTCGTCGGCCATCGGCCCGTCGCCGGCGCTGAACATCTCGCGCAGCCGGTTGCCCCACCCGATGTCGGTCAGCCGCCCCAGCGCCCGGCCCGGCTCGGCGCCCAGTTCGGGCTTGATCCGGCCGGACAGGTCGGGCAGCCCGGTGGGCCACTGCCTGCGGGCCTCGATCTCGACACCGGGCCTGCTCAGGCGCTCGCGTGCGCCCTCGACGGCCTGGGCGCCGATCTCCGTCGAGCGGTGCGTGCCGGTGCAGTTGTCGCAGCGGCCGCACGGCGTGGCGGTCTCGTCGTCGAGGTGCCCGCGCAGGAACCGCTCCCGGCACTCGGAAGTGGTCAGGTAGCCGAGCATGGCGTCCTGCTCGGCCTTGCGCTCAGCGGCGATGCGGGCGTAACGCTCGGTGTCGTAGGCCCACGGCTGCCCGGTGGCCTCCCAGCCGCCCTTGACCCGGCGGACCGCGCCGTCGACGTCGAGGACCTTGAGCATCATCTCCAGCCGGCCGCGGCTCAGGTCGACGGCCGTTTCGAGCGCGGGGGTGGACATGACGCCGCGCTCCTCGAGGGTCTGGAGCGTGGTGCGTACGACGGGCTCGGGCGGGAAGGCCAGCGACGCGAAATAGGCCCAGATGTCGCGGTCTTCCGTGCCGGGCAGCAGGATGACCTCGGCCCGTTCGACGCCGCGCCCGGCCCGGCCGACCTGCTGGTAGTAGGCGACGGGCGACTGCGGAGCCCCCACGTGCACCACGAACCCGAGATCGGGTTTGTCGAACCCCATCCCGAGCGCGCTCGTCGCCACCAGCGCCTTGATCTGGTTGCGGAGCAGCGCCTCCTCGGCCGCCAGCCGCTCGGCCGGTTCGGTCTGGCCGGAGTAGGCGGCCACCTCGAGCCCCTGCTCGCGCAGGTAGCCGGCGATCTCGTGGGCGGCGGCCACGGTGAGGGTGTAGACGATGCCGGAGCCGGGCAGCTCGCGCAGCGTCTGGGCCAGCCAGGCCAGCCGCTGCTCGGCGGAGGGCAGGCGGACGACGCTCAGGTGCAGGCTCTCGCGTTCGAGCGGCCCGCGCAGGACGAGCGTGTCGTCGCCGCCCTCGGGCCGCAGCTCCGGAGGAAGGCTCAGCTGCTCGGCCACGTCGCGGGTGACGCGGGCGTTGGCGGTGGCCGTGGTGGCGAGCACGGGGATGCCCGGCGGCAGGTCCCCGAACAACGTCGCCAGCCTGCGGTAGTCGGGCCTGAAGTCGTGGCCCCAGTCGGAGATGCAGTGGGCCTCGTCGACCACGACCAGCCCGGCGCTCTCGGCCAGCTCGGGCAGGACGTTGTCGCGGAAGTCGGGGTTGTTGAGCCGCTCGGGGCTGACCAGAAGCACGTCGACCATGCCGTCGGCGACCTGACCGTAGATCTCCTCCCACGCCTCGGGGTTCGCGGAGTTGATCGTGACGGCCCTGATGCCGGCCCGCTCGGCGGCGGCGATCTGGTTGCGCATGAGGGCCAGCAACGGGGAGACGATGACGGTGGGGCCCTCGCCGAGCTCGCGCAGGAGCGCGGTGGCCACGAAATAGACGGCCGACTTGCCCCAGCCGGTGCGCTGCACGACGAGCACCCTGCGGCGGTCGATCACGAGCGCCTCTATGGCGGCCCACTGGTCGTCGCGGAGCACGGCGTGCTCACCCGCCAGCGCCCGCAGCCGCGTCTCGGCCTCTTCCCGTAGCATCCCGACATCGGGGGCGTCAATCATGCCTCCCTTGTTACCAGCTCTCCCGGGCGCCGTGGTGACCGAGGCCCGCAAAACCAGCATCTTTTACGGCATGCGCGGGCTGGTGCCGTGAGGACTACGCGTCGGCGTGCTCCGGGAAGGCGTTGATGGTGACGCGGTGCATCCGGCGGCGTTCGGTGTAGTCGGCGACCGCGTAGTGCTGGGTGGGACGGTTGTCCCAGAAGGCCAGCGTCCCAGGCCGCCACCGCAGCCGGAGCTGGAGCTCGGGCGATCGGATGTGGTCGATCAGGAAGGGCAGGAGCGCCTCGTTCTCCCGGTCGCTCAGCCCCACCAGGCGGGTCGTCGACGCGCGGTTGACGAAGAGGGCCTTGCGGCCGGTCTCGGCGTGCACGCGGACGACCGGGCGTTCGATCGGCGGCCACTTCGCCTGGATCTCGGCCAGGTCGAACGGGTGTCCCTTCGAGATGGCCTTTTTCATCGACATCGTGATGTCGTGCACGGCGGTCAGCTCGTCGCACAGCCGCTGCAGCGACGGCGAGAGCGTCTCGTAGGCCAGGTACGTGTTGGCCCAGCACGTGTCGCCGCCCACGCTGGGCAGTTGGACGCAGCGCAGCAGCGAGCCCATCGGCGGAGTGGGTTCGAAGGTGTTGTCGCTGTGCCACTCGTCGCCGCCTTCGCCCTTGGGCGAGGTCTGGTCGAGCACGTGGATGGGACTGTCGGCGTCCTTCTTGAAGGCGGGATGGTTGAGCGTGCCGAAGTTGAGGGCGAACTGCAGGTGCTGCTCGTCGTCGATGTTCTGGTCGCGGAAGAACAGGACGAGATGTCGGAGCCAGCCCTCGCGCAGGGTCGTGACCTCTTCCGGTGAGAGCGGCTTGCGCAGATCGACCCCGGTGACCTCGGCGCCGATGTGCTTCGTCACGGGATGAAACTCGATCATGACGCCTCCGAAGACGACGGGACCCTCGTGTCCGGAACGTAACACCCAAGCAATTGCTTGGTCAAGAATCGCCAAGACATCGAACATGTATACGAGAAGTGGCGCGGATCGCGTATCATCTTGACGCCGGCGACGCGCACACCGCACACTCCCCGGCATCCAGATCATCACCGAGGAGGCGTCTTGACGGCAGCGGCCCTCGCCCGCGCGGCCCCGCAGGCGGCCGGCGAAGGCATGAGCAACGCCATGGATACGTCACGGCGCGCCTGGCTCGTGCCATCATCTCCAGGGGAGAAAACGTCACACCCGCACCGGTCTCGTGCCCGCGCGCGCCTTCGGCCGCCGTCGCGACCGGGAGAGCTTACGTCGACGCCCCACCCGCCGACCTGACGCCGCTCTGCCGGGCTGACGGTTACGGTTACCGCACAAGGACAGAAGGAGGATGCGCTTCCCCTCGGCGCGACGACCGAGGCAGCCGCGCAGCACAAGATGGCCCGACGCACGACTGCACCCCCACCTGAGGACTTCGAGGAGCGGATCGTCGACATCGACGTCTCCTCCGAGATGCGCACGAGCTACCTCGAATACGCCTACTCGGTGATCTACCAGCGCGCCCTGCCTGACGCCCGCGACGGCCTCAAGCCGGTGCAGCGACGCATCCTCTACTCGATGAGCGAGATGGGCCTGCGCCCCGAGCGCGGCCACGTCAAGTCCTCGCGCGTCGTCGGCGACGTCATGGGCAAGCTGCACCCCCACGGCGACAGCGCCATCTACGACGCGCTCGTCCGGCTGGCGCAGCCGTTCTCCATGCGCCTGCCGCTCGTCGACGGCCACGGCAACTTCGGCTCCCCCGACGACTCACCCGCCGCCATGCGTTACACCGAGGCCAGGCTGGCCCCGGCGGCGATGCTCATGGTCGAGTCGCTCGACGAGGAGACCGTCGACTTCAAGCCCAACTACGACGGCCAGGAGACCGAGCCCACGGTCATGCCGTCGGCGTTCCCCAACCTGCTGGTCAACGGCACGAGCGGCATCGCGGTCGGCATGGCCACCAACATGGCGCCCCACAACCTCATTGAGGTCGTGGCCGCCGCCCGCCACCTGATCAAGAAGCCCGAGGCGACGCTCGACGAGCTGATGAAGTTCGTGCCGGGGCCCGACCTGCCGACCGGCGGCTCGATCATCGGGCTGCAGGGGGTGCGCGACGCGTACGAGTCGGGGCGTGGCACGTTCCGCATGCGCGCCACGTGCGCGATCGAGCAGATCACCCCGCGCCGCAAGGGCATCGTCGTCACCGAGCTGCCCTACAACGTCGGCCCCGAGCGCGTGGTCACCAAGATCAAAGAGCTGGTGACCAGCAAGAAGCTGCAGGGCATCGCCGACCTCAAAGACCTCACCGACCGGCACAAGGGCCTGCGCCTGGTCATCGAGATCAAAAACGGGTTCATCCCCGAGGCCGTGCTGGAGGAGCTCTACCGGCTGACGCCGATGGAGGAGACCTTCGGCATCAACAACGTCGCCCTCGTCGACGGCGAGCCCCGCACGCTCGGGCTGCGCGAGATGCTCCAGGTCTATGTCGACCACCGGCTCGAGGTCGTGCGCCGCAGGTCGGAGTTCCGGCGCCGCAAGCGCGAGGAACGCCTGCACCTGGTCGACGGCCTCATCATCGCGCTGCTCAACATCGACGAGGTCATCCAGGTCATCCGTTCCTCCGACGACTCGGCCCAGGCGCGCACCCGCCTGATGGACGTCTTCGAGCTGTCCGAGGTCCAGGCCGCCTACATCCTCGACACGCCCCTGCGCCGCCTGACCAAATACGACAAGCTGGAGCTCGACCGCGAGAAGCAGACGCTGAGCGACGAGATCGCCGCGCTGACCGAGATCCTCTCCTCCCCGGCCAAGCTCCGCCAGGTGGTCTCGGGCGAGCTGGCCGACGTGGCCAAGCGCTACGGCACGCCGCGCCGGACCGTCCTGCTGGAGGCGCCGGGCGTCGCCCGCACCCCGATCCAGTCGCTCCAGGTGGCCGACGACCCGTGCCTGGCGCTGCTGTCCTCGACCGGCCTGCTGGCCCGCACCTCCGACGCCTCGCCGCTGGCGGGCGAGGGCGACCGCACCGCGCACGACGTGCTCGTCTCCGTCGTCCGCACCTCCGTACGCGGTGAGGTGGGCGTGGTCACGTCGCACGGCCGGCTGATCCGCGTCCAGGTCGTCGACCTGCCGACGCTGCCGCCCTCGGCCAACCCGCCATCGTTGTCGGGGGGCCATCCCGTCTCCGAATACGTCTCGCTCGAGCCCGACGAGAAGGTCGTCGGGCTCGGCTCCCTCGACCCCGACAGCCCCGGCCTGGCCCTGGGCACGGCACAGGGCGTGGTCAAACGGGTGGTGCCCGACTACCCGGCCAACCGCGACGACTTCGAGGTCATCACCCTGAAAGAAGGCGACCGCGTGGTGGGCGCCGTCGAGCTGGTGTCGGAGAGCCACGACCTGGTGTTCATCTCCTCCGACGCCCAGCTCCTGCGCTACTCCGCCGCGCTGGTGCGCCCGCAGGGGCGTCCGGCGGGGGGCGTGGCGGGCATCCGCCTCGACGGTGACACGCGGGTGATCTGGTTCGGCGCCGTCGACCCCGAGCGGCCCGGCCATGTGGTCACGATCGCCGGCTCCTCCACGGCGCTGCCCGGCACGCAGGTGGGCGGCGGCAAGGTGTCCGACTACGCGGAGTTCCCAGCGAAGGGCCGGGCCACGGGCGGCGTCCGGGCTCAGCGGTTCCTGAAGGGCGAGGACGAACTCCTGATGGCCTGGGCCGGACCCGCTCCGGCCAAGGCGGTCTCCACGGTGGGCAAGCCGGTGCCGCTGCCGGAGGAGCTCGGCCGGCGCGACGGCTCGGGCGTCCGCCTCACCCACACGATCGGCGCCATCGGCGGCGCCATCGGCGGCGCCATCGCCGCCGATCCTGCCGCCCTGCCCTCCGCCGGCGGCGAGACGCCCCTGGAGGAGTGACCGAGGCGCACGTTCACCGGCTGCGTGCGCGGTGGGAGGTGTCCCGGCACCGGCGACGCACGTGTCGGCGGGGCGGGGCTGGTCGGCGCGTGTGACGGGGTTGCCGGGGCCGGTCGCGCGCAACGCTTGGCCCCGGTGGGCACGTTCCGCGGCTTCACGGGGCTGGGTGGGCTGATGTTATGAATTGCGCCTTACCTCCGATGGTCTGGGAGAGCGCTCTCTCCCCCCTCGACTGGAGGTACCGTGTTCCCATCCAGACCACCCTTATGGGCGGCGGCCCTGGCCCTGGCCGGCTCCCTGATCGTCGCCCCACCCGCCGCGGCCGCCGCCGAACCGCTCACCGTCACCGACTTCGAGTCGGACGGCGTGCCCACCGGCGTGTACACCTGGGGCAACGACGCGGCCTCGACCCCGGCGCTCACCGTCGAGCCCGACACCACCCGGCCGGAGGCGCCCTCCACGAACCGGGTGCTCACCTCGGTCTACGACGTGAGCCAGTGGGGCGGCTGGTCCCACGACCTGCCCGCCACCCAGGACTGGTCCGCGTACGAAGGGTTCTCCTTCTGGGTGAACGGCACCGGCTCGGGCCAGAAGATCTTCTTCGAGCTCAAGGACGGCGGCGGCGGTCCGGGCACCTCCGAGCTGTTCGAGTCGTCGTTCACCGATGACACGGCGGGCTGGCGGCAGGTGAAGGTGCCGTTCGAGAGCTTCACCCGCCGCGCCGACTACCAGCCCGGCGGCGCCCCGACCGACGGCGAGCTGGACCTGGTCGCCATGTGGGGGTACGGGATGCGCCTGCCCACCGCTCAGGGCACCCTGCGGTGGGACGAGGTGCAGGTGTACGGGACCGCTCCCCCGCGCCCGGTGCGGCTGTCCACGGACAGGCCCGTCTACCCGGTGGACGAGAAGGACACGGTACGCGTCAGCGTCACGGTAACCACGGCCACCGGCGAACCGCTCCCGGCGGACCTGGCCGTGGACTACAGGACCGGTACGGGCACCGCGACCTCCGGCGACGACTACGCGCCGGCCCAGGGCACACTGGCGTTCCCCGCGGGCACCGCCTCCGGTTCGGCGCGCACGTTCACCGTCGAGATCAGGAAGGACCGGCAGAGCGAGGTCGCGGAGACCATCCCGATCGAGCTGTCGGGCACGGGCACGCGGCCTCCGGCCGAGCCGCCGGTCATCGTCATCAACGCGCACGACCTGCCGTACCTGAATGCCCGCAAACCCGTCAAGGACCGCGTCTCCGACCTGCTGGGCAGGATGACGCTGGAGGAGAAGGTCGGCCAGATGACCCAGGCCGAGCGCGGCGCGCTGGCCAAGCAGAGCGACATCGCCACGTACCGGCTCGGCTCGCTCCTGTCGGGCGGCGGGTCGGCACCCGCCAGGAACACGCCGGAGGGGTGGGCCGACATGGTCGACGCCTTCCAGCTGCAGGCCCGGCAGACGCGCCTGCAGGTGCCGCTGATCTACGGCGTCGACGCGGTGCACGGGCACAACAACGTGGTCGGCGCGACGATCTTCCCCCACAACATCGGACTGGGCGCCGGCCGCGACGCCGAGCTCGCCGAGAAGGCGAGCAAGATCACCGCCAGGGAGGTCAAGGCCACCGGCATCCCGTGGAACTTCGCCCCGTGCCTGTGCGTCGCGCGCGACGACCGGTGGGGCCGGACGTACGAGTCGTTCGGCGAGGACCCCGCGCTGGTGACGCGGATGGCCACCGTCATCGACGGGCTGCAGGACAACGGGGTGCTGGCCACCGCCAAGCACTACGCCGGCGACGGCGGCACCGCGTACGGCTCGTCCTCCACCGGCGACTACACCATCGACCAGGGCGTCACCCGGACGAGTCGCGAGGAACTGGCGGCGATCCACCTGGCGCCGTTCCAGGAGGCGGTCAAGCGCGGCGTCGCCACCGTGATGCCGTCGTTCTCCAGCGTGGACTTCGGCGACGGGCCGCTGAAGATGCACGCCCACGACGAGCTGATCAACGGCACGCTCAAGGGCAAGCTCGGGTTCAAGGGATTCGTGGTCAGCGACTGGCAGGCCATCGACCAGATCCCCGGCGACTACCCGAGCGACGTGCGCACGTCGGTCAACGCGGGGCTCGACATGATCATGGTTCCGTACGCCTACCCCGAGTTCACCGGAGCGCTCAAGGCCGAGGTCGAGGCCGGTCGGGTGCCGATCGCGCGGGTGGACGACGCGGTCGCCAGGATCCTGACGCAGAAGTTCCGGCTGAGGTTGTTCGAACGCCCGTACGCCGACCGGTCCCGCCTCGGCGACGTCGGCTCGGCGGCGCACCGCGCGGTCGCCCGCACGGCGGCGGCGAAGTCGCAGGTGCTGCTGAAGAACGAGGGCGGCCTGCTGCCGCTGCGGCGCGGGGCCAAGGTGTACGTGGCCGGCTCGAACGCCGACGACATCGGCAACCAGTCGGGCGGCTGGACGATCAGCTGGCAGGGTTCGTCCGGTCCGATCACCACCGGCACCACGATCCTGCAGGCCGTCCGGTCGCGCGCCGGGTCCGTGACGTACTCGCGGGACGCCTCAGCCGACCTGGCGGGGCACGACGTGGGCGTGGTGGTGGTCGGCGAGACCCCGTACGCCGAGGGCCAGGGCGACGTGGGACGCGCGGGCCGCACGCTCGATCTCTCCCCCGCCGACCGGGCCGCCGTCGACCGGGTGTGCGGGGCGATGAAGTGCGCCGTGCTGGTGGTCTCCGGGCGTCCGATGGTGCTCGGCGACCTGTCGGGCGTCGAGGCCTTGGTCGCCTCGTGGCTGCCGGGGACCGAGGGCGACGGCGTGGCCGACCCCCTGTTCGGTGCGGTGCCGTACACGGGGCGGCTGCCGTTCACCTGGTTCCGCTCGGTGGAGCAGTTGCCGATCAACGTGGGCGACGCCGCCTACGATCCGCTGTTCCCGTACGGGTGGGGGTTGCGCACCGACCGCGCCCGCGACCGGCTCAAGGGCGTACGACACGAACTCGCCCACGGCGACAGCCGGTCGAAAGCGGCGGCCCTGCTGCTGGCGCCCGCCCTGTCGGATCGCCACTGGCACGCCGACGGCTCCGTCCGTGACACGCGCGTGGTCCTGGGCGCGCTCGAAGCGGCCGCGGCGCTGCTCGAACGTTCGCGGAGCGTCTCGTACGCCGCGGCTGACACGCTCGTCTCGGTCGCCAGGGACGTCGCGCAGCGCGCCGGCAAGCGGCCCGACCTGCAGGCCGCGGCCGACCACGAACTGGCGGCCGGCGCGTACAGGAAGGCGGTGGACCTGCTGGCCCGGTCGATCCGCTGACGCGGTGGTCATGAACGCGGCGGTCGCCTCCAGGTGCATCGCCCGGTCATGAAGGGGACTGGCCCCGGTGTGGGCGGGGTCAGTCCCCATCCCGGTCCCGGCGCCCCGGCCCGGGGAGCAGTCCCCATAGCCCGGGCCGGGGTCGCTGAACCGGGAGCCTGCTCTCAGCCGGCGCAGAGGCAGAACGGGTGCCCCGCCGGGTCGAGGAACACCCGGAACGCGTCGTCCTCGCTCGGCTGGTGCTCGTGCTTGCGCGCCCCGATCTTGACGGCCTGCGCCTCTGCCTCGTCCATGTCGTCCACGGTGAGATCGAGGTGGATCTGCTGGGGGTGTCGCGGGTCGGGCCAGGCCGGCGGCCGGTGGTCGGGGGCGAGCTGGAAGGCCAGCCGTCCGGACGACCCTCCGTCGGAGACCACCACCCAGTCCTCCTCGACGGACGTGACCGGCCACCCGAGGAGGTTCGAGTAGAACTCCGCGAGTCCTTCGGGGTCCGGGCAGTCCAGCACGATGGTACGGAACCGCGCGATGCCGCTCATCAATTCACCTTCCCGGCCTGTTTTACCTGGCCGATCGGAGACAAGAATGTTGCCATGGCTGCCAACTCGTTCATGGTTCCGCTCGGCACTCCCGCGCCGGCCTTCGACCTGACCGCCATCGACGGAGGGAGCGTTTCGCTGGAGGACCTCAAAGGCTCTCCCGCCACACTGGTGATCTTCCTGTCCAACCACTGCCCCTACGTACGGCATGTCGAGGACGGCATCGCAGCCCTTGCCGCCGGCTACGGCGCGAGACTGTCGATCGTCGCCATCTCCAGCAACGACAGCGTGAACTACCCGGATGACGACCCGACACACCTGGCGGAGCAGGCCGAGCGAGCCGGATTCACGTTCCCGTACCTGCTGGACGAGACGCAGGAGGTGGCCAAGGCCTACCGGGCGGCGTGCACGCCCGACTTCTTCCTGTACGACGCGCAGATGCGGCTCGCCTACCGGGGAGAGTTCGACGGCTCGCGGCCGGGCAACGCGGAACCGGTGACCGGCGCGTCCCTGCGGGCGGCCATCGACGCCGTGCTGGCGGGCGACCCGGTACCGGAAGAACAACACCCGTCACTCGGGTGCGGCATCAAGTGGAAGCCGGGCAACGCACCCGCCTGATCGCCCGCGTGTCCCCTCAACCGGAGGCAGCGATGGCGGACGGGATCGCGAGCAGCAGTTCGTGCGGTTCGCCGCCCTCCCAGTGCCGGATCAGCCGGGTGCCCGCCTCCCCCGGGTCGAAGCCCTCACAGCCCAGCGGCCCGTAGCAACCCGCCTCATCCAACATGATGATCAGCGGATCGTCGTCGGGGAGACCGGCCGCGTAGGCGGCGGTGTCGAGGAGAGCCAGCGCGCTCCTGGCATTACGGCCACCGTCGTTGGACTCCACGCGGTCGAGGCGGCGCCAGGCTTGAACGCGGAGAAACGCGGCGAGGGATTCGGACCTACTCACGAGCACCCTTCTTCGATCCCGTACATACGGCTACGACATCATCACGCAGAGCGATGGGCATTCGCGGGAGGTTTGCCAAGTCGGGCCATTCGTGACCCCCGGGGAGCATGAAGTTCGGAGAGTGAGGGATATTTGTGGTCATGACAGCGTTCGACGACCTGTACGCCGCCAACGCGACGTTCGCCAAGGAATTCGAGAACTCCACCCTCACCGGCCGGGCGGCCCGCGGGCTGGCCGTGGTGACCTGCATGGACTCCCGCATCGACCCGCTCGGGCTGCTGGGTCTCAACCCGGGCGACGCCAAGATCCTGCGCAACGCAGGCGCCCGGGTGACGGACGACGTACTGCGCACTCTGGTGCTGGCCGTCTACCTGCTGGGCGTCGATCGGGTGCTGGTGATGCCGCACACGGACTGCGGCATGTCCAAGGTGACGGACTCCGACGTGCACGCGCTCACCAGCGAGCAGGGAGTCGACACCCGCAGCCTGGAGTTTCACACCGTGCCCGACCAGGACGAGGCGCTGCGCCACGACCTCATGCGGATCCGCAGCACCCCGTTCCTGCCACGGGACATGCCGGTGGCCGGCGCCATCTACGACGTCCACACCGGCCTGCTGACCCCCGCCCCGAGACAGGCGTCCGACGCGGCCTGACGTCCGGTCCCTTCCGTGAGGGAGCGTCGCGTCCGGCTCCCAGTGCTGAACGCGCCCGCCGATCGCGAACGCGCTCCGGCCGCGACCATCCCTTCCGGACCAACCGCCAGGAGAACCGGCTTATCGGAGGCGCCCTCCACCCCTTCCTCGGGTGCGCCTGGAGCCGATTCGCGGCGGCCTCGTCAACGGACCCGAAGCCGGCTCGCGGGCCCTTTGTGCTTTCGAAGCCGGCTCGAGGTCTCCTCCTACGCCGCCCCGGAATCGGCTCGTTGCCCCTCTCAGCAAGCCCCGAATCGGCTAGTGGCCCTCAGGAGCCTTGGAGCCGGGCCCGCCTCAAACCCGCATTGGCTCTCTGCAGCCTCGAATGCCCCTGTCGCCACGCCACCGCACGGATGCCCTGGAACACGCAGACCGGGCTCGTTCCGTCCCTCAGGGCCGCTCCAGCGCCGCACAGGGGCACAGGACGCCGACCCGCATCACAGCAGCCCCATGGGCACCGGGAAACTCAGACGCGCGGAGCACCCGACGTCGCCGCGGAGGCGATTTACGCGGGCTAGGCGTCCGGGGGCGTCAGGCGTCGATGTGGTCGCGATCCACCTCGGCGGCGCTGTTGACGATGAACTCGCGGCGCGGCGCCACGTCGCTGCCCATCAGCAGGCTGAAGATGCCCTCGGCGCCCTCGGCGTCCTCGATGCGGACCCGCCGCAGGATGCGGTGGCGGGGATCCATCGTCGTCTCGGCCAGCTGGTCGGCGTCCATCTCGCCCAGACCCTTGTAACGCTGCACCGGATCCTTCCAGCGCTTGCCGCGCCGCTCCAGATCGCGCAGCACCTTCTGCAGCTCTCCGTCGGAGTAGCAGTAGATGTATTTCTCCTTGCCCCGGCCGGGGTTGGTCAGCTCGATGCGGTGCAGCGGCGGCACCGCGGCGAACACGCGCCCCGCCTCCACCATGGGCCGCATGTAGCGGTGGAAGAGGGTCAGCAGCAGGCAGCGGATGTGGGCGCCGTCGACGTCGGCGTCGGCCATGAGGATGACCTTGCCGTAGCGGGCCGCCTCGATGTCGAACGAGCGCCCCGAGCCGGCCCCGACCACCTGGATGATGGCGGCGCACTCGGCGTTTTTGAGCATGTCGCTCACGGACGCCTTCTGCACGTTGAGGATCTTGCCCCTGATCGGCAGCAGCGCCTGGAACTCCGAGTCGCGGGCCAGCTTGGCCGTGCCCAGCGCCGAGTCGCCCTCGACGATGAACAACTCGCTGCGGTCGACGTCGTCGCTGCGGCAGTCGACCAGCTTCGCCGGGAGCGCGGAGCTTTCCAGCGCGCTCTTGCGCCGCTGGTTGTCGCGGTGCTCGCGGGCCGCGATGCGGGCCTTGGCCGCCGCGACGATCTTCTCCAGGACGGCCCTGAGGGGTTGCTTGTAGCCGCGCGGCGGGTTGGCGAACAGCTCTTTGAGCTCGCGGGAGACCACGTGGGAGACGATGCGGGTGGCCGCGGAGGTGCCGAGCACCTCCTTGGTCTGGCCCTCGAACTGGGGCTCGGGGACGCGGACGGTGACCACGCCGGTCAGGCCCTCGGAGATGTCGTCCTTCGTCACCGGGTCGTCGCCGTTTTTCAGCAGGCGGGTCTCGCGCAGCACCTCGTTGACCGTGCGCATCAGCCCGCGCTCGAAACCGGACAGGTGGGTGCCGCCCTTGGGCGTGGCGATGACGTTGACGAACGAGCGCACGGTCGACTCGTAGCCCTTGCCCCAGCGGACCGCCACGTCGACGAGGAGCTCGCGCTCCACCTGCGTGGGCGTCATGTGGCCCTGGTCGTCGAGGACCGGCACGGTCTCGTGGAAGTGGCCGGAGCCCTGCAGGCGCAGCACGTCGCAGACGGCCTCGTCACGGGCCAGGAACTCGGTGAACTCGGAGATGCCGCCGTCGAAGCGGAACTCCTCCTCGATGCGCTCCTCGTGCCTGCTGTCATAGACCGCCAGGGTCAGCCCCGGCACCAGGAACGCGGTCTGGCGCAGCCGCACGTGGATCTCGTCGAGCGACACCTCGGCGTCGGGCAGGAAGATCTGCTTGTCGGCCCAGAAGCGCACGCGCGTGCCGGTGGGGTTTTCCGGCAGCTTGTCGCCGACGCGCAGCCCGGACTTCTTCTTGAACTTGGCCGCCGGCCCTGCGCCGTCGAAGACGCCGGTGACGCCCCGGCGGAAGCTGATCTCGTGCACCCGGCCGTCGCGGTCGACCTCCACGTCGAGCCGTGAGGACAGGGCGTTGACCACCGAGGCGCCGACGCCGTGCAGGCCGCCGGACGCGGCGTAGGAGCCGCCGCCGAACTTGCCGCCCGCGTGCAGCTTCGTATAGACCAGCTCCACGCCGGCCAGGCCGCTCTTGGGCTCGACGTCCACCGGGATGCCGCGCCCGTTGTCGCGCACCTCGATGGAGCCGTCGGCGTGGAGCTCGACCTCGATGCGGTCGCAGTGGCCCGCGAGCGCCTCGTCGACGCCGTTGTCCACGATCTCCCAGAGGCAGTGCATGAGCCCGCGGCTGTCGGTGGACCCGATATACATGCCGGGTCGCTTGCGGACGGCCTCGAGGCCCTCAAGCACCGACAGGTGACGAGCCGTGTAACCCGCCTCCACTAGCGTCACTCCAGCTCCCCTGAGTCTAGGCATCGAACACGTGTGCGTAGCTTACCGTTCTTCCCACACGCGCGCGTACAAGCTTGCCATGGAGCCGCGTTTGCTGTTACCAAGCGGCTGATCATCATTACTTCCGGACACATTCTGCTCTGGGCGTAGAGACGGGACGGTTGGGAACGTCCACGTCCGGTTAGATGTTGTTCCAAGTGACTGACGCCAGATCCTCGCTTCGGCGGGGGTGACCCGAAAGGCGATACGTGACTGGAGCTCTCGCCCCCGTTAAGCCGCTGACGGCCCTCGACCGCTGCGACCGCTGCGGTGCCCAGGCCTACATTCGCGCGACCCTGCCTGTGGGTGGGGAGCTGCTGTTCTGCGCCCATCATGGGCGTCAGCACATCGCAGCGCTGCGCGAAAAGGGCGCCGACATCCTGGACGAGTCGGCTCGCCTCAGCGAAACCCCAACTGTTGCCCCCAACGACGAGCGCTGACCGGCGCTGGTCGTGATGAGATAACCACATAGCGCGTAACAGCACGGCGACCCCGGGCGTGCCCGGGGTCGCCGTGCTGCGTTCACCCGGCCACCGCTAACCCCTTTCCAGCAGGTACGCCCGCTACGCCGGCCATCCGCCCGGCAGTCTCGTCCGCACGCGACCCTCGTGCTGATCTGCCCAGGGCCATGGAGTTCCGAACGATGGCCGCCACCTGTCCAGACTCATCGCGCAGTTTCGGCAGACGTGCACAGGTAGAACACCTCAGGATCACCGTCGTCGAGACCGTGCACCATCCCCACCGACCGCCAGCCCACCCGTTGCAGCAGTCGCTGCATGGGATGGTTGGACAGATTCGTCGAAGTGAACAGCTTCCCGGTCCTGCATGAGGCTGCCGCGGCACGCAGAAGCCGCTCGCCGACGCCGTGGCCCCGGGCGGGCTCGGCGACCATGAGCATCGTCACGAAACCCTGCTCGAAGAAGGTGTACTCCACGACGCAGTAGCCGACGAGCCCGCTCGGCGTGTCGGCCGCAAGGACGGCACCGTCGCGACACCAACGATGGATGGCGGCGCGCCGCTCGCCACCGCCCGATCCCGCGACCGGGTCAAGGCTCACGAGGTGCTCCACATCCGCCGCGCTCCCCGCTCGAACAGACAGTGCGCGAAAGCCGTCGGCGTTCATGAACGTGATCTCCCTCTCCTGTCGCAGGGCTGGTTCGGACGTAGCCCGATCGTTCGTCAGGCAGGTCCGGGACGTTCCACGGTTCACGCGGACCGGACAGGCGCATCCGCTGCCCGGACCGGCACGCCGGCCACACGGTAGTGATAGCTTCCCGCGATCTCGAACCCTTCGCCCCGATAAAGGGCCTGCGCTCCCTCGTTCCTGGCGGTGGTGACCAGGTAGGCGGAGCGCGTGCCCGCGTGCCCGACCAGCGCCCGCAGCACCGCGCGCGCCAGCCCTCGCCGGCGGGCGCCGGGCAACGTGGCCATGCAGTAGACCCCCAGCGTGTCCTCCTGCGGCACACCCCTCCCGACGGACAACGCCACACCATCCTCCTCGTACGCCGCATACCAGGCCGGCACTCCGGTGCAGATGCGCTCGGCGTCCTCGACACCCGCGCCGTAGCGCCCGTCCACGGCCCACCACGTCTCCAACCAGCCCCGCCACGGCCGATCCTGGATCCTGACTTTGTACGCGGGCGCGTTCCCCGGCGCGCCGGCCATGATCACGGTCGGATCGACCAGGTCGTACCCTCTCCGCTCAAGCTCCTCGTCCAGGCCGGGCGCGGCGTTGAGCCCCAGCGAGAAGACGCAGCGCTGCCCGCGCGTGTCGTAGAACGCCTCCGCGGCCTCGATGGCGCCGCCGAGATCGGCAGGGGCGTGCAGCGGCAGCACGGAGTTGGCCCGCTTGGTCACGCCACCGGCGTAACGCAGCACCCATCCGTCATGTACGCGCTGCTCGTAGGCAGGCCAGGCCTCATGCACCAGCACGTCGAAGTCCATTCGCGCAGCCTAACCACCTCGCCCACCACCCCGACGAACCACCCGGCACCCCCCGAAACCATGTCCTCCCACGAAAATTCCAGCCAGCTCGGCTCCCACACCCACGACACATGCCATCCCGACGAACGGCCATCCACGGCTGACGAACATTCGCCCAAGGGAGAAGGCACGGACAGGGAACGGAACAGGGGCAGGAGCGGGCAGCGTCGCGGGAGGACGACGGTCATCGATTCGCCGAAGCGGACGGCCCAGGAGGCGCCGTCGCGGCGCTCAGCCGTCTCCACCTGGTGAGCGTCTCCCTGGACAGGGCCCGGCCCTGGTCGGCGGCTGGGGCCCACCTGGCCTGCCGTAAAGAATGATGAGCTACCCCTAGGCTGGGGCTGTGCTGATTCTGTTGCCGCCGTCGGAGGGGAAGGCGGCGGAAGGCAACGGCCCGCCCGTCGGCGAGCTGTCGTTCCCCGCCCTGGACAGATCCCGTAAGCGGGTGATGACCGCGCTCGTGCGGGCGTCCAAGCGCCGTGACGCCATCGACGTGCTCGGCCTGACGCCAGGCCTGGCGGGCGAGCCGGCCAGGAACATCGCGCTGAAGACGGCTGCCACGCTGCCCGCCGCCGACCTCTACACCGGCGTGCTCTACGACAACCTCGGGCTTCGCACCTTGGACGGCGAGGCCAGGAGCCGGGCCGAGGAGTCGCTGCTGATCTTCTCCGGCCTGTGGGGTGTGGTGCGGATCACCGACCGGATTCCGCCCTACCGCCTGTCGATGGGCGTCAACCTGCCTCCGCTCGGAGGGCTGGGCGCGTTCTGGCGGCCGCAGGTCTCGAAGGTCCTGGACGGCATCCCGGGGCTGGTGGTGGATCTCCGCTCGACCACGTACGCGAGCGCCTGGCAGCCTGGGGAGCGTTCGGTGACGGTCCGGGTGTTCAGGGACGGCAAGGTGGTCAGCCACATGGCCAAGGCCACCCGGGGCGAGATCGCCCGAGCCCTCCTGCAGCAGGGCACCACGCCCACGAGTCCCGATGAGCTGGTCAAGGTGCTCGACACGCTGGGCTACCGCGTCGAAGCGGCGTCGCCCACGCGCGCCGGCCGCTCATGGACACTCGACGTGCACGTCTCCTAGCCAACGCCCCGAACGCTCGACGTGCACGTCTCGAGCCACGGACGCTCGACGTGCACGTCTCGTCAACCGGCCGCCCACGACGCTCGGCCTACGCGTGTCTCATGACCCCACCGCCGGTGTACGAACGCCGCCGCCCCGCCCGGACGGGTCCGGGCGGGGCGGCGGCGTTCGCGGTCGATCAGTCCAGGTAGTCGCGCAGGACCTGGGAGCGTGACGGGTGGCGCAGCTTGGACATGGTCTTCGACTCGATCTGGCGGATGCGCTCACGGGTGACCCCGTAAACCTTCCCGATCTCGTCGAGCGTCTTCGGCTGGCCGTCGGTGAGCCCGAAGCGCATCGAGACGACGCCCGCCTCCCGCTCCGACAACGTGTCGAGAACGGAGTGCAGCTGCTCCTGGAGCAGCGTGAAGCTGACGGCGTCGGCCGGGACGATGGCCTCGGAGTCTTCGATGAGGTCACCGAACTCGCTGTCGCCCTCCTCGCCCAGCGGGGTGTGGAGGGAGATGGGCTCGCGGCCGTATTTCTGGACCTCGACGACCTTCTCGGGCGTCATGTCGAGCTCGCGGGCCAGCTCTTCCGGCGTGGGCTCGCGGCCGAGGTCCTGCAGCATCTGCCGCTGGACGCGGGCCAGCTTGTTGATCACTTCGACCATGTGGACCGGGATGCGGATGGTCCGCGCCTGGTCGGCCATGGCACGCGTGATCGCCTGCCGGATCCACCACGTGGCGTAGGTGGAGAACTTGTAGCCCTTGGTGTAGTCGAACTTCTCGACGGCCCTGATCAGGCCCAGGTTGCCTTCCTGGATCAGGTCGAGGAACAACATGCCGCGGCCGGTGTAGCGCTTGGCCAGCGAGACCACGAGCCGGAGGTTGGCCTCCAGCAGGTGGTTCTTCGCGCGGCGGCCGTCTTCGGCGATCCACTCCAGCTCGGCTTTGACGTCGACGGGGAGCCCTTCGGTCTCTCCGCCGCCGAGCTGCTCCTCGGCGAACAGGCCCGCCTCGATGCGCTTGGCCAGCTCGACCTCCTGCTCGGCGTTGAGCAGGGGGACCTTGCCGATCTGCTTGAGGTAGTCCTTCACCGGGTCGGCGGTGGCACCGGCGGCGGCGACCTGCGCCACCGGGGCGTCATCGTCGTCGTCGGAGAGGATGAGGACCTCTTCCTCGGTCTTCTCCACGGTGACCTCGGCGGCCTTGGGCTCCTCGGCCTCGTCGTCGGTGTCGGAGTCACCCTCCGCCTCGGAGTCGCCCTCGGCGACGATCTCCTCGTCGTCGACTTCGATGTCGTCGAGGTCTTCCAGCTCCACGTCGCCGTCGAGCTCGATGTCCTCGTCGTCTCCGTCGGCGCGGGCCTCGGGTGCCTCGATCGGCTTGGTCTCGGCAGGCCCAGCGTTCTTCGGCTCGGCCTTCTTGGCGGCGGCGGCGGCCGCGGCCTTCTTCGCCGCCGGAGCGGCCTTCTTGGCAGGGGCCGCCTTCTTGGCGGCCGGCTCGGCTTCAGCGGTGCCCACGACCGCGGTCACGGTCTCGGGCTGCTGCTCTTTGGCGGCCGCCGCCGTCTTGGTCTTGACGGGGGCGGCGGTGCGGCGCTTTGCTGGACCACGAGACTTCTTCGGCGCAGCCGAATCCGCGGCGGTCACCACCACGGTCACGCCCTCTTTGCTGAGGTTCCGCAAGAACGCGGCGGCGTGCGACATGGGGATGTCCGCCTCCTCGAAGGCCTGACGGACATCCTCAGACTCGAGGAAACCCTGCGAGCGCCCACGCTCGAGCAGTCGCTGAATGACGGGCTCGTTCAGCTCTTGTGGCTTCGAGCGAGTCGAACTTGCAGGCGACACGAACACCTCTCGAACGAACGCGTGGCGACAATGGACCCAGATGCCCGCTGGGGGGCTGTTGCCTCTCTCGGAGATCGGTGAGGCCGTGCGGACCGCGACGGACCTGCACAGCATTGTGGCACGACCCCGCACTCCATACGGCCACCTCCCGGCGGTTGACCTCCACCCTAGGCCGACCGAGACAGTAGTGCGTACGTAAGCGGGGCACCGATACCCGAAAGCAACCGTTATGACTGTTTCATTCAGTCACTCTTCGTGGCTGGCGGCACGTGAATTGCTAGCGCGGTAACGTCATCATCTTGTTCATATCCAGACAACATCCGGTCAACCAGGAAGTCCAGCAACATGTGAGGACTACTCACAACTTCAGGCGGCGCTTCGGTCACAACACTGCAAATCTCTGCGGGACCGGCATCCAGCCCGCGCTTCCTGTTCTCCACGAGCCCGTCGGAGTAGAGCACGGCTGTATGGCCGGGCGGCACCACGAACCGGAACTGCCTGCGGCTGGTCGGCCAGCCTAGCGGAGTGCCGGGCTCCGCGTCGCACAGGATCGCCGTGCCCTGGGGCGAAACCAGCACGGGCGGCGGATGCCCGGCCACGGCCAGCGTGCCCTCACCGGTGACGGGCTCGACGACCATGTAGGCCAGCGTCGTGACCTGCTCTTCCTCTTCCGTGGCCTCGAAGACCCGGTCGAGCCCGGTGAGCACGGCCGCGGGCGGCGGGTTGGTCAGCGCCAGGGCCCGCATCGCGTTGCGGATGCGGCCCATGCCGGCGGCGGCCTTGACGCCCTTGCCCATGACGTCGCCCACGACCGCCGCGACACGCCCGTCCTGCAGGACGAAGGCGTCGTACCAGTCGCCGCCGACCTGGACGTGGCGGCTGCCCGAACGGAAGCGCTGAGCCAGCACGAGGCCCTTGACCACCGGCAGGCGGTCGGGCAGCAGGCTGCGCTGCAGCGTCTCGGCGGTGCGGTGCTCACGCTCGAACAGCGTGGCCCGCTCGACCGCCAGGGCGCACTGACCGGCCAGCGCCTCCAGGAAGACGCCGTCCTCCTGGGAGATCTTCTGGGGCCGGGTGAAGGAGAATCGGAGCGCTCCCAAAGCCCGTCCGGCGGCCAGCAGCGGCAGCCCCACCCAGGCGCGCTCGTCGCTGTTGGCGAGGTAGTTGCCCAGGACGTCCTCGTCGCCGCCCGCCTCCAGCAGCTGGGCCTTCAGCGACTCGGGAGACTCGGCGAAGACCGGCCTGCGGCTGTTGACCGCCATGGTCATCACGCTGGAGCTGGACAGCGGGATCTCCTCGCCGGAGGGGCCGGACGCCTCGGGGATGCCCTCGCCGTTGATCAGCTTGAGCGCGGCCCTGTCGGTGTCGAGCAGCGCCACCGCCGAGCGGTCGGCGGCCAGGGCTGTGCGGCCCACGTCGATGATGACCTGGACCACCTGCTCGACCGTCAGCGCCTCCGCGAGCATGGCGGTGGCGCCCTGCAGCCGGGCGGTGCGCAGGGCGGCCGCGCCGAGCTGGTCGGTCAGCCTGCCGCGCATCTCCTCGGCCTCGCGCTGCGGGGTCACGTCGGTGTTGGCGCCGACCCACTCGACGACGCGGCCGTGGCGGATGATCGGCACGGCCCGCACCTCGAAGTGGCGGTAGCCGCTGGCACGGGTGCGCACGCGGTAGTTCCACTCGAACATGGTGCGCCCGCGCAGCGCCTCCCTCCAGGCCTCCTCGGTCTGCTGGCTCTCCTCCGGGTGCACGACGTCCAGCCAGCCGTTGGCGAGGTATTCCTCCAGGCCCTGGCCGGTGATGGCGCGCCACTGCGGCGCGTCCTCGACGACCGCGCCCGTGGGCGAGGTGATCCACACCAGCTGCGACTGCGCCTCGACCAGCGAGCGGTAGCGCTCCTCGCTGCGGCGCAGCGCCTCCTCGGTCTGGCGGCTCTCGGTCACGTCGAGCCCGATCAGCGCGATCGCCCGCAGCTCGCCGGCGTCGTCGTGGACCGGCGAGAACGACAACGACCAGTGCCGGGTGTCGCCCTCCGCCGACCGCACGCGCACGCGGCCCTCGGTGACCGGAGCGTCGCTCTCGGTGACGGCCTGCACGGCGTGCGTGATGATCTGGCTCAGGTCGGCGGCCAGCACCTCGACGGGCTGGCGGCCCGCCATGCGCTCCGCGGGCACGCCGACGACGTCGCTGAAGACGTCGTTGACCCGCTGGACGCGGCCGTCGGCGTCGAAGAACGCGAAGGCGAACTCCGCCTCCGACAACATGCCCTTGAAGAGGGCGGAGTCTGAGATGTCCACATCCGACTCCCGGGGACGGGGAACGGAGGTCTCGGCGCTCATGGTCCGCACCTCCGTCGCGTGCCAGGGTCTCCCACGCGGCACATCTCCATAATCGTGTATCGGCGTAGCGCAGCTCCGGGCGACCGGATCCTGCAGTACATCATCGGCGATGGGCACGCGCGGACGGAAGCCCCCGCCGGTGCCCGGTCGCCTCTAGGGTCTACGCATCCTGTCAAAGTCGCTCCACTTTGCGCAGCAAGATCAGGTTACCGCGCCCGATTGCCGGGGCGCTTGCCCGCCACGGTCATCGGGCCTTGGCCGCACGCTTGGCCTCTTGCTTGGCTGCGCGCACCCGGCTCAGACTGTCGGCGTCGACCACGTCGGCGACCGATCTGTGTGCATCCTCCTCGCCGTAGAGCCCGGCTGCCTCTCGCCAGCCTGACGGCTGGACCCCCAGCTGCTTCCCCAGCAATGCCAAGAAGATCTGGGCCTTCTGCTTGCCGTATCCCGGAAGGGCGTTCAGTCGTTTGAACAAGTCCTTGCCGTCGGCGGCCTCGGCCCAGATCCGCTCGGGCCTGCCGTCGTAGTGTTCCACCAGGTAGGCCGCGAGTTGCTGGATGCGGCCCGCCATCGCCTTGGGATAGCGGTGCACGGCCGGCGGCTGGGCCAGCAGCGCCGCGAACTCCCCCGGGTCGTAGGAGGCGAGCTCCTCGGCGGTGAAGTCGTGACCCAGCCGCTGAGAGATGGTGTGAGGCCCCGTGAACGCCCACTCCATGGGGATCTGCTGGTCGAGCAGCATGCCGACGAGCAGGGCGAGCGGGCTGCGGCCGAGGAGCTCGTCTGCCTCGCTCCGCTGGGCGAGCTGGATGCGCATGGAGACAGCTTCGCATGAAAGGGCACCGGGTGAAGTGAACACAGGCGTCGTGGAGGCTTGACACCCGTCCGAGAAAGGGTGGAATGAGAGCGCAAGTCGCCCTGCAGACCTTCCTAGGGGTTTGCCCCTAGGTCTCCAGAGGAATCTCACTCCTATGCTCGCTCTGGCCACACGGTTCCTGCGCGAACCGGTCAGTCTCAGGCTGGCCGAAGAGTTCCTGACCGTACCCGTGGACACGATCGACCGCTGCGTGGCCGACGTGTGCGCGTGTGCGCAGCATCTGGGCGTCACCGCGACCCCGGAGATCGTGGAACGCATCGCCCGCGAGCACCTGCTCGCGATCGTGAACTCCGCGCCTCCGCCGCGGAGCTCCCGTTGACGTGACGTCGCGAGCGTCCTGCGGCGTGTTCCCGCAGGACGCCGGACGCGGGTCACCGGCATGACCCTGTCGATAACATCGGGGTCACCGGGCCGTGTTCTCCGCACCGTTCGTGCCTGGAATACGAGAGAGTGAGGGTGTGCGCCGACACCGACGAGATCCCCGGGAGAGCACTCCGCCCGACGACGTGTTCAAGGAGATGGTGCAGGCGGCTCGAGAGCTGCTCGCCGTACGCACTCCTCTGGACGCGGAGTTGATGGTCTCCGACATGATCGGGGCCTGGTGGGGCCGGCGGGTCAGGGGCGGCGACGTGGAGCAGGTGCTCGGCGAAGGGCTGGTCGACTACGCGGCCAAGGCCGGCACGCCGGCCTCGCTGACCCTGCTGATGTGCCTGGCCTACCTGGGCACGGCCCGCCAGGGCGCCAAGGCCGAGGGCGCGGCGCTCGCGATGATGGAGTCGGGGGTGGCCAGGCCGGGCTGGGCCGACCGGGTGGGCGCGGTGAAACCGGCCGGCTGCTACGTCTCCCGCGACGCCTACGGCGACCAGGACACGGTGATCTGCACGTTCTCCTACCGGTGGAACGACGGCGAGCCCCCCGCCGACCGCCACGCGCTCGTCATGGTCGTCGACTACAACATGAGCGGCATGACCCGCGACGCCTGGGTCTCCTCCCAGGTCGACAAGCTGCTCGAGCAGGCCAGGGCCGAGGCGGCGGGCAACCCGATGCTGCTGTTCGAGGAGATCCAGCCGGAGCAGGCCAGGGCGCTGCTGGAGTCGGCGATGAAGGCCACGAAGGAGCCCAAGACCCCGCCGCCGGTGAGCGACAGCTACAGCGCCTACCACGCGTTCGCCAGGGCCAGGCTGAAGGCGCTGCCGCCCGGGCGCAAGCGGCCGGCGCCGCTGCACATCGAGGCCCCCTACAGCAGGGAGCGGCGGGCCATGCTGGCGGCGGAGTTCCTGGCCTCCGACGCGGCCGAGCACCTGTCCGACCCCTCGGCCGCCTCCCGGTGCGCCGACCACATCATCGACTACGGCTGCGAGCAGGACTTCAACCGGCCGCTGCGGGTCAGCCCCACCAAGTGCGAGACGTTCCTGCTCGACTGGTTGCCGCGCAAGGTGATGCTGAGCGTGGCGGAGCAGGAGGCGATGCCGCACGTGCTGGCGGCGTGGGCGCGCTTCGCCGCCCACCGCACGGGGCTGCCCGAGCAGGGGCTGAAGGCCACGCTCGACGCGGTGTGGGAGGCCATCGGCAAGTTCCCCGAGGCCTACCGGGATCCGACCTCGTTCGGCCTCGACCGGCCGCTGCTGGAGCGCCTGCTGCCGGACGGCGACCTGTCGGCCCTGGCCAGGCGGGTCTTCGCCTTCCCTTTCCTGCAGGGCACGCACAACGGCGTCGACCTCGACCACCTCAATCCCGCCGACGAGGCCGACCGCCGCACGCTGCTCGAGATCGACCACGGCGGCGCGATCGATCAGGAGCACCTGGCCTGGCACGAGGAGATCGCCACCCGGCTGTGGGAGGGCGACCCGCCGCAGTTGTGGGAGGCCGCGCAGCGCCTGCTCGATCTCGGGCACGACCGCCACGACGTGCTCCACGTGCTGATCGAGATCGCCGAGCGGATCGGCGACGACCCGGAGGAGCTCGCGGCGGCTCTCGACGACATCGCCGACATTCCCGACGGGATCTAGCACGCCATAGAATTTCGTTCTATGGCGATGTACAGCCGCGTCGGCGAAGGCCGTTACCGCGCGTCGGAGCACACCCAGGGCCCGTGGGACCCCGGCTCGCAGCACATGGGTCCCGTCACCGCCCTGCTCGTGCACGAGCTGGCACGCACGGCGCCGCGGCCCGGCCTGCAGCTGTCCAGGCTGGTGGTCGACGTGTTCGCGCCCGTGCCCGTGGCCGAGGTGCGGGTCGAGACCGACGTCGCCCGTGACGGCAAGCGTGTGCAGTGCCTGTCGGCGAGCGTCCACTCCGGCGGCCGCGAGTTCGCCAGGGCGAGTGCCTGGCGCATCCGCGAGGCCGGCACACCCGCGACCCCGGCGCAGGAGCCGCCCGCGCCGGTCCCGCCGCGTTCCGAGGAGCACGCGCGCTCGTGGCTGGGCTCCGGCTTCGGGTACGGCAGGGCGCTCGACTGGCGTTTCGTCACCGGCAGCCCCATGACGCCCGGCCCCGCCACGGTCTGGGGCAGGCTCGGCATGCCTCTGGTCGAGGGCGAGGAGATCAGCCCGCTGGAGCGCCTGGCGGTGTTCGCCGACAGCGGCAACGGCGTCAGCCTCGCCGTCGACTTCGCCACGCACCTCTTTGTGAACGTGGACCTGACGATCTCCTTGTTCCGGTCGCCCGAAACGGAGTGGATCTGTATGGAGGCGGCGACCGTGCTCGGCCCGGCCGGCCGCGGGCTGACCCGTTCGACCCTGTATGACGAGAATGGCGAGGTGGGGACGGCCACTCAGACTCTGTTCGTCGCACCACGCCGGCCGTGAAGCGCCATGATGGTGCCATGGTGATCGACCTCAACGCGGATCTCGGCGAGGGCTACGGCATCTGGCGGCTCGGCGACGACACGGCGCTGCTCGACATCGTCACGAGCGCCAACGTGGCCTGCGGTTTCCACGCCGGCGACCCGGTGACGATCCGGCGCACGTGCGCGGCGGCCGTCGACCGCGGCGTGGCGATCGGGGCGCAGGTGTCCTACCGCGACCTTGCGCATTTCGGGCGCAGGGAGATGGAGCTCGAGCCGGAGGAGCTCTGCGCCGAAGTGCTCTACCAGCTCGCGGCCGTCGACGGCATCGCCAGGGCGATGGGCGGCCGGGTGTCCTACGTCAAGCCCCACGGCGCCCTCTACAACCGGATCTGCCGCGACAAGGTGCAGGCGGGAGCGGTGATCGACGCGGTGGCCGACTACGATCCCTCGCTGCCGGTGCTCACTCTGCCCGGCTCGGTCGTGCACGAGGCGGCGGCGGCCGCCGGCGTGCCGACGGTGAACGAGGCGTTCGCCGACCGCGCCTACACCCCTGAGGGGATGCTGGTCCCGCGCGGGGAGCCGGGCGCGGTCATCCACGACGTCGCCGTGGTGGCGGCCCGTGCCCGCCAGATGGCCGTGGAGGGCTCCGTGACGGCCTCCGACGGGAGTTCCGTCCCGCTGACCGCCCGTTCCATCTGCGTCCATGGAGACACGCCTGACGCGGTCGCGCTGGCGCAGGGGGTCCGCGACGCGCTGCTGGCGGCCGGGGTCGTCCTGCAGGCGTTCACGTGATCCGCAGGGCCGGGGAGCACGGGCTGCTCGTCGAGACGGGTTCGCTGGAGTTGTCGCACCGGCTGGACGCGGCGCTGCGGGCGGACCGGCCCGCCGGGGTGGCGGAGATCGTGCCCGGGCCCGCGACCGTGCTCGTGGTGGCGCCCGGGGCGGATCAGGCGTGGTTGCGCGATCGGCTGGCGGCGGTCGTCGCCGACGAGCGCGGCAAGGCCGGCGCCGGGCCTGCCGAGGGGCCCGTCGTGACGATTCCCGTGACCTATGACGGCGCGGATCTCGATTCGGTGGCGGCGCTGGCCGGCATCTCCGCGGACGAGGTCGTCGCCCGGCATTCCGGGCGCGAGCTGGTCGTGGGGTGGCTGGGGTTCGCCCCGGGGTTCGCCTACCTCACCGGGCTCGATCCGGTGCTGGAGTCGCCCAGGCTCGACACGCCGCGCACGTCGGTGCCCGCCGGGTCCGTGGCGATCGCGGGCCCCTACTCCGCGGTCTATCCGACCGCCTCGCCCGGCGGGTGGCGGCTGCTCGGGCGCACGTCCGTGCGGGTGTGGGATGTCACGGCCGACCCTCCGTCGCTGTTCAGGCCGGGCATGCGCGTGCGGTTCGTACGCGAGGGAGAGCCGCCGTCATGAAAGGCGGGCTACCAGGGCTGCTGAGGAAGAGGGTGGCAGATGGCGACCGAGCCCTCCGGACGGAGTGAGGCCACGGGCACGTGATGATCGAGGTGCTGGCGCCCGGTCCGTACGCGACCGTGCAGGATCTCGGGCGGCCCGGCTACGCCCACCTCGGCGTGCCCCGTTCGGGGGCGGCCGACGCGCCGAGCCTGCGGCTGGCCAACCGGCTCGTGGGCAACGCGGAAGGGTCGGCGGGGATCGAGCTGACGTTCGGCGGGGCCTGGTTGCGCTTCCACGACGGCGGGTGGGCGGCGCTGGCCGGCGCCCCGGTGGCGGTGGCGGTCGCCCCCGGCGAGGAGGGCACGGGTCCGCTCGAGGCCGCCAGGAGGGCGGGCGCGCGGGCCGGCATGGGAGTGCCGTTCTGGGTGCCCGCGGGGGCGGAGCTGCGTCTGGGGACGCCTGCCTGGGGGTTGCGCACCTACCTGGCCGTACGCGGAGGGATCGCGGCCGAACCGGTGCTCGGCAGCCGGTCCACCGACTCGCTGTCGGGGCTCGGCCCCGAGCCGCTGCGGGCGGGCGCGCTGCTGCCGGTCGGCCCGCAGCGGGCTGACACCGCGGTGGGCACCGCGGCGGGCACCGCGGCGGGCACCGTGGCCGGCATCGTCGCCGACCTCGCGCCCCTACCGGGGCCCCGGCCCGCCGTACTGCGCGTACTGCCGGGGCCGCGCGACGACTGGTTCACGCCGGACGCGACGGAGGCGCTGTGCGCGGGGCCGTACGTGGTGAGCCAGGACAGCAACCGCGTCGGCGTGCGCCTGAGCGGCCCCGAGCTGGTGCGGGCCAAGGAGGGCGAACTTCCGAGCGAGGGCATGGTGGCCGGGGCCGTGCAGGTGCCTCCGAGCGGGCAGCCGATCGTCTTCCTCGCCGACCACCCGCCGACGGGGGGCTACCCGGTGATCGCCGTCGTGACGGCCGCGGATCTGCCGGTGGCCGCCCAGCTGAGGCCGGGTGACGAGGTCAGGTTCACAGGACGACCCGCCCGCTGACGCAGGTCACGACCGAGCCGCCCACCCAGACCTCGCCCTGCTCGCCGGTGGAGACGTGCACCCGTCCCGCTCGCCCGAGCGCGGTGCCCTGGCTGGCCACGTACGGCGCCGTGGCCCTGCCGGTCCGCAGCAGCCACTGTGCCAGCGACGCGTTCAGGCTGCCCGTCACGGGATCCTCGACGAAGGCGTCCTGGGCGGGGCTGAAGGCCCGCACCTCGAAGGCGCACGGCGAGCCCTCCGGGTACGGCCCCACCACGCCCACGTCGTGCGGGACCGGGCCGGGACTGAGCGCGAGCACCGCGTCGGCGTCGGCGAGCAGCACCGCCACCCAGCCGGGGCCGTTGTCGGCCCACTCGACGTCGACCATGTCGTCCCGGGAGATCCGCAGGCTCTCGGCGATCCGCTCGACGAGCTCGCCCTCCACGGGTCCCGAGCGCAGCAGCGGCGGCGCCTGGAACGCGAGCCCGGCGTCCGTCCCGCGCAACCGGATGAGCCCGGCCGCGCACTCCTGCGTGATCTCGCCGCCCTCGCGCGGCACTCCCCCGGCCTCGAGCCAGGCGTGGCAGGTGCCCAGCGTCGGGTGCCCGGCGAAGGGCAGCTCCCTGTCCGGGGTGAAGATCCGCACCCGGTAGTCGGCCTCCGGCGTGGCCGGCGGCAGCAGGAACGTGCTCTCCGACAGGTTGGTCCACGCGGCGAACCGCTGCATCTCCTCGGTGCTCAGGCCTTCGCCGTCGAGCACCACGGCCAGCGGGTTGCCGCGATAGGGGACGGCGGTGAAGACGTCCACCTGGCTGAATGCGCGCATCACACGACGGAGTCTTCCAGGAGAGGGCTTTCCCCGTCGCCGTGCCACCCCCAGACTGGTCGGTGTGGCGGATTTCGATGTGGTGGTCCTGGGTTCCGGTCCGGGTGGGCAGAAGGCCGCGATCGCGGCGGCGAAACTAGGCAAGAACGTAGCGATAGTCGAGAAGCGGCACATGATCGGCGGCGTGTGCATCAACACCGGCACGATCCCGTCGAAGACCCTGCGCGAGGCCGTGCTCTATCTCACGGGCCTCAACCAGCGGGAGTTGTACGGCGCCAGCTACCGCGTCAAGGAGGAGATCACCGTAGCCGACCTCGGCATGCGCACGCAGCACGTGATCGGCAGGGAGATCCAGGTCATCCGCAGCCAGCTGGCCCGTAACAAGGTGGCGGTGCTGCAGGGCACGGGCCGGTTCCTGGACGCGCACACGATCGGCGTCGTCCACGAGGAGGGCAAGGAGACGAAGGTCACCGCCGAGAAGATCGTGATCGCCACGGGCACGTCGCCGGCGCGGCCGGCGAGCGTCGAGTTCGACGACAGGACGGTCATCGACTCCGACGCCATCCTGCACCTCGACCGGGTGCCGGAGACGCTCGTCGTGGTGGGCGCCGGGGTGATCGGCATCGAGTACGCCTCCATGTTCGCCGCCCTCGGCACGAAGGTGACGGTGATCGAGCGGCGCGAGCGCATGCTGGAGTTCTGCGACCTGGAGATCGTGGAGGCGCTGAAATACCATCTGCGCGACCTGGCGGTGACCTTCAGGTTCGGCGAGAACGTCGCCGCCGTCGAACGCCGCCCCGGCGGTGCGCTGACCCTGCTGGAGAGCGGCAAGAAGATCCCGGCCGACTGCGTCATGTACTCCGCGGGCCGCCAGGGCAAGACGGCCGAGCTGTGCCTGGAAGCCGCGGGCCTGACCGCCGACGACCGGGGCCGGATCTCCGTGGACGGCGACTACGCCACGGAGGTGCCGCACATCTACGCGGTCGGCGACGTGATCGGTTTCCCCGCGCTGGCGGCCACGTCCATGGAGCAGGGCCGGCTGGCCGCCCAGCACGCGTGCGGCGAGCCGGTCGGCGACATGGACGACCTGCCGCCGATCGGGATCTACACGATCCCCGAGATCAGCTTCGTCGGGAAGTCGGAGGACGAGCTGACCCGCGACAAGGTGCCGTTCGAGGTGGGCATCTCCCGCTACCGCGAGCTGGCCAGGGGCCAGATCATCGGCGACTCGTACGGCATGCTCAAGCTGCTCGTGTCGCCGGAGGACCGGCGGCTGCTCGGCGTGCACGTGTTCGGCACGGGGGCGACGGAGCTGGTGCACATCGGGCAGACGGTCATGGGCTGCGGCGGCACGGTCGACTACCTGGTCAACGCGGTGTTCAACTATCCGACGCTGGCCGAGTCGTACAAGGTGGCGGCGCTGGACGCGATGAACAAGATGCGGGTGGTGGCCCGGCTCACGGCGGGGATGTGAACCGGGTTCAGCGGGTGACGCCGATCTCCGCCCTGCGGTTCCTGGCGCGGCCTCGGGGTTGTCGCCCCCGTCGGGCAGGCCGTTGGGCGACCGGCCTGCCTTGCGGGGCCGGGACCGTCAGGTCGATGCTCGAGCGGAAGTCGCCGCCTCCCACATCCGCAGGTACGCCTCGGCGCCCGCCGCCATGTCCCGCACGATCTCGTCGCCGGCGATGATCCGCATGTCCTCGATCCAGTCGGGCACCAGGCCGTAGTTGGCGACCCCGTCGGTGTTGACGTCCCAGACCCGCTCGCCGGTGCGCAACCGGTCAAGGCGCTCGCCGCCGTCGAAGGTCGTGAACGGGTACGTCACGGGGTTGCCGGAGTTGCCGGCCCTCGGCCCGGGCAGCTGCCCCATCCCGTTGACGTCCAGGCCGTAGCCGTAGCCGGCGATCCGGTGCTCCTGCCGGAGCGGCTCGGTGCGGGCCCACTCGGCGACGAAGTGCTCGGCGTCGTGCCCGTACTGGGTGATCATGCCGCCGAGTGCGTAAACGCGTCCGAAGAAGTGCGGGTCGGTCCAGCTGTGGGAGGAGATCACGCCCGGGTACCGGGCGGCTTCGAGGAGGTCGAGCGCGCGTTTCGCGGCCTTCACGCTCATGTGATCGATCTCGACCAGCATGCCGCGTTCGATCATGCCCTTGACCATGTGCTCGCCGAGCGCGGTCAGGCCCCTCGTGTTGCAGTGCGGCGCCAGCGGATAGAGCGGGAGCGAGACGCCGGGCGGGAGCAGGCCGGCGATCGGATCGGGCAGGACGCCGCCCGGGTCGATCGGGTTGTCGTGCGCCGGGCCGGTGCAGGTGCGGGCCTGCCAGAACGAGCCGCCGCTGAGCAGGTTGCCCAGGTTGACGATCGCGCCCTGGGTGCCGGAGTCGAAGCGCACGCCGCACAGCGCGTTGTCGTACTTGTGGCAGACGAACATGCTGCGCACGCCGAGCGCGTGCATCTCGTCGAGCCCCCGGTCGATCTGCGCCCTGGTGCAGCGCGGGATGCCGAGCAGCGTGCGGCAGCCGAACGGCTCGGAGGTCTCGACGCCCAGGACGACGGCGAGCTTGCCGGCCTGGACGACCTGCCTGGCCTCGCCCGGGTCGCGCACGATGCGGAACCAGCCCTGCCCTGGGCCTCCGTGCTCGGCGTCGATGTGGTCCTGCAGCTCGCGGGCCCGCTCGGCCTGCCGCCTGATCGAGGCCATCTCGTCGCAGGCGTTCCGCTTCAGCGGGTAGATCACGCAGAGTTGCCGGTTGGCGACCAGGTGGTTGACCATGACGCGCAGGCCGCCCCGCCAGGCACGTTCCACCCACGTGTAGTACGCCTGCTGGTGGGTCAGCGAGTCGTGCGCCGGCCAGTCGCGGAACGTGGGCCAGCCGACCGGGTCGTGGGTTCCGGTCGGCGACCCGGTGCGGGTGAGGTTCTCGTACCAGGCGAGCTCGCCGTTCGGGTGGTGGTCGGCGCAGTCGGTCAGGGCCTTCTCGACGCCCTGCGCGTGGAACGGCCGCCCGCACATCAGCAGGCCGCCGAACGCCTCGTAGGAGAACAGGTGGCTGTGGGCGTCGACGAACCCGCGGACCTCGGCCGCCGCCGTGGCGGGGCCGGTCCGCGGGATCGTCAGCGTGCCGGTCACGAGGAGCAGCACGGCGATCGCTGCGAGGGCTGAGCGGCGGGACATCACACCTCGCCAGGCTGGGGGGTCGCTGCCCTCCCAGCATCCGCCGCCGTCACCGGCCCCGCAAGACCTGAACATGAGCGTGTCTCATGTGCCCAGGGTCACCGCGTCGAGGTTGAGGTAGTTGCCGGCGCCCAGCTCCATCCGGATCGTGTTGTGCCCGCGCGCCAGCCTGACCCCGTCGAGCACGGCGGTGCCCCACTGGCCCCAGCCCTGCGTGGCGGGGAACCGCAGGTCGCCGGCCTGGGCGCCGTTCACCAGGATGCGGCGCCCCGCGTCGCCCGCGCCGGCGGCGTAGCGGAAGCGCAGCTGGTGGGGCCCGGCGCGGCCCACGTTCACGTGAATGGTCAGCGCCTGGTCCGCGGCGTTCCAGCCGGCGAGATAGCCCCTGCCGGTGAAGCCCGGCCGGCTGCTCTCCGCCCGCCTGCACCGGCACACGGGCGACCCCGCGCAGCTGGACTGGGGGCGGCGGGCGATGGACTGGCTCGAGCGCGTGCTGGTGCGGGCCGACGGGTTCGTCCACGACGGCATCAACCGGCAGCGAGACCACGCCATCGACGAGCAGTGGCGCTTCACGTACAACCAGGGTCTGTACATCGGGGCCTGCGTGGAGCTGGCCGGCGCTCTCGGGGATGACGACTACCTGCGGCGCGCCACCAGGACGGCGCGCACGGCGCTGGCGGAGCTGACCGCCGACGGGGTCTTCGCCCATGAGGGCGGCGGCGGTGACGAAGGGCTGTTCAAGGGCGTGTTCTACCGGTACGCCCGCCTCCTGGTGGACGCGGCGGACGTACCCGACCTGCGGGACTTCATGCTGGCCAGCACCGAGCGGCTGTGGCGGTCGTGCGCCCGCGACGGCACGATCCTGGCCGGGCCGGTGTGGACGCGCGCGGTGGACGGCAAGGTGCCCCTGTCGGCGCAGCTGAGCGCCGTCATGGCCACCGAGGCCTGCGCCGCCCTCGTCTCCTCCCCCGTCGCCCCCGCCTGACCGGGCGGCGGGCCGTTCCTCCTCCCCGCGGGGCCGAGCCGGCGGGGAGGGGGTCAGTCGGAGGTGGTGGTGCGGCGGCCCCGGGCGGGCGGTTTCTTGCGGCCGGCCACCAGCGTGTCGCCCGGCGTCGGCGCCGGGTCCTCGCCGCTCTTCTGCTCCCCGGAGCGCGGACGCGGGTGCGGCGCCGTGTCCTCCGTGGCCGGCGTCTCGGGCGCGGGTTCGGATTTGCCCGCCTTGGTGGGCTTGTCCCGAGCATCTGGTTTCTCCGGCTTGGAGGGTGTGTCGGGTTCGCGTAGGGAGGCGATGACGTTGTCCGCCTCCCTGTCGGCGGCGAACTCGTCCGCCGCCTCCGACTCCCGCCGCCGGATCACCACCATGTGGTCCACCGAAGCCCGTCCCGCCCCCACCACGGCCAGCAGCAGGGACGCCGCGCCGAGGAGGATCAGCTCATTGAGGCTGATGGGGTTGAGCGGCGGCGCGACCAGGAAGACGGCGAGCGCCTCGGCGAAGAGGATCAGCCCGGTGACGGAGACCGCCAGCCCGGCGATCAGCAACGCGCCGCCGATGAGCTCGGCCAGCATCGTGATCGGGGCCCAGGCGCCTGGCGCGGGGGCGCCTTGTTCCAGGAACTTCTCCCCGGTGATCTTCAGCCCGTCTTCCAGCTTGGCCCAGCCGTTGGCGAAGAAGATACCGCCCACGCCGATGCGGGCGACTAAAGCGGCAATATCGCTTAGGGCCTGTTTCACGGTAGTTGTCTGCCCTAATCGGGACATGGCACACCTCAATCACGGCTGAGCAACGTGGCCACCGCGACGGAGGTCAGGCTCAGCAGAACGACGCTCACGACCACGGTCGTGTGCAGGGCGTTGACGAAGGCCCACCGGGCGGCGTCGAGCAGCGCGCCGCCGGCGCGGCCACCGATCTCGTCCGCGACGTGCGCGGCCGAGGCGAGCGACTGCCTGGCCTTGTCCATGCCGCCCGCGGACACTCCGGGCACGGCGGGCAATGCGGGGGCGTACACGATCGCGGTGATCGTGCCGAGCACGGCGACGCCCAGCCCGGCCCCCAGCTCGTAGGCGGTCTCCTCGATGGCCGCGGCCCCACCCGCCTGGGACTCGGTCGCCGACGACATGATCGTGTCGGAGGCGGCCAGCAGCGCCACCTGCACCCCGAAGCCGATGCCGACGAAACAGATCGCCAGCATCACGGGGTGGCCTTCGACCCCCCAGCTCAGCGTGGGCGTCAGCGCCAGCGCGACGAGGCCGAGACCGCCGCTCATCGTGGCCCGCATGCCGATCCTCGGCAGGATGTGGGCGGCGGCGAGCCCGCCGGAGATGGCGGAGATGACCAGCGGCAACATCCGGACGGCGGCGCGCAGCGGGCTGTCGCCGAGCACGAGCTGAAGGTATTGCGCGAGCATGAGCTGGAGCCCGACCAGCGCGAACACGCCGAGCAGCACGCCCGCGACCCCGGTGGCGAACTCGCGCCGCCGGAACAACCCGATCTCCAGCAGCGGCGCCGGTAGCCGCGTCTGCCGCCGGACGAAGGCGGCCAGCAGCCCGAGCCCGGTCAGGAACACCAGCACGGACGCCCACAACGGCATCAGGCTGCCCGAGCCCGCCTCCTTCAGCCCGAACGCCAGCGCCAGGATCCCGAGCACGGAGAGCACGGCGCTCATCGCGTCCCATGGCCGGTCTTTGTGCTCGCGCGAATCCGGGAGCAGCCGGACGGCGGCGGGCAGCAACACACCAGCAGGATCGGCACGTTGATGAGGAAGACCGCGCCCCACCAGACGCCGACGAGCACGCCGCCGACGAGCGGCCCGACGGCCGCGCCCGCGGCGGCGACCGCGCTCCAGACGCCCAGCGCGATGGCCCGCTCGCGCCGGTCGGTGAACACCTGCCGGATCAGCGACAGCGTGGCCGGCATGATCATCGCACCACCGACGCCGAGCAGCGCCCTGGCCAGGATGAGGGTCAGCGGGGTCGGGGCGAACGCCGCGCCCGCCGAGGCCAGGCCGAACAGCACGAAGCCGCACAGGACCATGCGCTTGCGGCCGTACTTGTCGCCCAGCGTGCCGAACATGATCAGCAGGGGCGCGACCACCAGCGAGTAGATGTCGATGATCCACAGCAGCTGCACCGCGGAGGGTTCGAGCGCGGCCGTGAGCGCGGGCACCGCGATGTGCAGGACCGTGGCGTCGACGGTGATCAACAGCAGGCTCAGGCACAGGAGCACGAGGATGGACCAGCGGTGGTCCCGGCGCTCCCGATCCGCAGTCCGTACGAAAAGTGCGGCCTGTGTGACGGTCATGGGCCTCCTTGCAGGCCGATCCGTGTCCAGGGCCCGCACGTGCTCTCAGGTCGGCGCGTGGGGCCACGGCTCGGCACTCGCTCCTTCCGAGGCCTCGCGCCCGGCTCCTCCGCTCCGGCTTGCGTGGCAGCTTAGGCCATGTCAGGCACTTGTCGTAGCGGTATCGCCTGATCCAGGGTCACACCAGAACCTCTCTAGAGAGATACAGCCATATGTCGGTATCTATCCAACGATCATTCGCGAAGCGATCATGGGACCGTGGGGACCGATCAACATGGCAGAAAAGGCAACCTTCCCGACCGGTCCTCCCGCGAGTGGTGTGCCGAGGCGCTGGCCAGGCTGAACGCCGGCCGTCCCGACTCCGCGCTCGACGCCGCCCGGAGGGCGGCCGACCTTGATCCGTCCGCCGAGTGGGCGCACCGGCTCATCAGCCTCGCCCACGAGCGGCTGGGCCGCGACGCCGACGCCGTGCCCGCCGCTGAGCGGGCCGTCGAGCTGGCCCGCGGCTCCTGGCCGGCCCGCCTGCGCCTGGCCTCGATCCTGCGCCGCGTGCCCGGCCGCTGGGGCGACGCGGTCGAGCACGCCACGCTGGCGGGCAAGTTCGCGCCCGAGGAGGCCGGCCCCGGGGTCCTGCTGGGCGACCTGGCCCTGCTGCGCGGCGATCACGCCGCCGCCGAGCGGTCCTACCGCGCCGCGCTCGCCAGCGAGCCCGGCCACCCGCAGGCCCGCGTGAACCTCGGCCTGTCGCTGCTGCGCTGGGACCGCCCCCGCCCGCACCACGACCCCGCATGGCCGGTGCACCCGCGCGACACCGGCAGGGCGAGGCGCGCCCTGGAGGTCTGGTCCCGCCAGGCGCGCCTGCTGGTCGCCGTCGCCACGGTCGCGGTCGCCGCGGCCGCGCTGCTGACCGGCTGGGGCGCGCAGGCCGAGCTCGGCGGCTTCGCGGTGCTGGCCCTGCTGGTGCCGCTCACGGTCAGGCAGGCCAGGCGGGTGGGTTTGTGGCGGTACGTGCGGCCGATGCTCTGCCGGGACCCCTGGCTCGGCGCGCACCTCGTCTCGGCGGCGGTGTCGGTGGCGGCGTTCGCCGCCTGGCTGCTGCTGGCGGCCATGCCGGCGCTGCCGGCCGCGTTCGACCCCGTCTGGGCCGGTCTGGCGGGCATCGCGGTGCTGGGCTGGCCGGCGCTGGCCACCGTACGCGCCCTGGCCGAGGCGTGGCGGGGCCGCCCGCTGCGGGCGCTGGCCGCGTCGGCGCGGGCTCAGGAGAGCGAGCGCACCGCCAGGCGGAACACCGGCGTGACGCTCTGGATCCTGCTCGTCAGGACCTGGACGGTGCTCGTTCCGCTGCTCGGCGGGGCCCTCGCCGTGGAGCCCAGGGCCGCGCTGGCGGCGGTCGCCGTGCCGTACCCGATGGTCCGCGGATATGTGCGCGCCCGGCACCGCGGAGACAGGTGGCTGCTCGCCGCGACGGGCCTCGTGGTGCTGTCCGCCGTGGCGAGCGCGGCGGGCGGGCTGCTCGGGTCGGCCTGGGCGTGGCGGACCGGGCTCGGAGGTCTGGGCGTGGCGATGGCCGTGTTCCTGGCCCGCGCGGCACGCGCGTGGTGGCGCGGCGGCGCCGGCCCGTGGCGGGCCTCCCTCCTCATGTGCGACCTGCCCATGGGCGCCGAGCCGTCCGTCCCGCTCGGCCCGGAAGCGCGCAAGACCTTCTCCTACGCCCGCAGCATCGTCCTGTCGTACGCCGACTCCCTCGGTCCCCGTGTCGCGGGCGCGGTGGCGTCCGTCACCTCGTCGGGCGAGCTGCGGCTGATCGCGGAGACGGAGGCCTGGGACGCCATCGAGGCCGACCCCAGGGTGGCGGTGTTCGCCACGGACCCGTTGCAGCGGCGCTTCTGGGTGGAGGTGCGCGGCATCGCCCAGGCCGACTCGGACGTCCTGCGCATCACCCCCAAGCAGGTGTTCCTGGGCGAGTTCCCCGGCCGCCACCAGCGCCGCCAGGCCTGAGCGTGCCCGCGCGCCGGCGGGACAGGGCGCGGTCCGCGGATCCCGCGTAGAATATTGTTCTATGGAGGTCCTGCGCACGCCTGAAGAGTGCTTCGCCGGCCTGCCCGGCTTCCCCTACGAACCCCGCTACGCCGACGTCGCCGACGGCCTGCGCATGGCCTACGTCGAGGCGGGCCCCGCCGATGGCGAGCCCGTCGTGCTGCTGCACGGGGAGCCGACCTGGTCGTTCCTCTACCGGCACGTCATGCGGGAGCTGGCCGCGGCCGGGCTGCGCGCGATCGCGGTCGACCTGGTCGGGTTCGGCCGCTCCGACAAGCCGGCCGACCTCGCCGCCCACACGTACGCCAGGCACGTGGAGTGGACCCGCGCCCTGCTGTTCGACGCGCTCGGCCTGAGCGGCGTCACCGTCGTCGGCCAGGACTGGGGCGGGCTGATCGGGCTGCGCGTCGCCGCCGAACACCCCGAGCGCGTCGCCAGGATCGTGGCCGCCAACACGGGCTTGCCGACCGGTGACATTCCCCTGCCCGAGGTGTGGCACCAGTTCAAGGCCACCGTGCTCAAGGCCCCGGTCCTGGACATCGCCCGGCTCGTGCAGGCGGGCTGCAGGACGCGGCTGGCCGAGGAGGTCCGCGCGGCCTACGACGCGCCGTTCCCCGGCGAGGCGTACAAAGCGGGGCCGCGGGCCATGCCCGGTCTCGTGCCGATCACGCCCGACGACCCCGCCGCGCCCGCCAACCGCGCTGCCTGGCAGGTTCTCACCACCCTCGACCGGCCGTTCCTGGTGGCGTTCTCGGACGGCGATCCGATCACCGGCGGCATGGCGCCGATCCTGCTCAAATCGATCTCCGGCACCTCCGGCCTGCGGCATCCCGTGATCGAGGGCGCCGGCCACTTCCTCCAGGAGGACGCGGGCACCGAACTCGGCCGCCACGTCGCCGCTTTCGTGACCTCCACCTAGCGTGTCAGGACCGCCCAATCGCCCGTCCGGTGCGGTATAACCGGGGGCGGACCGGGGAGGCGTGATGCGTGAGTCCGACAGGGCCCAGGCGGCGGGGCGGGCCGCGGCGCGGGATCTGTTCGAGAAGGTGCGGCAGCGTTACTACCAGATTCCCCCCGCCGTGCGCCGGGTGCTCTACGTGGTCGTGCTGGTCGCCGCCATGGGCGTGGGCGCCGCACTCGGCTGGGACCTGCTGCGCACCTTCCCGCTCGTCCTCCTGGCGCTCGCGTTCGTCGCGCTGACCATGCGCTTCCCGCGCGCCGCCGCCACCGCCCTGGTGGTCGCGGGCTGGGTGGTGCTGGCGCTGTATCTCTTCTCCGGACTGTTCCCGGCCGGCTCGGGCTCGGTGCACCTCATGGTCGGGCTGGCGCTGCCCGTGGCGGCCGGCGCCCATCTGATCCGCTGGGTGACGCCGTGGGTGAGCACGCTGGTGGCGCTCGCCCCCGCGGGCCTGCTCGCCGTCCCGCTCTCCTTCGCCTCCGAGAGCGTCTCCGTCTGGGTCGCGTACGCCACCGCCCTCGCGGTGCTGATCCACCGCTTCGTGCTGGCCCGCAAGGCCAAGGCCGAACGCGCGGCGGCCGAGGAGCAGCAGGTCCGGGTCAGGGTCCGCGAGGGCAGGCCGGAGTCGCCACAGGACAGATCCGCCGCGCCGCCGCAGATCTCCGTAGAAGAGGCGCTCGGCGAGCTGGAGAGCATGGTCGGCCTGTCGCCGGTCAAGGAGCAGGTGCGCTCGATCGCCGCCTCCATCGAGGCGTCCAGGCTGCGGGCCGAGGCCGGCTACACGACCGGCCGGCCCACCAGGCACTTCGTCTTCGTCGGCCCGCCCGGCACCGGCAAGACCAGCGTGGCCCGCGCGCTGGCCAAGATCTTCTACGCGTTCGGCCTGCTGGAGACCCCCTACGTCGTCGAGGCGCAGCGGGCCGACCTGGTGGGCGAGTTCCTGGGCGCCACCGCGATCAAGACCAACGAGCTGGTCGATCGCGCGCTGGGCGGCGTGTTGTTCATCGACGAGGCGTACGGGCTGGTCAACTCCTCCGACGGGCAGCCCGACAGGTTCGGCGCGGAGGCGGTGCAGACCCTGCTCAAGCGGGCGGAGGACGACCGCGACCGGCTGATCATCATCCTGGCCGGCTACGAGCAGGAGATGGGCTCGTTCCTGTCCAGCAACCCCGGCCTGGCCAGCAGGTTCGCCACGCGCGTGCGCTTCCCCGGCTACTCCCCCGCCGAGCTCGTCGAGGTGACCGAGCTGCTGCAGAAGCGCAGGGGCGACACGATGGGCGACGACACCAAGCGGGTGTTGCTCGGCCTCTTCGACGACGTGCACCGGCGCGGCCTGGTCGACGAGCTGGGCAACGCCAGGTTCGCGCGCAGCCTGGTGGAGGCCGCCGCGCAGGCCCGCGACGTGCGGGTGGTGGGCGCGGGCGGCACTCCCACCACGCACGACCTCGTCACCACCACGACGCCCGACGTCACCAAGGCGTTCGAGGAGCTGACCGCGCGGTTCCGCGGCTACGTGGCCACGCCCACGCTGGAGGAGGCGCTGGCCGACCTCGACAGGATGGCCGGCCTGGAACCGGTCAAACGGCAGGTGCACGCCATCGCCGCCCAGCTCCAGGTGGCCAGGATGCGGCAGGAGCGCGGGCTGCCCACCCCACCGCAGATGCGGCACTTCGTGTTCGCCGGCCCGCCCGGCACCGGCAAGACCACGGTCGCCAGGGTGCTGGGCCGGGTGTTCGCCGCGCTCGGCCTGCTGGCCAGGCCCGACGTCGTCGAGGCGCACCGGGCCGACCTGGTCGGCCAGCACCTCGGCGCCACCGCCATCAAGACCAACGAGCTGGTCGACCGGGCGCTGGGCGGGGTGCTCTTCATCGACGAGGCCTACAGCCTGGTCAACCCCGGCTACCAGGGCGGCGACGCGTTCGGCGCGGAGGCCGTGCAGACCCTGCTCAAGCGCGCCGAGGACGACCGCGACCGGCTCGTGATCGTGCTGGCCGGCTATCAGCGCGAGATGGACTCCTTCCTGGCCACCAACCCCGGCCTGGCCAGCCGGTTCAACCAGCGGGTGGCCTTCCCCAGCTACTCCCCCTCCGAGCTGTCCGAGATCGCGGTGCTGCTCGCCGAGCGGTCCGGCGACTCGTTCGACGGGGAGGCGCTGCGCCGGCTCGACGAGGTGTTCGCCTGGGTGTGCGAGGAGCGGCTGATCGACGGGCTCGGCAACGGCCGCTTCGCCCGGTCGTTGTTCGAGCGCGCCGCCATGCGCCGCGACGTCCGGCTGGCCGCGCACGCCTCGCGTGGCGGCTCGGCCAGCTCCGCCGACCTGACGACGATCACGAGCGAGGACGTCCGCACCGCCGTGGACGAACTTTCCGGCCGGTAATCCACCACGACGCTCACCCTGTGTAGCAAGATGAGCACGATGGGTGGCTCGGCGTCGAAGGGGGAGCGATGGCGGGGTTCCTGGCCCGCAGGTTGCTCAACTACGCCGTGCTCGTCGTGGTGGCCGCCAGTCTCGCCTACCTTCTGGCGGCCACGGCCCTCGACCCCCGCTCCAACTACGCCGACCGCACGCCCAAGCCCCCGGCCGCCGTGGTCGACGCCCAGCTGACCGCGCTCAACCTCAACGACAGGACTCCCCTGCTGCAGCGCTACGCCACGTGGGCGGCCGGCGTGCTGCACGGCGACTTCGGCAGGTCCGTCGCGGGCACGCCGGTCAACGACGATCTCAGGCGCCGCATGGGCGTGACCTTCCGGCTGGTCGTGCTGGGGCTGGTGTGCGGGAGCCTGCTGGGCGTGCTGGCAGGCGCGCTGGCCGCCGCCCGGCAGTACGGATGGTTCGACCGCCTCTCGACCGGCCTGTCGTTCGTGGTGCTCGCCGTACCGGTGGTGGTGCTGGCCAACATGTTGATCCTGGCGGCCACGTGGGCCAACGAGCACGTCTTCGGCCGCCAGGTGTTCCTGGTCAGCGGCGAATACAGCGACGGCCTCGACACCGGGTTCTGGGGCCACGCGCTCGACCGGCTGCAACACCTGGTCCTGCCGACCGTCTCGCTGTCGGTGGGACTCATCGCCGTCTTCAGCCGCTACCAGCGCAACATGATGCTCGACGTGCTGGGCGCCGACTACGTGCGCACCGCCATGGCCAAAGGGCTGAGCAGGGGCAGGGCGCTAGTCCGCCACGCGCTGCGGACCGCGCTCATCCCCGTGGCGACCTATTTCGCGTTCACCTTCGGGACGTTGCTGACGGGGGCCACGTTCACCGAGAAGATCTTCGGCTGGCACGGCCTGGGCGAGCAGCTGATCAACTCGATCTTCCGCAACGACGTCAACACCGTCGCCGCCATCTCCCTCCTGGCTGCCGTCGCCGTGTTGTGCGCCTCGCTGGCCGCCGACCTGCTGCACGCCGCGCTCGACCCTAGGGTGCGGGCACGATGACGCTCTCCGAGGAGGAGCTGGCCGAGGAGCTCCGCGGCGGCGCCATGGCCGGCGCGCCGTCCAGCACGCGCCTGATAGCCAGGCGGTTCTTCCGCTCGGGGCAGGGGCGGCTCGGGTTCGCGGTGCTCGCGCTGATGTTCCTGCTGGCTTTCGCGGGGCCCCTGGTCAGCCCGTGGAGCTACCTCGACAAGGACTTCACCGCGTTCCTGCAGCCGCCGTCGCCCGATCACTGGTTCGGAACGCTCCAGACGGGCGCCGACGTCTTCGCGGTGACGCTGCGCGGCATGCAGAAGTCGCTGATCGTGGGGCTGCTCGCGGCGCTGGTGTCCACGGCGCTGGCCGCCGTGGTCGGGGCGTTCGCGGGCTATTTCCTGGGATGGACCGACCGGACGCTGACCTGGGTGAGCGACCTGCTGCTGGTGCTGCCCGCGTTCCTGGTTCTGGCGATCATGTCGCCGCTGTTCGGGTCGGGACAGTGGCCGCTGTTCGTGATCACGCTGGCGCTGTTCCTGTGGATGGTGACCTCGAAGGTCGTACGCGGGATGACGATCTCGACGAAGGAGCGGGAGTTCATCCAGGCCGCCCGCTACATGGGCGTGCCTCCCGTGCGGATCATCTTCCGCCACGTGATCCCCAACCTGTCGTCCCTGCTCATCGTGGACGCGACGCTCAACGTCAGCACCGCCATCCTCACCGAGACCTCGCTGTCGTACTTCGGGTTCGGCATCCAGCCGCCGGACGTCTCGCTCGGGACGCTCATCGCCGACGGCTCGCGCACGGCCGTCTACGCGCCGTGGACGTTCTGGTTCGTCGCGGGGCTGCTGGTGGTCACCGTGCTCGCGGTCAACCTCGTCGGCGACGCCCTGCGCGACGCGTTCGACCCCTCGTCGAAGAGGGCGCGATGAGCCCGGTGCTCGACGTGCGCGACCTCAGCGTGTCGTTCGACGGCGTGCCCGCCGTGCGCGAGGTGAGCTGTGCCGTACGCCGCGGCGAGGTCCTCGGCATCGTCGGCGAGTCGGGGTCGGGCAAGTCGGTCACCTCGGCGGCCGTCATGGGGCTGCTGCCCCCGGGCGCGCGCGTCACCGGGTCCGTACGCCTGCACGGCAGGGAGCTGATCGGCGCGCCCGCGCGGGAGCTGACCGCCTGCCGCGGCAAGGCCATGTCGATGGTGTTCCAGGACCCGCTGTCCGCGCTGACGCCCGTCTACCGGGTGGGCGACCAGATCGCCGAGGCCGTGCGCGTGCACCAGCGGGTCGACAAGGAGGCGGCCCTGGTCAGGGCCGTGCAGCTGCTCGACCTCGTCGGTATCCCGCACCCCTCGGAGCGGGCGCTGGCCTTCCCGCACGAGTTCTCCGGCGGGATGCGGCAGCGCGTGATGATCGCGATGGCCATCGCCAACGACCCCGATGTGATCATCTGCGACGAGCCGACCACCGCGCTCGACGTGACCGTCCAGGCGCAGGTGCTGGAGGTGCTCAAGAAGGCGCAGCAGAAGACCGGCGCCGCCATCATCATGATCACCCACGATCTCGGTGTGGTGGCCGGCTTCGCCGACCGGGTGCTGGTCATGTACGCCGGCCGCCCGGTCGAGGTGGGCGGCGTGGACGACGTCTACTACCGGACGCGGATGCCGTACACGGTGGGGTTGCTGGGCTCGATCCCGCGTGTCGACGAGGGCGGGCGGCGGCCGCTGACGCCGATCGAGGGCAATCCGCCGTCGCCGGCCGCGCTGCCGCCCGGGTGCCCGTTCGCGCCGCGCTGCCCGATGCGGATCGACGCGTGCGAGGAGCGCGAGCCGCCGCTGTTCGAGGTGGGCGACGGGCACCGCGCCGCGTGCATCCGCTGGAAGGAGGTGGCCCCGTACGCCGCGGGCGCGTCCGAGGCCCCCCGCTCCGCGCTGCGGCCGCCGCGGCGCCCGCAGCGCACGGTGCTGGAGGTGCGCGGCCTGGTCAAGGACTATCCGCTGCTCAAGGGGGCGCTGTTCAGGCGCAGGATCGGCACCGTGCACGCGGTGGCCGGGATCGACTTCGACCTGCGCCAGGGCGAGACGCTGGGGCTGGTCGGCGAGTCGGGCAGCGGCAAGACCACCACGCTGACGCAGATCCTCGAGCTGGCCCCGCCGCAGCAGGGCAGCATCACCGTGCTCGGCCACGACGCCGCCCGGCTCGACGCCGCGCGGCGCACCGAGATCCGGCGCGACATGCAGGTCGTCTTCCAGGATCCGCTGGCCTCGCTCGACCCGCGCATGACGGTGCACGACATCCTGGCCGAGCCGCTGCGCACCCACGGGCAGCGCCGTCCAGGACGGCGGATCGCCGAGTTGCTCGCGCTGGTCGGCCTCGACCCCTCGCACGCCGCCCGCTACCCGCAGGACTTCTCCGGCGGGCAGCGGCAGCGCATCGCCATCGCCCGCGCGCTCGCGCTGGAGCCCCGGCTGCTGGTGCTGGACGAGCCGGTCTCGGCCCTCGACGTGTCGATCCAGGCCGGGGTGATCAACCTGCTCGGCTCGCTCAGGGCCAGGCTCGGCCTGTCCTACCTGTTCGTGGCGCACGACCTGGCCGTGGTGCGCCACATCGCCGACCGGGTGGCCGTGATGTACCTCGGCAGGATCGCCGAGATCGGGCAGGTGGACGCCGTCTACCAGGCTCCGATGCATCCGTACACGCAGGCCCTGCTGTCGGCGATCCCGCTGCCCGATCCGGTGCGTGAGCGCGCGCGGGACCGGATCGTGCTCGAAGGCGACCTGCCCAGCCCTGCCAACCCTCCGACGGGCTGCCGCTTCCGCACCAGATGCCCGAAGTTCCGCGCGGAGCTCACCGGGGACGAGCGCAGGCTCTGCGTGGACGTCGAGCCCGAAGTACGCCCGCTGGGCGCGGACCAGGGCGCGGCCTGCCACTACGCCGAGCGGCGCGACGTCGTATGACCAGGAGGTAATCGCTCGATGAAAGCATCACGTCTTGTCGTGGCCGTCACCGTGACGGGCTCGCTCCTGCTGGCCGCCTGCGGCGGCGGAGGCGGCTCGGGCGGCGGCACGGCGGGGGACGACCGTGCGCCGAAGGCCTACGACGTCAACCCGCAGCCGCGCGACAAGGTCGAGGACGGCGGCACGCTGCGGTGGGGCATCAACGAGTTCCCCGCGCAGTGGAACAGGAACCACGTCGACGGCAACCTGGCGATGGCCGCCGTGGTCAGCAACGCGCTGCTGCCCTCGCCGTTCCTGTCCGACGAGAAGGCCGAGATCACGGTCAACGACAACTACGTGATCGACGCGAGGGTGACCGAGCGGCGGCCCGAGCAGGTGGTCACGTACACGCTGAATCCCAAGGCCAGGTGGTCGGACGGGCGGCCGATCACGTGGGCCGACTACCAGGCGCAGTGGCGGGCTTTGAACGGGCGCGACCCTGACTTCCGCATCGCCTCGTCCACCGGCTATCAGGACATCGGGCAGGTGGCGCGGGGCAAGAACGACTTCGAGGTGGTGGTGACGTTCGAGCGGCCCTTCGGGGACTGGCAGTCGCTGTTCTCGCCGTTGCTGCCCGCCGCCGCCAACCGCACGCCCGAGTCCTTCAACAACGCCTGGCTGAACAAGATCCCGATGTCGGCGGGTCCGTTCAAGTTCGGCGGATTCGACCAGACGGCCAAGACGATCACGCTGGTACGGGACGCGGCCTGGTGGGGTGACCGGGCCAAGCTCGACAAGATCATCTACCGGGCGTCGGAGCAGGACGCGCTGATCGGGGCGTTCGGCAACGGCGAGCTCGACATCGTCGACCTCGGCCCGTCCGCCCCGGATCTCGCCCGCGCCAGGGCCGCCCAGGGCGCGCAGGTGCGGCAGGCGGCCGGCCCCGACTTCCGGCACTTCACCTTCAACGGGTCGGGCGAGCTGCTCAAGGACCGCAATGTGCGGCTGGCCGTGCAGCTCGGCATCGACCGCCAGGCCATCGCCCGGTCCGACCTGCAAGGGCTGGACTGGCCGATCGCGCTGCTGAACAACCACTTCTTCATGAACACGCAGGAGGGCTACCAGGACAACGCCGGCAGCCTGGGCGTGTACGACCCGGAACGGGCCAAGAAGCTGCTGGACGCGGCCGGCTGGAAGCTCGCGGGCGGGGGCGGCACGGTCAGGCAGAAGGACGGCAAGCCTCTCGACCTGCGCTTCGTGGTGCCGTCGGGGGTGCAGCTCAGCAAGTCGGAAGGCGAGCTGGCGCAGAGCATGCTGGCACAGATCGGCGTGAAACTGACCATCAAGTCCGTGCCCAGCGACGACTTCTTCAGCAAGTACGTGATCCCCGGGAACTTCGACATCACGCCGTTCGCCTACATCGGCACACCGTTCCCGGTCTCGAGCAGCTACGGCATCTACGCGAACGCGCCCGACGGGAAGACCTGGAACGCGAACTTCGGGCGCGTCGGGTCGGCGGCGGTCGACGAGGCCATGAGCCGGGCCGCACAGAGCCTGGACCCGGTGCAGGCCCGCAAGGAGACCAACAAGGCGGACCGGCTGATCTGGGAGCTGGTGACCGTGCTGCCGCTCTACCAGCGGCCGCAGATCGTCGCGACCCGGGAGACGCTGGCCAACGTGGGGGCGCGCGGATTCTACGACCTCCGCTACGAGGACATCGGTTTCATGCGCTGACGCGGTCGACCGGCCGGCCCGCTCGCCTCGCCCCGCCGCCGGCGGAGGCCGTCAGGTGGGCGCGCCGGCCGTGACGCGGTCGACGAGGCCCTTGGTGCCCTCCTCACGCGCGCAATGGGCGCAGCAGTACCAGTGCTCGCCCGACTGGACGCCGTGCCCGATGACCTTCGTACCGCAGTGCTCGCAGATGGGCGCCATCGCCTCGATCGCGCACTGGAAGCAGTCGAAGGTGTGCACGGCCCCTTGCGCGCGCACCTCGAACGCCATGTCGTAGTCGTTGCCGCAGGTCTCGCAGACAGCCATGGTGATCCCCTTTGCACTGAATCCGCAGTTCGTGGGTCTCCTTTCCCCAAACAGCGGCCGTATTCCGGCCGTTCGTCACGGCCCGCGCAACACGAAGCGGCCTATCAGCGGCAGACCGAGCAGCCCGAGAGCCGCCAGCGCGGCGGGCAGGCCGAGCCAGCCGCTGAGCCCGGCGACCAGCAGGGGGCTGACCACGAATCCGGTGTACGAGATCGTCGACACCCACCACACCAGCGTCCCGCCGGCGTCGTCGGCGGCGGCGCGGCTGAGCAGGGCGGGCACCATCGGGCCGAGTGCCAGCCCGGTCAGCGCGAACCCGGCCATGGAGACCGGCACGCTGCCGCCCAGGCCGGCCAGCACGATGCCCGCGCCGCCGCCTGCCCCCGCCACCAGGTGCAGCGCCCTGAGCGGCGTCCTAGGCAGCGCCTGCACGATGAGCCGCCCGGCCGTCAACGCCGCCATGTAGACCGCGGGCGCGGCGCTGGCCGTCAGCGGGGACGCCTCGCGGTGCTCCTCCAGCAGCAGCACCGACCACTGCTCGACCGAGTTCTCGATGGTCAGCACGCAGGCGGCCAGCGCGCCGAGCAGCAGCGCGGCCCCCACGAGGCTGCGCCGGTCGATCTCGGAGGACGTGACCGGCAGACCGCGCCCCAGCGGCAGCGCGAGCAGCGTCAGCGAGGCGGCGATCACGATCAGCCCGATCGCCACGAGGACCGCGCCGGAGCTGAGTCCGAGTGAGCGGGCCAGCCCGGTGGCCGGCGCGGCGGCGATGACCGCGACGGGGAAGGCGGCGTGCACGGGCTGGAAGAGCCGGCGCCCGCTTTCGCGCTCGGCCCGCCCCGTGGCCAGGTTGAGCGCGATGTCGAGCGCGCCGCTCGCCGCGCCGACCAGCAGGAGCGCGAGAGCGAGCTGCCAGGCCGTGCCCGCCAGCCCGATGCCGGCCACGCTCATCGCGAACAGCACGGTGAACCCCAGCAGAGCCACCCGCTCGCGCCCGCGCACGAGCCTGCCTGCCAGCGCCATCGCGGGCAGCGCCCCCACGGGTACGGCGCTCAGCGCCAGCCCCAGGTCACTCGCCGACAGCCCCAGCTCAAGCTTGACGGCGGGCAGCAGGACCGACCACGAGCCCCAGAACACACCCCACACCGCGCAGACCGCGATCAGCGGCATTATGACCAGCACCCCTTGAAATTTTGGTCAAGTCACAGTAAAGATCGACGATGTCCTTATTGCCGCCTGTCGAAAGGGCACACGTGCTCATCCGCACGGTCATCGCGGCCGCCCTGGCCGCCGCCGGAATCGCCGCCATCCCCTCCGCCGCCTACGCCGGATCGGCCGCCTACACCCCCGAGCGCGTCTGCGGCCCCGGCTTCCACCGGGTCAAGGACGGCCACCGCGCGATGAAGACCCGCGCAGGAGCGGTGTTCGGGCACGTTTATCTGATGTATAGCAAGCGCAGCGGCAAGAACTGCGTCGCCGCGATCAAGACGGCGTACGTGGGCGCCCGCACAGTGACCGGCGCCCACCTCGAGGTCCGTGGCGGCGGCCGGAGCGAGGACGTGCAGAAATACCGCTACTACGCCGAGACGGGCCACATCGACGGGGCCTGGAAGTGCGTGCGGTACTCCGGCTGGACCCGCGACTCCAGCAACCGCGTCGAAGCCTGGGGCGGACGCAAGGCCTGGGGTAACTGCAAAGGTTAGGCACGCCACCGTCTTCTACGCGGCGGAGCAGCTCCTGCACGACAGCGAGCTGCCTTAGTGCTGGTCAGGCCGCGTGCCAGCCAGGTCAACAGCTGCGGGTACTGTGTGGAGATGCACAGCCGCGACCTGAAGAAGGCCGGCGAAAGCGACGAGCGTCCATGGCCGGTGACGGCCTGGCGCGAGGCCATCGTCCGCACCCCGGCAGAGCGCGCCGCGCTCGCGCCGGCGGAAGAGGCGGGCGCCTGCGACCGGATCGGGGTCGCCGCGCGGTTCACACCGGGCACCTGAGACCCCTTCTCTGTGGGGAAATGTATTGAGCCGATCAGTGAGCCCCGGTTAGGTTGGCGCGCATGGCGGGTGACAAGCGCCCGGCATGCCGCCGTCAAGCGGCGCGGCGCATAGTCGCAGGAGACAGGACACGCGTTCAGAGAGGGGGAAGACCATGAAACGCGTGAGAGTCATGAAGTCGACCGCCAAACGGCGCCCGCGGCCGGCGGTGGAGCTGGACCTGCGCTCGCCCGCGGGTCGCACGCTTCCCTACTGAGCTGCTCCTTACGCCGAATTTACGGGGGTTTCTGTAGACACAGAGATAACAAGGACATCACGGGGGGCTCACGATGACGAGGCTTGTGGTGGTGCCGCCACACATCGCCAGGCACAAGGTCCGCTATATCCGCACAGCGGACCGCCGCAAGCCACCCGCCGACCCCAAGGTGATCGACCTGCGGGCCTACACCGGCAGAAACGTGATCCGTTTCCCCGGAGGCCCCACCTCCGCCGCCTGACGGCCCTCCCGGGGCTCCGGCGTCAGCCGTACAACTTCTCGGCGTAGGCCTTGCCGTAGTAGGTCTCCAGCTCTTCCACGCTCTCCGCGACCACCTGCACCTCCTTGACCAGCCTGGCGTGCGAGGGCAGGACGTCGGGGTGCCAGGTGTCGGGCCTCCACAGCGCGGAGCGCAGGAACGACTTGGCGCAGTGAAAGAAGATCTGCTCGATCTCCACCACGAGCGCGAGGTGCGGCCGGTGGCCCTTGACGATCAGCTCGTCGAAGAACGGGGCATCGCGTACGAGCCTGGCCCGGCCGTTGATGCGCAGCGTCTCGTTGCGGCCGGGAATGAGGAAGATCAACCCCACATTCGGATTTTTCAGGACGTTGAGGAATCCGTCCGCTCGGCGATTCCCCGGGCGGTCCGGGATGGCGATCGTGGTGTCGTCGATGACATGCACGAACCCGGCGGGGTCGCCCTTGGGCGAGACGTCACAGGCGCCCTTGTCGTCCGACGTGGCGATCAGGCAGAACGGCGAGGCCGCCAGCCAGTCGCGGTCGCGCTGGTGGAGGCGCACGCGCTCCTTGGTCGCGGCCCTCGGCATCACCTCGCCGAGGATCTCGCGCAGCTCATCCTCAGACCCGATCTCCGCCCAGCTCATCTGGTCTCCCTTCGAGGGTTTCCCCTATTTTGCCAGGGAATCGGGTCGAGCGTCCTGTGAGCTTGCCCGCAGAATGAGCTCCGCACTCGGGACTCAACCGGGTGGCCGGGGCCGGCCGTGGTGGGAGAGAAGGCGGCCCCGGCGCGGTGCCGTCACTCGACGCGCAACGTGGTCCAGTGGGACGGCCTACCCTCGTACATCGCGTCGTTGCAGTTGCAGTTGCCGCAGCCAGGGATCATGTCCGGTCCTTTCCTCGCCTTGCCGGATGAGGTCTCGTACCCGGAGTGACGGACGCGTACGCTGGCGTGCCTGCCAGAGTTCCGGACCCCGCGGGCCACACCACCACACCGCTACCAGCGCCGGGCGTGCGCCATCGCCGCCAGGTACGCATCGCGCTCGGCCGCGAACCGGGCGGGATCCATGCCCTGCCGCTCGGCCCGCAGGTGCAGCATGGTCAGCTCGGTCGCCGCCTGCTGGTAGTCGCTCATGGCCCGGCCGAGCCCCGCCTTCCTGGCCCACTTGCGCGCCTCCTTACGGCCGGGCAGCGTGCTGAGCATCCTGACGTCGGCCTCGGTGACCAGCCCGGTCGGCCCGTAGCCGGACAGGTAGGCGCCCATCTTGGCGACGAGGTGACGGCGCTCGGCGACGGTCACGGCGATCAGGGCGATCAGCGCCACCATGATCACCAGGTAGGCCAGGCCCAGCCAGGCCAGCGATCCTGTGGTGGCGGCGCCGTTCCAGAGGGCGTGCAGGAAGACGGCGGCCAGGTAACCCAGCGGGATCGCGGCGTACCTTCCCGCAGTGCGCCGGGTGAGCGCGTACGCGACCCCCACACCGATCATGGAGGTGTAGACCGGGTGGCCGAGCGGGTCGATCAGGCCCCGCACGACGAACAACTGCACCGCACCGCCGGCGCCGTCCTGCGCGAACGCCAGCAGGTAGTAGCCGACGTTCTCCACGGCGGCGAAGCCGAGGCCGGCCATGGAGGCGTACACGATGCCGTCGGTCAGGCCGTCGATCTCCCTGCGCCTGCGCAGGAGCAGGAGCAGCGCCGAGCCCTTGAGCGCCTCCTCGATCACCGGGGCGAGCACGACGGCGCCCACGTCGTCGACGACCGCGGCGCCGAACCCGGCCCGGACGAACAACTGCTGCCCCACGAGCGTCAGCGCGATGCCCAGCACGATCGCCAGCCCCGCACCCCACGCGAACGCGAACGCGAGGCTGAGCTTGGGTTCGGGCTCCAGCCGGTCGAGAGAGAGCACAGCGGCGAGCAGCACCGGCAGCGGCGCCACGGCCAGCAGCGCGGCCAGACCGAAGCCGACGGGACCGCCCGACACCAGCATCACCGCCAGCACGAGCAGCGCCAGCACACCAGAGACGACCAGACCGATCAGCAGGGCCTTGCTGGGGCGCTGGGAGAGGATGCTCTGGGGCGGAGCTGTCATCGTGGTGCCTCACTTCCCGTTCGGTCCGCCCACTATGCGGGCCACGCATTTACAGGCGCTCAACGGTCACTTGATTCGCGGTAATAGGGGTCGGCCACGACGGGCTCGCCGTCGGTGTACGAATACACCTCCCGGCCGGAGATGAACACCCTCCGCGCCCGGCTCATGACGTCCAGCGGGTCACCGGACCAGATGACCACGTCGCCGTCGAGCCCGGGGCGCAGGGAGCCGACCCGGTCGTCGAGGCCCATGATCCTGGCCGGGTTCACGGTGATCGACCGCAGCGCCTCGGCCGGGTCCATCCCCTCCTTGACCGCGAGCGTGGCCTGGTGGACGAGGAAGTGGATGGGCACGACGGGGTGGTCCGTGGTGATGGCCACCTCGACGCCCGCCCGTGCCAGGATGCCGGGGTTGCGCAGCGAGCGCTGCCGCAGCTCGACCTTCGACCGGCTGGTGAACAGCGGGCCGATGATGACCGGAACGTTCCTGGCGGCGAGGGTGTCGGCCAGCAGGTGACCTTCGGTGCCGTGATTGATCACGACCCGGTAGCCGAACTCCGCCGCCAGCCTGAGCGCCGTGGCGATGTCGTCGGCCCGGTGCGTGTGCTGGCACCACGGCAGCTCGCCGTCCAGCACGCGGACGAGGATCTCCAGCGTGCCGTCGCGGTCGAACGGCTTGCCCTCCGCCTCCGCGGCCGCCCGCCTGGCCCGGTAGTCCTGCGCCTTCATGAACGCGTCGCGGATCACCGCGGCCACGCCCTGCCGGGTGGAGGGCAGCTTCTTCTGGTCGCCGTACACACGCTTGGGGTTCTCGCCCAGGGCGCTTTTGACGCTCACCGGCTCCCTGATCAGCATCTCGTCCACGCTTCTGCCCCAGCACTTCACCGCGACCGTCTGCCCGCCGATCGGGTTGCCGGAGCCCGGCTTGATCACCGCCGTGGTCACGCCGCCCGACAGCGCGTCGCCGAAGCCCAGGTCTGCGGGGTTGATGGCGTCGAGGGCACGCAGGCGGGCGCCGTTCGGGTCGGTCATCTCGTTGGTGTCCTGACCGGCCCAGCCCTCCGCCTCCTCGTACACACCGAGGTGGCCGTGGGCCTCGACGAAGCCGGGCAGCACCCAGCCGCCGCCCGCGTCCACCACGGAAGCCCCCTCCGGCACGGCCACGTCCTGGCCGACCGCGGTGATCTTCCCGTCCTCGATGAGCACGGTGCCGCCGTCGATGGGGTCTCCGTCGACGGGAACGACAAATCCGCTGATAATAGCGAGTTTCATGACCCGTAACTTACAGGTGGGCGGGTAGGGGCTCTGAATGACGATCTCCGACCTGTACAGGCGATGGCTGCTCGAGATGTGGAACGGCGACTTCGAGCTCGCCCACGAACTGGTCACCCCCGGCTTCACCGGCCACTGGCCAGGCATGGAGGTGTCAGGGCCGGGCGAGCTGGTCGAGGTGCTCAAGCAGGGGTACGCCCCCTTCGCCGACGTCGAGGTCACGCTCGATATCGGCCCGATCCCGGACGGCGACCTGGTGGCGGCCAGATGGACGTTCACCGGCGCCTACCGGAGCGGCATCCCCGGCGCGACCGTGGCCGAGGGGACCAGGGTGGCCTTCAGCGGGCACGACATCCTGCGGGCCGAGGGCGGCAGGTTCGCCGAATACTGGGTGATCTCGGACGCCCAGACCTTCAGCAGGGAACTGGGGATAGGCTGACATATCTCTTTATGTCGGTGCACTTGAGGTCGTGCACGCGTACGTACAGGATGGTGCATGTCACAGGAGTACGCGCCCGAGGCGGGCCCCCCACCCCGCTCGCTGAGTGACGGCGAGCTGTCCCAGCTGCTGAGCGGGCAGCGATTCGGGGCGCTGGCCACCAACAAGAGCAGCGGTCACCCGCACATGTCCACCGTTCAGTACACGTGGGATCCCCAGCAGCGCGTCGTGCGCATCTCCACCATGGCCGAGCGGCTCAAGGTCAGGCACCTGCACAAGGACCCGCACGGCGCCCTCTACGTGGCCAGCGACGACTTCGCCTCCTACGCCGTGGCCGAGGGCGAGGCGGAGCTGTCGCCGGTGACCACCGGTCCGGGCGACGAGGTGGGCCTGGAACTCCTGGCCATGCAGCAGCACGTCGACGACCCCACCGCATTTCTGCGCCAGATGGCCGATGACCGGCGGCTGGTGATCAGGCTCAGGGTGTCGCAACTGTACGGGACCGCTCTGGCCAGGCCCGCCGGATAGCGCGGCGCCGGTTGTAGGCCACCGACGCGATCACGACCAGGACGAGCGCCAGGTCGACGGCCGCCGACCAGCGCATGGCCGCGACGTGGCGCCCGCCCTCCGCGACGGCGAAGAAGAGCGCGCCGATCACGGCCACGCCACCCGCTCCCGCGAACTGCTGGGCGGTGCTCAGCGCCCCCGACCCGATGCCGGCCTGATGGGGTTCGACCTCGACCAGCGCCGCCCCGATGAGTTGCGGCAGCACCAGGCCGTTGCCGGCGCCGACGAGCATGAGCGCGACCAGCACGTACGGCAGCCCTTGACCGGCCGCCACCATGAGCAGGACCAGCCCGAGCGCGACCACCAGGCCGCCCGCGATGACCACGATCAGCCCGCGCCTCCTGACCAGCCGGACCCCGAGCAACGAGGTGAGCGTGAACATCGCGCCCATCGGCGCGAATGCCAGGCCCGCCTCGAACGCCGTGAGCCCCAGCCCGGTCTGGAGCAGCAACGTCAGCGTGAACATGAACGAGGCGAAGTACGCCATGAAGGCGACGATCGACCCGACGCCCGCCAGGTAAGAGTGGACCCTGAGCAGCTCCAGGTCGAGCACCGGCTGCCCGCCGCGCGCTCCGAGCGCCCGCAACCAGCGCCAGGTCAGCGCGAACACCGGGACGCTCGCCACCATGCACGCCCACGTCCAGAGGGGCCAGCCCAGGCTGTTGCCGAGGCCCACGGGCACCAGCAGCAACGCCACCCCTGCCGCCAGCCCGGCCGCGCCCGGCACGTCGAGGCGGGATCGACGTTGCGTCTCCACCTCCGGGAGCAGCCGCCAGGCCAGCGGCACGACGACCAGGCCGACGGGCAGGTTGATGAGGAAGACCGCCCGCCAGCCGAGCCCGAGCACGTCGGCCGTCAGCAGCAGGCCGCCCAGCACCTGGCCGGCGATCGAGCCGAGGCCGCCGGTCGCGCCGTACCAGCCGATGGCGCGTGCCCGCTCGCCCGGCGGACAGACGGCGGAGATCGTGGCCAGCACCTGCGGCACCATGGCGGCGCCCGCCAGCCCCTGCAGCAGGCGGGCGGCGACGAGTTGGGCAGGGGTCTGCGCGATCCCGCCCAGCAGCGACGCCACCGTGAAGGCGGCCACTCCCCAGACGAACACGCGCCGGTAGCCGTAGCGGTCGCCGAGCCGCCCGCCGGTGATCATGCCGGCCGCGTACGTGAACGCGTAGCCGGCCACGATCAGCTCCAGGGCCGCGGGGCCGGCGCGCAGGTCACGTTCGAGGGAAGGGGCGGCCACGTTCACCACGAAGAAATCGAACTGCGCCATGAACCAAGCCGACAGAAGAACGGCCAACGCCCCGCGATAATTCACATTTCAGGTTAAAGGGTGATGAACTTCGACACTGCGGCAGGTCCGCGTGTCGGATGCTCACCGCCAGGGCACCGCAGGGCTACTCTGCACTCAACTGCAAGTCATGCGATCTTGTGACCGTCGAGTCGTAGGCCTCTCCCCAGCAAGGAGACCCATGTCCAGACGACTCGCCCTCATCATCGCGACGGCCCTCGCCGCCCTGACCGCGCTCACCGGGACCGCGCCCGCGGCGACCGGCCGACCGGTCGCCGACGTCGCCCACCGAAGCGCCTCCGCGTACACCGGCCGACCGGTCGTCAACGTCGCCCACCGGGGCGCGTCCGCGTACGCCCCCGAGAACACGATCGCCGCCTTCGAGCTCGCGGACGACCAGCGGGCCGACATGTTCGAGCTGGACGTCCAGGAGACCAAGGACCACCGGCTGGTCCTCATGCACGACACCACCCTGACCCGCACCACCGACGCCGAGGAGGTCTTCCCCGGCCTGTCGCCCTGGAACGTCGGCGACCTCACCCTCTCCCAGATCCGCGAGCTCGACGCCGGCTCGTGGCTCTCCGGACAGCACGCGGGCGAGCCGGTGCCCACACTCGGGGAGGCGCTGCGCACGATGAGCGGCTCGGACATGGGTCTCCTCCTTGAGGTCAAGGCCCCCGACCGGTACCCCGGCATCGAGGCCCGCATCGCCACCGAACTGCGGCGCAACCCCCGCTGGCTGGCACCGGGGCGGCTGGTCGTGCAGTCGTTCGACTGGAATTCGATGCGGAAGTTCCACCGGCTCCTGCCCGGCGTGCCGATCGGACTGCTCGGCACGCCGGCGACCGCGGAGCTGCCCTCGCTGGCCACGTTCGCCGGCCAGATCAACCCGCCGTACACGACGCTCACGTCCGCGTACGTCCGGCGCGTGCACGGGCTCGGTATGGAGGTCCTCACCTACACGGTCGACGACCCGGACGACATGCGCCGGATGATCTCGTACGGGGTGGACGGCATCATCACTAACAAACCCGACGTCCTACGTGACCTGACCGACGCCTGACCTCCAGGAGGCCCGATCCCACCGCCGGCCTCCCGTCCCCGACTTTCCGTGCCCGACCGCCTGTCCCTGACCGGCTCCGGAGCCCGGCACGGCCCGGGCTTCCCGGGGATGGCGACGCCACAAGGAGCCCGGACTGTGTGGCGACGCCAGCCGGCGACAAGCGGCGTTCCCGGCCCCGGAGCCGGTCACCGTGCCGTGGTCAACCTGGATGGGCCCCGGCCAGGCGGTCGAGGATCTCGGCGAGGATGGGCTCGGTGGTGGCGAAGTTGAGCCGTACGTGGCCCGCGCCGCCGGGGCCGAAGTCCGCGCCTTCGTTCAGCCGTACGCCGGCCTCCCGCTCGAAGACCTCGGCCAGGCCCGGCCTGCCGACGCGCAGCCAGGCCAGGTAGGTCGCCTCCGGCACCCGGTAGCCGAACGTCTCCGGCAGGCGGGCCGCGATCGTGTGCCGGTTGCGGTCGAGCAAGGCGAGGGTCCGTTCCAGCCAGGCGTCCCCGTGCCGCCACGCCGCGACCGTGGCCTCGACGCCGAACACGTTCGCGGAGCCGTACACGAAGGGCGGCTGCGCCTCCAGCGCCTTGCGGGCGCCCGGGTGACCGAGATGGGCGACCGAGCAGCGGATGCCGCCCAGGTTGAACGCCTTCGTCGCGGACGTGAGCGTAACGGTGCGGTCGGGGAGGATCGTGGCGAACGGGATGTGGCGGTACGGCTCGTACACGAGGTCGGCGTGGATCTCGTCGGCGAGGACCAGCAGATCGTGGCGCTCAGCGTGCTCGGCCAGCTCGGTCAGCTCCGCGCGGGTGAAGGCCCTGCCGGTGGGATTGTGCGGGTTGACCAGGAGGAGCACCCGGCAGCCCGTCAGGTCGGGCACCTCGAAGCGCCACGAGTCGCCGTCGGGTTCCATCTGGATGGGGCGGAGGGGGCGTTCCATGACCTCCAGCGTCGACAGGAACGGATGGTAGGCGGGGGTGTGCACCGCGACGCCGTCGCCCGGCTCGGTGCAGGTGTGGAGGAACACCTGGAGCGCCTGGTTGAGGTCGTTGAACGAGCGTACGAGCGCGGGGTCGGCCGCCCAGCCGTACCTGCCCGCCATGCGCTCGGCGAACGCCTCGGCCAGCGGCCCCGCGGAGGGATCGGTCAGCCAGGCCGGATAGCCGAGGTCGCCGCCTGCCCGGCGCCGCAGCGCCTCGATCACCTCGGGTGCGGTGGGGAGATCCATGTCGGCGATCCAGGCGGGGATCACCCCCGGTTCGACCGCTGCCCATTTCAAACCGTCGTGTGTGGCTTTGACCCCTTCAGGGGTATATGCGTAATCCACCCACCCATTTTAGGATTCTCGAATGTTGATGAGGTGCTACCGCCGATTGTGGCAGGCTGGGCGGCCATGATGCCCCACTCGAAGGTCGATGCCATTGTCGAGACCTACCTGTCGATCGCCGACATGGAGGCGCCCGGCTTGGTGGAGGGGCTTTACCTCGAGGGCTCGGCGGCCCTGGGCGACTACCGGCCGAGCACGAGCGACGTGGACTTCATCGCCGTCACGGCCGCCGCGCCGCCCGAAGACGTGCTGGAGCGCATCCACACCCGGCTCGGCGCCCATCCCTTCGACGGCGTCTACCTCACCTGGGACGATCTGCGCCGCGGCCCCGACGGCCTGGGCACCCGTCCGCAGGCGCAGCACGGCAGGCTCAACCGCCGGGGCGCGCTCAACCCGATCACCTGGCACACGCTGGCACAACACGGGCTGACCTGCCGCGGGCCCAAACCGGACGAGCTCGAGATCTGGAACGATCCTGACGCGCTGGCCGCCTGGACCGACGACAACCTCGACCGCTACTGGCGACGCCTGGTGAGCCGGGCCTCCCGGCTGGCCACGCCCTGGGGGCTGATCTGCCTGGGCGGATACGGCACGCTGTGGGTCGTCACGGGCGTCGCGCGGCTGCACTACACGCTGGCGACCGGCGACATCACCTCCAAGACGGAGGCCGGGCGGTACGCGTTGGAGGCGTTCCCCGAGCGCTGGCACCGCGTGGTGAACGAGGCGCTGCGCGTGCGCGAGGAGGACACCGCGGAACCGACGCTCGGCAGCCTGGCCTCGGGGCTGGGTGACCATTTCGGCGCTCCCCGTCAGTCGCTCTACGGCTCTCCGTTCGAGCGCAGGAAGGACGTGCTGGGCTTCGCCGGGCAGGCGATCATGTCCGCACACGCGTTGTACGCCGCCCGCTGACCGGCATCGCCGCACACGACTCGCAGGCCGCCCGTCGCGGCGTTGACGCCGGTCAGGCCCGGGCTCGCGAAAGGCTCCCGACCGCGGGGCCCCGGAGAGGAACGGTCGGCGTGCGCACGGGCAGGCAGGTACACGTGCGCACGGAGAGTTTCGCCGGCCGGTCGGGGACTGCGGCGGGGTGGCGTGTCCGCGCCGAGGACTCTTCGGGGACGGGCTGGCGAAAAGGCGACGACCCCGGGGGGAGGGGCGGTGTCGTTTCCCATGGCATGTGTGCTGGTGGCGCGCGCCGTCATCGCGGCGCGTGCGGTTGGACGCGCGCCTGGCCACCCCGTCGGGCTAGAGCCGCCGGAGAACCGCCACGACCTTGCCCAGGACGCTGGCCTCGTCACCGGGAATGGGCTCGTAGTTGGGGTTGTGGGGGACGAGCCAGACATGGCCGTCCTTGCGCTTGAAGGTCTTGACGGTGGCCTCGCCCTCGATCATCGCGGCCACGATGTCGCCGCTCTCCGCCACCGGCTGCTGGCGGACGACCACCCAGTCGCCGTCGGCGATGGCCGCGTCGATCATCGAGTCACCGGCGACCTGGAGAAGGAAGAGGGTGCCCTCGCCGACGAGCTGCTTGGGCAGGGCGAAGACGTCTTCGACGCTCTCCTCGGCCAGGATCGGCCCGCCGGCGGCGATGCGCCCGACGAGCGGCACGTAGGCGGCCGTGGGGCGGCTCACTGTGGACTCGACGTCGGGGGCGGCGTCAGGATCGACCCACATCACGGGCTCACCGGGCAGCCGCACCTCGAGCGCGCGGGGCCGGTGCGGGTCACGCCTCAGATAGCCCTTGCGCTGCAACGCCGTCAACTGGTGAGACACGCTGGAGGTGCTGGTCAGCTGCACCGCCTCGCCGATCTCGCGCATGGAGGGCGGATATCCGCGCTGTTGCACCGAGTCGCGGATCACTTCGAGGATCTTGCGCTGCCTGGGGGTCAGGCCCAGAGAATCTCGCCGTCGCACCGCGAGGTCGCTGACCCCGTTTGTGTCATCCCGCTCGGTCATGCTCTGCCTCCTCGCCTGGCGGCCCGCCTCACCGGCGAACCTCCCAGTCCGTGGTCTCGATGTCGCACACAGCGACCGTATCTCTGTTGAAGATCATCTTCAAACAATTGTTCGAGTCTTCCTCGAAAATATCGCGTGCGTGGTGTACAACATCGTACGGGAGTTCGATCGACATCGTGTTCGATTTGCTGATCTTTATTTGGCCTTTTCCTCGGGCCGCACGGCAGGAGGTCATCCATGCGAACACCCACAAACATGGACACGACCAGCGAAGACGTCAAACAGCTCACACTCATCGCCGATGCCACGCAGAGTAAGGACCGACGGGGAGACAATACGCGTACACAGCCCGTCGCCAGCGGTAATTCCGGCAAGAGGTTGGGGTCCCGTTCGAATAGCGGAGGAAGATCCCATTTGCGCCTCGTCCCGCCGCCCCGCACGGGCGGCGCAACCGACGACACCGCGCCGCCGGGCCGGTCCGTCACCGACGGCGACCCCACCGTCTCCACCCGACGACGCGCCGCGAACGCGGGCGCCGGCGCGGGCCCGGGCGGCAGGGAAAAGCGGGCCTCACCCGCGGACCCGCGACGGATGGGAGCCCCGAGGCGGTCCGGACCGACGGGCTTGAGCGCGACAGGGGCCGAGCCGAGGAGCCGAGCGGGGGCACGAGCCGGCACGCAGCCGGGAGCCGGTGCCGGAACCCGGGTGACGACCGAAGTCGAGCGCCCGACCGGAGCCGACCCCCTCACCGACGCCGACACCCGAGCCCGAACGCGCCCCAGGCCCGGAACCCGGAGGCTCGGGCCGGGGACGGCCCGAAACGGTAGCCGGAGGGCCCAGAGCGAGGCAGGAAGGGCCTCGACGAGATCCGATATCGGGACGAGGGCCGGGGCCCGGATGCGGAGGGAGACCAGAGCGAGGAGGAAGGCGGAGGCCGGAACGGGGATCGCGCGGCTGTGGGGTCGCCGAGCGGCGGAGCGGCGGCAGCGGCGAACCGCCGTCACGTCGCGCCGCCGGACCACCCCGCCGCTACGGCTGACCCGGCGCGGGCGGGTCGTGCTGGTGGTGGCGGCCGCACTGCTGTCCCTGGGCGGGTTCTGGCTCGGTACGCGCACCGCCGGGCACGCCGCCGTCCACGTCATGGTGCCGGCCCACGCGGGGCTGTCGTGGGTGGAGGTCCACGAGGGAGACACACTGTGGGCGATCGCCGACGCCCTCTCCCGCGGCGAGGATCCCGCAGCCCTGGTGGAGGAGATCAAGCGGCTGAACGGCCTGCCCGATTCCCTCATCCGCCCCGGCACCCGCCTCTTCATCCCGAAGGACGACGCCACCGCCTTACGCTGACCTCCTGCCGGCAGGCGCAGCGTGGCGCCGGGATCCCGCCGCACGACGCCGCAGAGGCAGGGGCCCGGACGGAGGTGACATGGGCGCTCAATGAGGGGGCGTGGTGGTGGGAGTGTCTTCCGGTAGCGTTGTGAGGATCGTTCACCGACGAGGCCGTGCACGACTCCTGTGACACCCTCAACTGCGCGAACGCCCCGTCCGAAGGCGCGACACGCCCGGGGCAGAAGAGGATGGCGGGCTGATCAGCGACTTCGGTGGGATGGGGTGGCTCAACTTGCGTTCATGGTCGCACGCTTCTACGGTTGGACCACAACATCTAGTAGTTACACCGATGTAGGTTCACCACACCTTGTGGTTATGCCACCGTTCCGTGGTCAGCCATGGAGCGTGCGCGAGCGTCCCCTCGTGCACTGTTCGGGTTCGTGGTGAAGCAGGGGCCTTGGAGGCGAAAGCGTGCACTGCCCGTTCTGTCGCCACCCTGACACCAGGGTCATCGACAGCCGTTCGACGGACGACGGTGCGGCCATCAGGCGCCGGCGCACCTGTCCCGAGTGCGGGCGCAGGTTCACCACGCAGGAGACCGTACTGCTCATGGTGAGCAAGCGCAGCGGAGTGACGGAGCCGTTCTCGCGGGAGAAGGTCGTCGCAGGCGTGCGGCGCGCCTGCCAGGGCAGACCCGTCAGCGAGGACTCGCTGGCGCAGCTCGGGCAGCGGGTGGAGGAGGCGATCAGGGCCAAGGGCGCGGCGGAGATCCCCTCCAACGAGGTGGGTCTGGCGATCCTCGGCCCGCTGCGGGAGCTCGACGAGGTGGCCTACCTGCGTTTCGCATCGGTATATCGCGGTTTCGAGAGCCTGGCGGACTTCGAGGCCGAGATCTCACAGTTGAAGGCGGAGAAGGGGGAGTCATGACGGAGACGGCCAGCGGTTCAGTGGCGCGCGGGGGCAAGCGTCCGCGTAAGGGACTGAAGATGAAGCGCATCTTCACCAAGCCCGGTGTGCACCCGTATGACGAGATCCAGTGGGAGCGCCGCGACGTCGTCATGACCAACTGGCGCGACGGCTCGGTCAACTTCGAGCAGCGGGGTGTCGAATTCCCCGAGTTCTGGTCGGTCAACGCGGCCAACATCGTGACCACGAAATACTTCCGCGGCGCCGTGGGCACCCCGCAGCGCGAGTGGAGCCTGAAGCAGCTGATCGACCGGGTCGTCGGCGTCTACACGAGGACGGGCATCGAGCACGGCTACTTCGCCGGCGACGAGGACGCCGAGATCTTCGACCACGAGCTGAAGCACGCGCTCGCCCACCAGGTGTTCGCGTTCAACTCGCCGGTCTGGTTCAACGTCGGCACCCAGTCGCCGCAGCAAGTGTCGGCGTGTTTCATCCTCTCCGTGGACGACCAGATGGAGTCGATCCTGGAGTGGTACAAAGAAGAGGGTGTGATCTTCAAGGGCGGCTCGGGCTCCGGGGTCAACCTGTCCCGCATCCGCTCCTCCAAGGAGCTGCTCTCCAGCGGTGGCACGGCCAGCGGCCCGGTGTCGTTCATGCGGGGCGCCGACGCGTCCGCGGGGACGATCAAGTCCGGCGGCGCGACCCGCAGGGCCGCCAAGATGGTGGTGCTCGACGTAGATCACCCCGACATCGAGGAGTTCATCGAGACCAAGGCGCGCGAGGAGGACAAAGTCCGCGCGCTGCGCGACGCCGGGTTCGACATGGACCTGGGCGGCAAGGACATCGTCTCCGTGCAGTACCAGAACGCCAACAACTCGGTGCGCGTCTCCGACGAGTTCATGCGGGCGGTGGAGAAGGGCGGAGACTTCGGCCTGCGCGCCCGCCTGACCGGTGAGGTCATCGAGAAGGTCGACGCCAGAGACCTCTTCCGCAAGATGGCCAAGGCCGCCTGGGAGTGCGCCGACCCCGGCCTGCAGTACGACGACACGATCAACGACTGGCACACCACCCCGGAAACCGGACGTATCACCGCAAGCAATCCCTGCTCCGAATACGTGCATTTGGACAACTCGTCCTGCAATCTGGCCAGCATCAACCTGCTGAAGTTCCTGAAGGACGACAACTCCTTCAACGTCGCCGATTTCGTCAAGCTGACCGAGCTGATCATCACCGCGATGGACATCTCGATCTCGTTCGCCGACTTCCCGACCGAGAAGATCGGCGAGACCACCCGCGCCTACCGGCAGCTCGGCATCGGCTACGCCAACCTGGGCGCGCTGCTGATGGCCACCGGGCACGCCTACGACTCCGACGGCGGCCGGGCGGTGGCCGGGGCGATCACGTCGCTGATGACCGGCGTGTCCTACCGGCGCAGCGCCGAACTGGCGGGCGTGGTGGGGCCGTACGACGGATATGCCAGGAACGCCGAGCCGCACAAGCGGGTCATGCGCAAGCACGCGGCGGCCAACGACGACCTGCGCACGGTCGGCTCCATGGACGCGAAGATCCACTCCGAGGCTTCGCGCCAGTGGTCGGAGTGCCTCAAGCTGGGCGAGAAGCACGGCTACCGCAACGCCCAGGCCAGCCTGCTCGCCCCCACCGGCACCATCGGCCTCATGATGGACTGCGACACGACGGGCATCGAGCCGGATCTGGCGCTGGTCAAGTTCAAGAAGCTGGTCGGCGGCGGTTCCATGCAGATCGTCAACCAGACGATCCCGCGGGCGCTCAAGCAGCTCGGCTACCAGCAGGAGCAGATCGAGGCCATCGTCGAGTACATCGCCGAGCACAGTCACGTCGTCGACGCGCCCGGCCTGCGCCGGGAGCACTACGAGGTGTTCGACTGCGCGATGGGTGAGCGGGCGATCGCTCCCATGGGTCACGTGCGGATGATGGCGGCCACGCAGCCGTTCCTGTCCGGCGCCATCTCCAAGACGGTCAACCTGCCCGAGTCGGCCACGATCGACGACATCGAGCAGGTCTACACGGAGGGTTGGCGCCTCGGGCTCAAGGCCCTGGCCGTCTACCGCGACAACTGCAAGGTCGGCCAGCCGCTGTCGGCGGGCAACGGCTCCAAGAAGGAGGAGCCGCAGGCGGAGCCCGAGGTCAAGGTCGTCGAGGTCAACCGGCCGACCCGCCGGCGCATGCCCAACCAGCGGCCGAGCATGACCACCCGGTTCACCGTGGGCGGAGCCAAGGGCTACATGACCGCCTCCTCCTACCCTGACGACGGGCTCGGCGAGGTCTTCCTCAAGATGTCCAAGCAGGGTTCGACGCTGGCGGGCGTCATGGACGCGTTCTCCGTGGCGATCTCCATCGGGCTCCAGTACGGAGTGCCGCTGGAGACGTACATGAGCAAGTTCGTGAACATGCGGTTCGAGCCGGCCGGCATGACGGACGACCCGGACATCCGGATGGCCACGTCGGTGATGGACTACATCTTCCGCCGCCTGGCGCTCGACCACCTGCCCTATGAGGAGCGGGCGGCCCTGGGCATCTTCTCGGCGGCCGAGCGGGCGGCGCAGCAGCGGGGCGAGGACCCCGCGGCGCTGCAGGAGCCGGTCGACCGCGAGGCGCTGGCCCAGTCGGCGCCCATCGAGACCCCCAAGACGGAGCAGCCGGTCGCCGAGCTGACGCTGGAGAGCCACCAGCGCTTCACCGCGGACGCGCCGCTCTGCATGACCTGTGGCACCAAGATGCGCCCGGCCGGCAGCTGCTACGTCTGCGAGGGCTGCGGCTCGACCAGCGGCTGCAGCTGACCCGCGCTCGGCGGGTGGCCGTTGTGATTGATCATCGGTGGGGAGGGGCCGTACGGCTCCTCCCCACCGGTGTGCGGGGTCAGCGGGCGGGCGGCAGGCTGGGAGGCGTGGCGGGCGGGTTCTCCTCCAGGGCGGCCATGGCCAGCTCGATCGCCTTGTCGAGCTGCGGGTCACGCCCCGCGACCCGGTCCTGCGGAGTGATCACCACTTCGACGTCGGGATCGACCCCGTAGTTCTCCACCCCCCACCCAGGGCCTTCGATCCAGAACGCGTAGCGCGGCTGCGTCACCCGTGTCCCGTCGACGAGCGTGTAGCGCGAGTCGATCCCGATCACGCCGCCCCATGTCCGCGTGCCCACGAGCGGCCCGATCCCGCGGTTCTTGACCCCCGCGCTCACGATGTCCCCGTCGGAGCCGGCGAACTCGTCGGTGACGGTCACGATCGGCCCGCGCGGCGAGTCCTCCGGGTAGCGCATCGGCTCGTACCCGCGGACCAGCGACCACGCGGTGACCTTCCTGGACAGCTTCTCCAGTATCAGCTCCGACAGGTGCCCGCCGCTGTTCTCGCGGACGTCCACGATGAGCCCGTCGCGGGCCATCTCGGTACGCAGGTCGCGGTGGAACTGCGCCCACCCCGAGGCCACCATGTCGGGCACATGAAGGTAGCCGAGCCGGCCGCCCGTAGCCTGCCTGACGTGGGCGCGGCGGTCCTCCACCCAGTCGTGGTAGCGCAGTTGCGTCTCGTCGGCGATGGGGTTCACCACGACCCGGCGCGGCTCGCCACCTGAGCCCGGGCGGATGGTCAGCTCGGTGGGCTGGTCGGCGGTGCCGGCCAGCAGGGCGAGCGGCCCGCGTACCGGGTCGACGGGGCGGCCGCCGACGGCGGTGATCGCGTCGCCGGGGCGGACGGCGACGCCCGGGGCGAGCAGCGGCGAGCGGGCGGCGGGGTCGGACGACTCGCCGGGCAGGATGCGGGTGACCCGCCACACGCCGTCGCCGTCCCTGGCCAGGTCGGCGCCGAGCAGTCCCTGGCGGCGGCGGGGGTCGTGGCCGCCGGCGTTGGCCACGGCGTAGGCGTGCGAGGTGCCCAGCTCGCCCTGGGTCTCCCAGAGCAGGTCGATCAGCTCGGAGTGACAGCCGATGCGGTCGACCAGCGGCTCGTAGCGGTCGAGTACGGCCTGCCAGTCGACGCCGTTCATGTCCTCGCGCCAGAAGTGGTCGCGCATGAGCCGTCCGGCCTCGCGGAAACCCTGCCGCCATTCGGCGACCGGGTCGATCTGGACGGTGACGCGGTCGAGGTCGATGGTGACGACCTCGTCCCCCTCGGTGGCGGAGCGGGTCTGCAGGCCGTTCTTGCCGTTGGTGACGAGCCTGGCGCCGTCGCCGCTGACCTCGAACGAGCGCACCTCCTTGCCGAGCTCTGCTTTGGCGCGCTTCTTGAGGTCGTACCGTTCGAGCACGGTGTCGTTCTCGGACTCGGTGCCGTCGCCCAGGCGGCCGGTGAGCGGGTGGCGCAGCCAGAGGAGGGCGTCCTTGGCGGTGCGCAGGTTGCCGTAGAGCCCTGAGGGCACCGGCACCGGCACCACGCGGGAGGCGATGCCGTCGGGGTCGACCTCGGTGCGCGGCGGCGCGTCGTCCTTCGCTCCGTCGTCCTTGGCGGCCTTGGCGTCCTCGCCGTTGAACCCGCGGCCCTGCAGCGAGGGGTCGAACGGTGACGGCGTGCCTGCCTGCAGCGGCACGAGGTAGGGGCGGCAGCCTTGGGGAAACGACAGGTCGAAGCTGTGGGTGTCGTAGACGGGGTCGAATGTCCGGATCGACAGGAACGCCAGGTGTTTCCCGTCCCTGGTGAAGACGGGGTCGTAGTCGGCGAACCGCATCGGGGTCACGTCGATGACGGAGGTCCCGTCGACGCGTCCGATCTTGATCTGTGACAGCGGCTCGTGGTGCGGGTGCGCCCAGGCCAGCCAGCTCGAGTCGGGCGAGAACGTCAGGCCGCTGACGTCTCCTTGCGTGGTGCGGTCGAGCTCGCGGAGGTTCCCGGATTCGAGGTCGGCGACCAGCAGCCGACCGTCGTGGGTGGCCACCGCCACGTGCTTGCCGTCAGGGGCGGCCTCCAGGTCGAGCACGCGGCCGAGCTGACCGGTGGCCAGCGTCCTGATCTCGCCTCCTGGCGTGCCGACCTCCAGCCCGTCCTCGCCGCTCGCGTCGGACACCCACACGGCCCGCCCGTCGGAGTCCAGGGCCTGCGGGAGACGTACGCGGACGCCGGGCTGCGCTTGGAGCACGCCGGCGGGGCCGTCGCGGTGGGTCACCCAGTGGGCGGTGCCGCGGATCTCCACGACGCTGGCCCGCCCGCTCGCGTCGGGCGAGTACGAGCCCGCCCGCAGGGGCGCAGGCCGCCGGGCCCGCCCTGGCCGCGGCCCGCCCAGCCGCACGTCCAGCCGGTACGGCTCGGCGTCCAGGCTCTCCAGCAGCCACAGGTCGCCGGCGTGGCTGTAGATGACCCGCTCGCCGTCACCGGCGGCGTGGCGGGCGTAGAACTCCTCGTGGGAGCTGTGCTTGCGCAGGTCGGAGCCGTCGGGCCGGGCGGAGTAGAGGTTGCCGACGCCGTCGATGTCGGCCAGGAACACGATCCTGTCGCCCACCCAGCCGGCCGACCAGTACTGTGCCGCGCTGTCGGCGAACAGCCTGGTGAACGTCCCGTCGCCGTCGGCGTCGACCCAGATCTTGCCCGCGGTGCCGCCTCGGTACCGCTTCCACTGCGAGGGCTCCCGCCACATCGGCGACACGGTCGCCACCTGAGCGCCGTTGACCGCGACGTCGCTCAGCCACCCGTACGGCAGGCGTGTGGCCGGTCCCCCGTCCAGCGGCACCGCGTAGGCCCAGTTCCTGCTGGTCTCGCTCTGCCCGGCCGCGCTGACCGCGAGCACGTCGCCCTCGGGGGTCCATCCGCGTACGCCGGTCGCCGTGTTGCCCCAGTGGGTCAGCCGTTCGCCCTCCGGGCCGTCGATCTCGGCCGCGAACACCTCCGGGGCGCCCTCCTTGCCGCTGGTCCACGCGATGCGGCTGCCGTCGGGCGAGAATCTCGGATGCGACACCGATACGCGGTCCGCGGTGAAGCGCCAGGCTCTGCCTCCTGTCAGGGGAGCCAGCCAGACGTCGTCGTCGGCGACGAAGGTCACCATGTCACCGTGCAGGTGCGGGTGTCTGAGGTATGCGCCATTTGTCACAGATGCACACTAATGCGCGAGACCAAGGCCAGCCCAAGAATTCTCTCCCCAGCGAACTGACGCTGTCCTCGGAACGGCCAAGTCCGGGATGCGCCGGACATGCAGGGGAATGGTACGGATTCCGGCTTCTGCATCCTGTGAGGCACCATGAAGATCCTCGCCCGCCCGCATCAGCTCCCACCCCGGCTGGCCGCCGCGGCCGTCATCCTCAACTCCGGGCTCAGCAAGTCAGGCGCAGGCGAGGACACCGCCGCGAGCCTGCACGGCATGGCCTCGGGCACCTATCCGTTCCTGCACAGGATGAGCCCGCTCACCTTCACCAGGCTGTTCTCCAAGACGGAGATCACCCTCGGCGTGGCCCTGCTGGTGCCGCTGGTGCCGTCGCTCCTGGCGGGGGCCGCGCTGACGGGCTTCGCGGCGGGCCTGCTCGGGCTGTATCTCAAGACTCCCGGCCTGCGGCAGGAGGGCAGTCTGCGGCCTTCCGAGCAGGGCGTCGCGATCGCCAAGGACGTCTGGCTGCTGGGCATCGGCCTGGGCCTGGTGGCCGAGGAGATGCGCGACCGGTGTCGTTGACGATCTCCAGTCCCTGGACGCTAATCCCGGCGAACAGGGGTAGCCGGGGCACATGGTACAAATCGGCTACACCCTGATGTCCGAACAGACCCCGGCCCGCGAGCTGGTCGACTACGCCGCGGCGGCCGAGCGGATCGGCTTCGACTACGCGGTCATCTCCGACCACTACTTCCCGTGGCTGGAGGAGATGGGGCACTCGCCCTACTGCTGGTCGGTGCTCGGCGCCGTGGCCCAGGTCACCGAGCGGCTCCCGCTCATGACCTACGTGACGTGCCCCATCATGCGCTACCACCCGGCCGTGGTCGCGCAGAAGGCGGCCACGATGGGCGTGCTGAGCGGGGGCCGGTTCACCCTGGGGCTCGGCGCGGGCGAGAACCTCAACGAGCACGTCATCGGCGAGGGCTGGCCGCCGGTCGACACCAGGCACCGCATGTTCGCCGAGGCCGTACAGATCATCAGGGAGCTCTTCAGCGGCGAGTACGTCACCCGCCAGGGCGAGTTCTACGACGTCGACTCCGCCAAGCTCTACGACCTGCCGGAGCGCCCGGTGCCGATCGGCATCGCCGCCTCCGGCGGGCAGTCCGCCGAGCTCGCCGCCGAGTACGGCGACGTACTGGTGATCAACGAGCCGCTGCCGGAGGTGGTGCAGCAGTTCCACGCGGCGGGCGGCCACGGCAGGCCCGTCTACGGCCAGCTCGCCCTCTCCTACGACACCGACGCCGAGGCCGCCAAGGAGCGCGCGCACACGTTGTGGCGCTGGGCGGCCACCGGCGGCTGGAAGGTCATGGCCGAGTTGCCCGCGCCGGTGAACTTCGCCGCCGCTGCCGGCACCGTGCGCCCGGAGGACGTGGCGCAGAGCGTGCCCTGCGGCGACGACGTGGACGCGGTCGTGCAGGCCGCGAGGAAGTACGTCGACGCGGGATTCACCCACATCGCGCTCGTCCAGATCGGGCACGACCGGCAGCAGCCCTTCTTCGACTGGGCGGAGAAGGAACTGCTGCCGGCCCTGCGCTCCCTCTAAGGGACGATGTTGACCAGCTTGGGCGCCCGGACGATCACCTTGCGGGGCGCGTTCTGCAGGTAGGATGCGACCTTCTCCGAGGCCAGGGCCAGCGCCCGCAGGTCGTCCTCGCTGATGCCGGGCGGGACCTCCAGGCGGTCGCGGACCTTGCCCGCCACCTGCACCACGCAGGTGACCGACTCCTGCACCAGCAGCTGCGGCTCGGCCGCCGGCCAGCCGGCGAAGGCGACGGGACCGGTGCGGCCCAGCCGCTCCCAGCCCTCCTCGGCGGTGTAGGGGGCCACCAGCGACAGCATGACGGCCAGCGACTCGGCGGCCTCGCGCACCGCCGGGTCGGCCGGGCCGGGGCCGGAGTCGATGGCCTTGCGCGTGGCCGAGGTCAGCTCCATCATGCGCGCCACCGCCACGTTGAAGCGGTAGGACTCGACCAGCCTGGTGACCTCGTCGATCGTGCGGTGCGTGACCTTACGCAGCTCCACGTCGCCGCGCTCGACCGGGACGCCGGGCTCGCTGGTGACCTCGGACATCACGCGCAGCGCGCGGGCCAGGAACTTCTGCGAGGCGGCCGGCGAGAGGTCGGCCCAGTCGATGTCGTCCTCGGGCGGCCCGGCGAAGATCATCGTCAGGCGCACGGCGTCGACACCGAAGTCGTCGATCTGCTGGCCCAGGTCCACGCCGTTGCCCAGGGACTTCGACATGGCCTTGCCGCCGTTGATCACCTGCCCCTGGTTGAGCATGCGGACGAACGGCTCGGTGAAGTCGACCATGCCCATGTCGTGCAGGACCTTGGTGAAGAACCGTGAATACAGCAGGTGCAGCACCGCGTGCTCGATGCCGCCGACGTACTGGTCGATCGGGCCCCACTTGCGCACCTGCTCGGGGTCGAACGGGCCGTCGGCGTAGCCCGGCGAGCAGTAACGCAGGAAATACCACGACGAGTCGACGAAGGTGTCCATCGTGTCGGTGTCGCGCTGGGCGGGACCGGAGCACTTGGGGCACTCGACGTTGACCCACTCCGTCGCGCTGGCCAGCGGGGAGACGCCCTTGGGCGCCAGCGCCTCGCCGCGCATGTCGGGCAGCGTGACCGGCAGTTGCTCGTCGGGGACGGGCACCTCGCCGCAGTCGGGGCAGTGGATGATCGGGATCGGCGTGCCCCAGAAGCGCTGCCGGGACAGCAGCCAGTCACGCAGCCGGTAGTTGACCGCGCCCGTGCCCCTGCCGTCGCGCTCCAGGATCTCGATGATCCTGGCGATGGCCTCGGTCTTGCTCAGGCCGTCGAGCGGCCCGGAGTTGACCAGCGTGCCCTCGCCGGGCGTGGCCTCGCCCGTCTCGCCGGGGTCGGCCAGGCCGGTGTGCACGACGACCTTCACCGGCAGCCCGAACCTCAGCGCGAAGTCCAGGTCGCGCTGGTCGTGGGCGGGCACGGCCATGATGGCGCCGTGGCCGTAGTCGGACAGCACGTAGTCGGCCGCCCAGACGGGGATGCGCTCGCCGTTGACCGGGTTGATCGCGTAGCGGCCCAGGAAGACGCCCGTCTTCTCCTTGTCGGTGGCCAGGCGCTCGATGTCGCTCAGCTTGGCGACCTCGGCGCGGTAGGCCTCGAAGGCGGCGCGGTGCTCGTCGGTGACGATCTCGTCGGCCAGCGCGGCGTCGGCGGCGACCACGAAGAACGTGGCGCCGAACAGGGTGTCGGGCCGCGTGGTGTAGACGTGGACCGGCTCGTCGCGGCCCTCGATCTCGAACAGCACGTCGGCGCCCTCTGAGCGGCCGATCCAGTTGCGCTGCATGGTCAGCAGCCGCTCGGGCCAGGTGTCCAGCTGGTCCATGTCGTCCAGCAGGCGCTGCGCGTAGTCAGTGATCTTGAAGTACCACTGCGTCAGCTCGCGGCGGATGATGTCGGCGCCGCAGCGCTCGCACTTGCCGGCCACGACCTGCTCGTTGGCCAGCACGGTCTGGTCGTTGGGGCACCAGTTGACCAGGCCGCCCTTGCGGTAGGCCAGGCCGCGCTCGAAGAACCGGTTGAACAGCCACTGGTTCCACCGGTAGTAGTCGGGGTCGCTGGTGTGCAGGCGACGCGACCAGTCGAAGGAGACGGCGTAGCGCCGGAACGAGGTGGCCTGCGTCTCGATGTTGGCGTAGGTCCACTCGGCCGGGTGGGCGTTGCGCCTGATCGCGGCGTTCTCGGCGGGCAGGCCGAAGGAGTCCCAGCCGATCGGGTGCAGGACGTTGTAGCCCTGCTGCATCCAGAAGCGCGCGATGACGTCGCCGATGGCGAAGACCTCGCCGTGGCCCATGTGCAGGTCGCCCGACGGGTAGGGGAACATGTCGAGCATGTAGCGCCGCTCGCGGGGGTCGGCCGGGTCTTCGCTCGCCCGGTAGGGGTCCTGCTCCTCCCATCGCTGCTGCCACTTGGCCTGCAGCGCCTGCGGATCGTACTCACTCACGGCTACTGTCCTTTGAATTGACTCGGACCCATAAGAAAACCCCCCGTGCACACAACGAGGGGTGGAGCCGCGACGGCGAGATCTTCAGGGCCGTCGCGGCCCGCTAAGAAGCAGGGTCGCGGAACGCATGTGTCAAGCCTAGCGCACGTCTTCGGCTGAATGCAGATACTCGATCGAGGCGGGCGGGCACAATAGATTCTTCAGGTCCAGCGAGACCTGATGGTGATGTATCCGTTGTGACCTCATTCGTCCCAGAAGAATAGCCTTGTCGCCGTGGTGTACCCAGCTGAGCCTGATCGTCCGGAAGCCGACCTGCCGCTCCAGGATCCGCCGACCGATCCTGACGGCTTCGCTCGTTTCGCTGCGGAACCGCCTACATCTCCTGGAAAATCCCATGAGATCATGCCGAGGGCGTCAAATCCGGACATAAGGGTAAATCCGGACACTACATCGGGAGGGCCTGCCATGGCAGCGGATGATTCCGGATCACACCTGCCGTCCTGGCCCGACGCGCCGCGACGCGACGGATCCGGCCCACGGACGTCCGGCTCGCACGCCGCCGACGTTCCCACATCGTGGCCCGAGACACCGGTGCCCGGCCACGGCGACCCCGCGTGGCCGGAGCCGCCGCGCAAGGACGACTCCTGGCCCGAGCCTCCCCGCCGCTCACGCCACGCGGCCTCCCCGCAGGACACGACCGGCCCGTCCTGGCCCGAGCCGCCCCAGAGCACCGCCCCGGGCGCCTCCTCCTGGCCGGACCTCCCGCCGCAGAGCGCCACCAGCCCTTCCTCCTGGTCCGGCTCCGCGCAGAACGCCGCCGCTCCCTCCTCCTGGCCTGACACACCACACCGGGACATGCCGGCCTCGTGGCCGGAGACGTCCTCCCCCGAGGTGCCCATGTCCTGGCCAGAGGCGTCCCGCCAGAGCGCGGCCGGACCACCGCAGGCCGCTCCTGGATCCTCCTCGCGGCAGGACCGGCCACCGCAGGGCGGCACGAAGGCGCCCCAGCACCCCGAGCAGCCTCAGGTCCCCGACCCGGTGCCCGCGTGGGCGCAGCCGCCGGCCCCCGCCCCCGGCGCGTGGCCGGACGAACCGGCGCCACGGGGCAAGCGCCACGCGGCCGAGTCACCGGAGCTCACGCCCACGCACCACCAGTCCGCCCCGAACAACGCCCCGCCGCACGACGGCCCGTCCGCAGCTCACCCTCCCCCGCCCTCCATCCCCGCCTCCGAGCGGACGATCACGTACGCCAAACACTCCGAGAACCTGCGAGACGATCGCGCGGTGCCCTCCACCCCCATGGACTCCCCCCACACTGACACGCCCCCCGGCGAGGACCATGCCTCCCGCCCCGGGTCGAACCTCAACCGCGACCCCTCCGACCCCGACCGCCGCTTCGTGACGGCCGGCCAGATCAGCGGGTCGCGCACCCCGCCGCCCGAGCGCCAGCAGGAGCTCTGGAACACCGTCTTCGGCGACAACTACCAGGCCATGGGCGAGCAGGACGCCCTGGAGGACGAACCAGGCAAACCCGTCTGGATGTACGCTCTCGGCAGCTCGGTGGCGGTCGCCCTGGTGATCGCGCTGGTCTGGGCGTTCCTCGCGGGACCGCTCGCGAGCGAGGACCCGGCGAGCTCGAACGTCGCGGCGCAGCCGTCCGCCTCGAAGAAGCCGCGCGCCACCAAGACCTCGTCGTCGATCGGCCCGCTGCCGAAATACTCCGGCAAGCCATCCCCCGTCCTCGGCAGGATCCCGGACGCGCCGGCCCGCATCTCGGTCCCGCGCCTCGGCGGTGACTGGCGGCTGGACCAGCGCGCCACGGTCAAGGCCACGTACGGCTTCGACACCCGCCAGTACGTCCAGGTAGCGCCCGAGCGCTACGCGCAGCTGATGACGGCACCGCTGTCGCAGCGGCTGGCCTCGTACTACGAGCGGGACGACCTGGAGCCGGTCATCAAGCAGGTCGTGCTCTCCGCCCGCAGGAGCTTCTTCCCCAAGGACAACAAGGTCCGCAAGATCGCCCAGCAGGCGATCAAGGTGGGCGACTCCACGGGACGGCTGATCGCGTACTCGCTGACGTCGCAGACCGAGAAGGCCACGATCGTGACGATGGCCGTCAACACCGGCGGCAACGTCCCGGCTATCGTCTACATGTCGATCCCGGCCGAGAGCAAGCAGCTCCTGCCCGACATCCGCACGGTCATGAACCAGATCAGGCTGGCCTCCTGACCCGGGGCCTCGACGGCTAGAAGACGCACTCCATGTGCTTGATGCCGTTGATGAAGCTGGAGTGCAGGCGGTCCGGCTTGCCGCCCTCGATGTGCGGGACGCGGCGCAGCAGCTCGCGGAACATCACCGTGATCTCCCGCCTGGCCAGGTGGGCGCCGAGGCAGAAGTGCGGGCCAGGGCCGCCGAAGCCGACGTGCGGGTTGGGGTCGCGGGCGATGTCGAAGCGCAGCGGGTCGGCGAACACGTCCTCGTCCCGGTTGGCCGCCCAGTAGTACAGGACCGCCTTCTCGCCCTCGCGGTAGAGGTGGCCGTTCATCTCGTGGTCGCGGGTCACCTTGCGGCGCATGAAGTTCACCGGGGAGGCCAGGCGGACGATCTCCTCCACGGCTCCCGGCGCGCGCCCGTCGATGTCGTCCAGCCAGAGCGCGCGCTGGCCGGGGTTCGTGGTGAGCAGGCGCAGGCCGTACGAGATGGCGTTCCTGGTGGTCTCGTTGCCGGCCACGACCAGCAGGATGAAGAACGAGCCCAGCTCCTGCATCGTCAGCCGCTCGCCGTCGATGTTCGCGTTGACCAGGGATGACGTCAGGTCGTTGGTGGGGTGGTCGGCGCGGTGGGCGGCCAGGTCCTGGACCAGTTGCTGCAGCTCCATCCCGGCGGTGAGCAGGCGGTCGGCGATCTGGGTGAGATCGCCGCCGGTGTATTCGGGGTCGAAGCCGCCGAGGATGATGTTGGAGCGGTCGAAGACGAACCGGTAGTCGCGCTCGGGGATGCCCATCATGTCGCAGATGATCTTCAGGGGCAGGCGCGCGGCGACCTCGGTGACGAAGTCGCAGCCGGGCCCCTTGACGAGGAGGTCGCCGACGATGGCACCCGCCGCCGCCTCGACGTCCGCCTCGAACTGCTTGATCATCTTGGGCGTGAACGCGCGCGAGACGATCCTGCGGAGCCTCGCGTGCCGGGGGTCGTCCATGTTGATCATCGAGCCGAAATACTCGGTGAACTCGGCGGGCATGTCGGGGATGTTCGTCGCACCGCCCTGGCCGGAGCTGAAGACCTCGGGATTACGGCTGGCCTCGAGAATGTCGGCGTGCTTGACCAGCGCGTGGTAGCCGGGCCCCCTGGGCGCGAAGGAGAGCTCCATCTCCTCGAAGAAGGCGGGCGTCTCGCGCGAGCGCAACCGCTCGAACGCCTGCTCTCGCTCGCCCATGGGCCTGGCCCAGAACTCGGGGTCCGACAGATCGAAGTCGAGGACGCTCATGTGGCCATCATTCGGAAAGCGGCCACTTACGTCAATGGTCCGGACGTACACCGTACGCATCCGCCGGACGTCCGGGGCGGCAGGTGCTCAGAAAGGCCCGGAGCCGGGGTTGAAGCCCATCGGGCGGATCTGGGTCAGCTCGGCCGAGGACGCCGGGCCGAGCCAGTCGAGGATGAGCCGGTTGACCTCGGCGGGCCGTTCGAGATGGAGGAAGTGACCGGTGCCGGCCACCTGCTGCACCCGTGAGCCCTCGGGCAGGTGGCCGGGCGCGTCGCGCGTCAGCTCGGCGCTCAGGCAACCGTCCTGGGCGCCGTGCAGGTAGAGGACGGGCCCCGTCACCTTGGACTCGACCTCCGGATAGCGGCCGGAGGGCGGCGTGGTGCCGAGCATCGAGCGGTAGTAGCCGATGGCCGCGCTGAGGTTGGCGGGCGCGCCGATGCTGCGCCGGACGAACTCGAGGTCCTGGCGCGCGTCGTAGCCGGGCGACCAGTCGCGCCAGAGGTTGTCGAAGAAGCCGGGCCTGGAGGCGGCGGCCTCGGCCATGCCGGTCTGGAAGAGGAAGACGTAGAACGAGCGCTTGAGCTGGTCGTAGTCGAGGAAGCTCGAGCCGAGCACGCCGGGCGGCGGCACGGCGAGTGCCACGGCCCTGCGGAAGCGGCCGGCGGTGAGGTAGACGGGGAAGGCGCCCCAGTCGTGGCCGACGACGACCGCGTCGGCGTCGCCGCCGAGTTCCTCGTGCAGGGCGCGCACGTCGGCGACCAGCGCGGCCTGCTCGTACGCGCCGTCGGCGGGCACCTCGGTGGGTGCGTAACCGCGCATGAACGGCGCGACCGCGCGGTAGCCGCGCTCGGCCAGCGCAGGCATCAGGTGGCGCCAGGTGTGGGCGGTGTCGGGGAAGCCGTGCAGGCACAGCGCCAGCGGCCCCTCCCCCATCGTCAGGTACGCGAACTCCACCCCGTTGGCGTGGACATTCCTGATCTCCATCAGATCCTCCCGAGGGGACCGTCGCCTTGAGTCGACGGGTGAATCGGGAGCGGGAGGGCCGTCAAGGCCCGATCGTGCCCTGACCTGTCACATCTGCGCATCACGGATGTCCTTCCTGATTTTGTCGGCGCCAGCCAGTATCGTGGTGATGCCGTTACCGAACGTGATGGGGGGTGGGGTGTGCGCAGGTCGTTCCGATTCCTGTTGCGCCCCACGGCCCGGCAGGCGGCGGCGCTGGCGGCGTGCCTGGAGGACCACCGGCAGCTCTACAACGCCGCTCTGGAGCACCGCCGCACCGCCTACGCCAAGGCGGGCGTGAGCGTCCGGTACGGCGATCAGTCGGCCGAGCTGAAACACATCCGCGCCGACGACCCGGACGGGCAGGCGCGTTGGTCGTTCTCCTCCCAGCAGGCCACCCTGCGACGGCTCGACAAGGCGTTCACCGCGTTCTTCAAGCGGGTCCGCGCGGGTCGCACGCCGGGGTTCCCGCGGTTCAAGGGGCGCGGCCGGTTCGACACGGTCGAATGGCCCAAGGACGGCGACGGCTGCCGGTGGGACTCCCAGCCCGGCCACCCCACCACGACCTACGTGCGCCTCCAGGGCGTCGGGCACGTCCGCGTCCACCGGCACCGGCCCGTGCACGGCCAGGTGAAGACGATCAGCGTCAAGCGCGAGGGCTCCCGCTGGTTCGTGGTCCTGTCGTGCGACGACGTGCCCGCCGAGCCGCTGCCCGCCACCGGCGCGGTCGCCGGGATCGACATGGGCGTGGCGTCCCTCGTCACCACCTCCGACGGACAGCATCTGAGCAACCCCCGCCCCCTGGCCGCCTCCGCTGACCGGCTGGCCGCCGCGCAGCGGGTTCTGGCCCGCAAGAAGCGGGGCTCCAAGCGGCGGCGCAAGGCGGTGGCCCGCGTGGCCGCGCTGCACGCCAAGGTGCGCAGGCAACGTCTGGACGGCGCGCATAAGGCCGCGCTCGCCCTGGTGGCCGCCTATGACGTGATCGTGCACGAGGACCTGCGGATCGCGAACATGACCCGCTCGGCGTCCGGCACGATCGAGCACCCCGGCCGGAATGTCGCGCAGAAGTCCGGCCTCAACCGGTCGATCCTGGACGCGGGCTGGGGGGTGTTCCTGACGATCCTGTCGCACAAGGCTGAAAGCGCCGGTCGCACGCTGATCGCGGTGAACCCCGTTGGCACCTCCCGCACCTGCGCCCGCTGCGGGCACAGCGCACGGGAGAGCCGCGTCACCCAGGCCGACTTCGCCTGCACGGCGTGCGGTCATACCGCGCACGCCGACATCAACGCGGCGGTCAACATCCTCAGGGCAGGGCTTGCCCTTCGCGAACCTGCGGAAGCGGCTTAGCGAGAAGCCGCCTCCTTCAGGGGGCGGAGGAGTCACGACTGCGAAACCTAGCATTATTCGGCTCGCCGCCGGAGCACCCGCCGCGAACGCGGGTCGCGCTCCCACCAGGCCTGCGTGCCCGGATCACCGGCGGCGAGGACGATCCTGCGGGCGAGGTGGCGCGCCTACGTCATCCCGCGTTCCTGATCAGGTCGGCCGCCTTCTCCCCGATCATGACGGCCGGGGCGTGGGTGTGGCCACGGTTCAGTGTCGGCATGATCGACGCGTCCACGACCCTGAGCCCTTCGACACCGCGCACCCGCAGCTCGGGGTCCACGACGGAGGCGTCGTCGACCCCCATGCGGCAGGTTCCGACGGGGTGGTAGAGGGTCTCGGCGCGCTCGCGCACCCACTGCGCGAGCTCCTCGTCGCTCTCCGGCCCCCAGTACGGCGCCATCGGCCCACCCGCGTACGGCTTCATGGCGGCGGTGGCGAACACCTGCTTGGCCGTCTTCAGCCCTGCCACCAGGCGCCGGAGGTCGGCCTCCGCGGTCAGGTAGGCGGGGTCGATCACCACGTCGCGTCCGCTCAGCCCGACCCTGCCGCGGCTGTCCGGCTGCAGCAGCACGACCCCGACGGTGATCCCGTGGCCGGCCGGTTCGGACAGGCCGTGGTCGACGAACGGCACGGGCGCGTAGACCAGCTCGATGTCGGGAGCGGGCTCCTCGTCCGAGGTCCTGATGAACGCCACGGCCTCGCCGATGTTCGTGGTGAGCATGCCGGAGCGCAGGACGAGATAGCGCAGCAGGTTGCCGATCGACTCGGCCTTGGTCAGCGTCACCGGTTGCCGGCACTCGACGAACACGCCCGTGGAGAGGTGGTCCTGCAGGTTCTTGCCGACCTCGGGCAGCTCGCGCACGACGGGCACCCCGGCGTCGCGGAGCTCTTCCGGCGCGCCCACGCCGGAGCGCATGAGCAGGTGGGGCGAGCCGATCGTACCGGCGGACAGGATGACCTCGCGCCTGACTCCGATCCGCCCGCCGCCGTACTCGACGCCGGCGGCCCGGCGGCCGTCGAACAGCACCCGCTCGACGGAGGCCCCGGTGATCACGTGGAGGTTGGGCCGCTTCATGGCCGGGTGCAGGTAGGCGTCGGCCGCGCTCCATCTGCGGCCGCGGCGCTGGGTGACGGGGGTGGGGCTGTAGCCCTCGTTGGAGCGCCCGTTCAGCTCGCTGAGCCGGGATAATCCCAGCTCGTCGCAGGCCTGGAGGAACGCGGCGGTGGTGACGTTGGGGCTGCGCAGCTCGGAGACGTACAGAGGGCCCGAGGTGCCGTAGACGCCGCCCTCGTTGCTGCCGACGCGGCGCTCGGCCCTGGTGAAGTACGGCAGCACGTCGTCGTAGGTCCAGCCGGGCACGCCCCACTGGTCGTAGTCGCGCTGGCAGCCGCGCACCCACATCTGGGCGTTCATGGAGGACGAGCCTCCGATCACTCTGCCCCTGGGCCAGTAGAGCTCGCGGCCGGACAGCTCGCCCTGCTTGGCGGTGGTGAAGTTCCAGTCGTCGCCGGTCTTGAACAGCTTGGAGAAGCCCGCGGGCATCCGGATCTCGAGCTTGCCGTCCCGCCCGCCCGCCTCGACCAGCGCCACCGACACATCCGGATCCTCCGAGAGGCGGCCGGCCAGCACGCAGCCCGCCGACCCCGCTCCGACGATCACATAGTCGTACTCCATGACCCTCCTTGGGGAGTGTTTGCTCCCTGCTTACTCCAGGCGCAGGGGCACGTCCATATCCCGAGGTGGCCCCCGCAACCTGCGACGGGCCGCGTCCGGGGCGCCACAGCGGGAGAAATCGCGATTTTGCCCTACCGGCCGGTATGTTGCCCCTGCGAAGATGGCGCCGAAGCCTGCTGAGAGGGAGGAAGGCGTCATGCTCAATCTGTCGGTCGTCCTGGAGGACAGCGCCAGGAACACCCCCGACGGCACCGCGATCGTCTTCGGCGACATGCGGCTGCCGTACTCCATGATCGACACTGTCGCCAACCAGGTGGCCAACCTGCTGGTGTCGCGCGGGATCGGCAAGGGCGACAAGGTCGCGCTTGCCTGCCCGAACCTGCCGTACTTCCCGTTCGTCTACTTCGGCATCCTGAAGGCCGGCGCCACGGTGGTGCCGCTCAACGTGCTGCTGCAGTCCCGCGAGATCGCCTACCACCTCGACGACAGCGACGCCAAGGCCCTGTTCTGCTTCGAGGGCACGCCCGAACTGCCGCTGGGTGAGCGCGGGAAGGCCGGGTTCGAGGCGACCGCCGGCTGCGAGCACTTCTTCGTCCTCCCCGCCACTCCGCTGGCGACCGAGTCCGAGCACGGCGAGTCGATCTGGGCCGCGCTCGGCGGGATGGCGGGCGAGTTCGCGACCGTGCAGACCGCCGCCGACGACACCGCGGTGATCCTCTACACCTCGGGCACCACGGGCCAGCCGAAGGGCGCCGAGCTCAGCCACCAGAACATGCTGATGAACGCCATGGTCAGCGACACGATGTTCCCCGACAGCGAGGGCGGCGACGTCTATCTGGCGGTGCTGCCGCTCTTCCACTCCTTCGGCCAGACCGTCGTCATGAACACGGGTTTCCTGCGCGGCTCGGCGATCGTGCTGATGCCGCGCTTCGACCCCGGCGAGGCGCTCGCGCTCATGACGAAGGAGAACGTCACGTTCTTCGCCGGGGTGCCCACGATGTACTGGGGCATGCTCTCCAAGATCCACGCGGACGGCGTGGAGGTGCCGCGCTCCCTGCGCGTGGCCGTGGCGGGCGGCGCGTCCTCGCCGGTCGAGGTGCTCAAGGACTTCGAGCAGACGTTCGGGGTCGGCATCCTGGAGGGGTACGGGCTGTCGGAGACCGCGCCGGTGGCCAGCTTCAACCAGCCCGGCCGGCCCGCTAAGCCGGGCACCGTGGGCACGCCGATCTGGGGCGTGGAGATGAAGCTGGTCGACGGCGACTGGAAGACCGTCGAAGGGGAGGGTCCCGGCGAGATCGCCATCCGCGGCCACAACATCATGAAGGGCTACTACGGCCGCCCCGAGGCGACCGCGGAGGTCATGCGCGACGGCTGGTTCAGGACGGGCGACATCGCGACCCGTGACGCCGACGGCTACTATTCCATCATCGACCGCTCCAAGGACATGATCATCAGGGGCGGGTTCAACGTCTACCCGCGCGAGCTCGAAGAGGTGCTGATCACCCACGAGGCCGTCTCGCTCGCCGCCGTGGTCGGGGTCGCCCACGACTCCCACGGCGAGGAGATCAAGGCGTACGTCATCCGCACGCCCGGCGCCACGATCACCGAGGACGAGCTGATCACCTGGTGCAAGGAGAACATGGCGGCCTACAAATATCCGCGCATCATCGAGTTCCGCGACGAGCTGCCGATGACGGCCACGGGCAAGATCCTCAAGCGGGAGTTGCGCTAGGCGCGACGTGCCGGGCGCGTGCCTCCCGCGCCCGGCCCTCATCGGCGGCCTTCCTGTCACCACCGAGAGAAGGGGAACGCTGCCGCATGCCCGAACACCACGACCGCTACATCGTCATCACCGGAGGACCAGGCTCAGGGAAGAGCACGCTGGTCGAGCACCTGGGCGCCCAGGGGTTCGCCACGCGGCCCGAGGCCGGGCGGGCGATCATCCGGGACCAGGTGGCGATCTCCGGCCGCGCGCTGCCCTGGGTGGATCCGGAGTTGTTCGCGGAGCTGATGTTGTCGTGGGACCTGCGCTCGCACCGCACGGCCCCGGGGCCGGGACCGGTGGTGTTCGACCGGGGGCTGGTCGACACCATCGGCTACCTGCGGATGCTGGGGCGTCCGGTGCCGCCGCACCTGCTCACCGCGGCCGAGACGTTCCGCTATCACCGGCGCGTGTTCGCCGCCCCGCCGTGGCCCGAGATCTACGAGCACGACAGCGAGCGCAAGCAGAGCCTGGAGGAGGCGGAGCGGACCTACGAGGCCGTCGTCCGGGCCTACGCCGACCACGGGTACGACGTGGTGGCGCTGCCCAGGGCGCCGGTCGAGGAGCGGGCCGCGTTCGTCGCCGGCGCGGCGCCCCTCTCGTGAAGCGGCCCGCGTTCCCGTCACGACAAGGAGACCTGATGCTGGCGCTCTTCGACGGCGGGGGGCGGGCCTGCGGACGATCTGGGTCGACCGGGGCATGGTGGCGGAGCCGTCCGGGGGCGGGGCCGACCATGTCGTCTCCGCCATCGACTGGCTTATTGACGGGAAATCGCCTGGTTCGTACCGATAGCGTGGATCGCGTGCGAGATCGGCCGGAGGACTTCGACGAAGGGCTGCTGCGTCCCGCGCTGCGCGCGTGGGACGTGCGCGCCACCAGGCTCGACTACGCGCCCGTCGGGTTCGGCGACTATCACTGGGTCGCGGGCGACGAGGGCGGGCGGCGGTGGTTCATCACGGTCGCCGACGTGCGGCGCCGGACGTTCGACGGGCTGGGGCTGGCCATGGACACCGCGGTGGCCCTGCGGGACGAGGCGGGGCTCGGTTTCGTGGTGGCCCCGCTGCGCGCCTCCGACGGCACGACGCTGCGCCGGCTCGACCGGCACCGCTACGCCATGAGCGTCTTCCCGTACGCCGCGGGCGCCGCCGGGCATTTCGGCGATGAGCTGACGGCCTCCGAGCGCGGCGCCGTCATCGACCTGCTGGCCGAGTTGCACGCGACACCTCCTCCGCTGCCGGCCCCGTCGCGCCCGCCGGAGCCGGCCGGCCGGGCTGTCCTGGAGTCGTGCCTGGGCGAGCCGGACCGTCCCTGGCTCGGCGGCCCGTTCTCCGAGCCCGCCGGGGAGCTGATCGCGGAGCATGCGGGCACGCTGCGCCGGAAGCTTGCGGAGCTCGACCAGTTGGCGGGCGTCCTCGGCGAGCCGGTGGTGACCCATGGCGAGCCGCATCCGGGCAACCTGCTGTGCGCGGACGGCCAGTGGTCCCTGGTCGACTGGGACACGGTCGGCCTGGCTCCGCCCGAGCGCGACCTCTGGCTGGTCGCCAAGGAGCCGGGCGACCTCGCCCGGTACGCCGAGGCCACGGGCCGCACGCCCGACCCGCGGGCGCTGGCGTTCTACCGGCTGCGGTGGGCCCTCGACGACGTGGCCGAGTTCGTGGAGTGGCTGCGCTCGCCGCACGGGCGCACGCCGGACGCCGGACAGGCCTGGACGTCGCTGGCCGGCACGCTCGAGGAGCTGCGCGCGGCCTGCTGACGGCAGCCGAAACTTTCAGCCCGGCGTCGCCCTCCGCCGGCCCTTCATGGCAGCTCAGCATGTGTTTCACCGCACGGTTCCGTGCCGAGGTGATTGCCAGATTGAAAGTTTCTCTTCACACTCGCAATGTTTCAGCCGCGTGGGAGAGGAACCCGATGAACCTGAGATCCCGGATAGCAGGCGCCGTGACGGCCGCCGCGGCCCTCGTCATCGCCGGCCTGATCACGGCGACCCCGGCCTCCTCCGCCCAGCTGACGGAGGTGACCGGCTTCGGCGCCAACCCCAGCAACCTGCGCATGCACCTGTACATCCCCGACGGCGTGCCCGCCCGCCCGGCGGTCCTGGTGGCCGTGCACTACTGCACCGGGTCCGGCCCCGCCTTCCACTCCGGCACGGAGTTCGCCTCGCTGGCCGACCGGCACAAGTTCGTGATCATCTACCCGTCGGCGACCAGGAGCGGCTCCTGCTTCGACGTCTCCTCGCCGCAGGCGCTGCGGCACGACGGAGGCAGTGACCCCGTCGGGATCGTCTCCATGGTCAGGTACGTCCAGCAGCGCTACGGCGCCGACCCCGACCGCACCTACGTCACTGGGGCGTCGTCCGGCGGCATGATGACCAACGTCCTGCTCGGCGACTACCCCGACGTGTTCAAGGCCGGGGCGGCGTTCATGGGGGTGCCGTTCGGCTGCTTCGCCACCACCGACGGCTCCAGTTGGAACAGCGCCTGCGCCAACGGGCAGATCAGCAGGACGCCGCAGCAGTGGGGCGACCTGGTGCGCGCCGCCTACCCCGGCTACAGCGGCCCCAGGCCGCGCATGCAGATCTGGCACGGCACCGAGGACGGCACGCTGCGCTATCCGAACTTCCAGGAGCAGATCAAGCAGTGGACCGACGTCCACGGCCTGAGCCAGACGCCCAGCCTCACCGACCGGCCGCAGCCCAACTGGACCAGGACCAGGTACGGCGGCACCGGGACCACCCCGCCCGTGGAGGCGATCAGCATCCAGGGAGTCGGCCACAGCCTGCCTCAGAGCGGGATGGCCGCCGCGGTCATCGACTTCTTCGGCCTGTCGGCCGGCGGCGGCCCGACCACCTCGCCGACCGTCACGCCGGACCCGCCGGGAGCCTGCCGGGTCACGTACACCATGAACAGCTGGAACACCGGCTTCACGGCGGCCGTCACGATCACCAACACGGGCTCGTCGCAGGTCGGCTCGTGGGCCCTCGCTTTCACGCTTCCCCCGGGACAGACGGTCACCTCCGCGTGGAACGCCACCGTCTCGCCGGCCGGCGGCCAGGTCACGGCCACGAACGCCCCCTACAACGGCACGATCGCCCCGGGCGCGTCGGCGTCGTTCGGCTTCCAGGCCACGCACGGCGGGGACACCGCAGAGCCGGACGCCTTCACCCTCAACGGCGCCGCCTGCACGACCTCCTGACGGGAGAGCGGCTCCCCGGGCGGCTCTTGACGGCGCGTGTAAGGTTTCCGAAGTGCTTGATCGGCATCCGCGACAAAGGTGAGCCCATGTCATACCCCTCGCACGATCGCTATGATCGCCGCCCTGGATCGGCCGGACCACGGGTCAACCCGGCGCGCGTGTGGGGAGGAGGGGTCGCCGCAGCCGTCGTGGCCGCGCTGATCGCCGTGGTCGGCGTGATGATCAGCAAGAGCCTGCTCGGCATCCGCGTGATCGCCCCCGACGGCGATCCCGTCTACGGCAGCGCGGCGACCACGGGCTACGCGATCTCGGCCGCCGCGGCCGCGCTCGTGGCCACGCTGCTGCTCTTCGTCCTCATGCTCTCCACGCCTGAGCCGGCCAGGTTCTTCAGCTGGATCGCCGGGCTCTTCGCCGTCATCATCACGATCCTGCCGTTCATGCACTCCGCCGATCTCCTGGAGCAGATCGCCACGGCCGCCATCAACCTCGTCATCGGCATCGCCATCGCCTCGTTGCTGACGTCGATCGGGCGCACGGCCCTGATGGAGGCGCCGGAGCCCGAGCCCCACCCGTACGAGCAGCCCAGGGGCTACGATCCCCGCGGATACGACCAGCCCCGCGGATACGACCGGCCGCACTACGAGCAGCCCCGCCACGAGCAGCCGCGCTACGAGCAGCCCCGTCACGAGCGGCAGGGTTATGAGCGGCGAGGTTACGAACAGCGCGGCTACGAGCGCCGCGACCACGATCCCTACGACTGACGGCACCCGTCACGCGGGAGGACCGGCCGGCCCTCCCGCGCGGGGCCGTCACGGCCAGTCGACCGCCGGCCGCAGCGGCACCCCCGACCGGCCGTCCCGGTCGAGTTTGACGCCCAGCACCTGGTGGAGCTGCACCTTGTTGCGCTCGAAGCCCACGATGCAGCCCGCCATGTAGAGGGCCCACACCCGGGCCGTGCCCATGCCGACCTCCTGGACCGCGTCGTCCCAGTTGGCGTCGAGGTTGTCGCACCAGTGCCGCAGGGTCTTCGCGTAGTGCTCCCTGAGGTTCTCCTCGTGGCGGATCTCGAAGCCGAGGTCCTCCATCTGCCTGATCAGCAGGCCCACCGACTCCAGCTCGCCGTCGGGGAAGACGTAGCGGTTGATGAAGCCGCCCTTGTTGAAGGTCTTCTCCTTGCCGGTCGGCCGGGTGATGCAATGGTTGAGCAGACGCCCGCCGGGCTTCAGCTTCCCGTTCAGGAAGGAGAAGTAGGCCCGCAGGTTGGCCTTGCCGATGTGCTCCGTCAGGCCGATCGAGCTGACCGCGTCGAAGCCGGTCTCCTGGACGTCGCGGTAGTCCATGAAGCGGATCTCCGCCAGGTCCTCGAGGCCGGCGTCGGCGATGGCCTTCTGCCCCCACTCCGCCTGCTGCCTGCTCAGCGTCACGCCCAGGGCCTTGACGCCGTAGTGCTGTGCGGCGTGGATGACCATGCCGCCCCAGCCGCAGCCCACGTCGAGCAGGCGCATCCCCGGCTCCAGCCCGAGCTTGCGGGCCACCAGGTCGAACTTGGCGAACTGGGCCTCCTCGAGCGTGGAGCCCTCAGAGGGGAAGACGGCGCACGTGTAGGCCATGGACGGGCCCAGGACCCACGAGTAGAAGCGGTTGGAGACGTCGTAGTGGTGGTGGATGGCCTCGGCGTCGCGCTGCTTGGCGTGGCGGGAGCCGAGCCTGGCAAGGGCGCTCTGGCGCATCTCCTGCGGGGGCGGCGGCACGCGCATGAGCAGCGGCTTCATGCCGAGGGCCCGGACGGCGGCGAGCTTCTCCGACGTCGTGAGGTCGTTGGTGGTGATGTTCCACATGCGGTCGAGCAGGGTGTAGAGGTCTCCCTGCACGTCAAGGTGCCCGGAGACGAACGCCCGGGCCAGGCCCAGCTCTCCGGGAGCCTGGGCGAGGTAGGCCACCGCGATCGGGGACTTCACCTCGATGGCCAGGTCTGCCCCGTCCGGCCCGGCCTTGCTCCCGTCGTAGGCCGTGAACGCGACGTTCGCGTCAGTGCCGACGATCTTCTCGAAGATGGTTGCCAGCGCCATCCGTGTTTCACCTTCCCCGTACACACTTTTCGTACAGGTCCAGCAGGCGACCGTTCGGGTCGTATTCCCGCTTGACCGGCCGGTAGGCCTCGCCGTTGTACAGCTGCCAGAACTGCTCCGGGGCGTAATAGGAGGTCGAGTAGAGCGACTTGTGCCCGTCGAGCTCGTGGACCGACCGCTCGATGAGCCGGTTGTAGTAGCCGTCGAACTGCCCCCGTGGCAGCGGCACCATGCCCCAGAATCCGAAGTTCACGTACAGCTTGCCCGGCTCCAGCGGATAGAGCGGCCAGCGCGAGCCGGCGCGGAGCGGGCACATCCACACAGGTGTCATGCCCACCTTGTCGTGGAAGAAGTCAAGGAACTCGGCGCCGCGCTCGATCGGGACCTCGACGTCCTGGATCACCGACTCCTGCACGGGCTGGTCGCGCCACCGGTCGACACGGGCGGTCAGGCCGTATTTCCGGTCGAGCGCCACCAGTTTGCGGTAGACGTCGGAGCGCATGTAGCGGCGCGGCATGAGCGAGCGGATCATCGGCTGCTGCACGCCGAAGGCCCGCGAGCACCAGAACCAGTCGGTGTCCCAGCGCCACAGGTAGTCGCGGACGGTCAGCCAGTCGCGGCTGCGCTGCCGGATCGACTGGTAGTAGATGCGCATCCCGGTGTAGTCGGACACGTAGGGGGCACGATCGGCGAACCGGCCGAGCGTCAGATACATCTCCCCCGGCGTGAAGAAGACGCCGTCCACGAAGTCGACGTTCTCGCCGTCGTGGACCATGCTGTCGCAGATCTCCTGCATGGCCAGCATGCACTTGCCCGCGTCGGTGAACCTGACGTGCGTGAGATGCACGTACGGCCGCACCTTGCGGAGTTTGATCCGGATGCGCAGCGCGTAGCCCAGCGTGCCGTACGAGTTGGGGAACGCGCGGAAGAGCTCGCGGTGTTCGTTGTCCTCGCGGGCCACGACGACGCGCCCGTCACCGGTGAGGATCTCGAGCTCCTCGACCGACTCGTGCGGCAGGCCGTCGCGGAAGCTGGTGGACTCGATGCCGAGTCCGGTCACGGCGCCGCCCAGCGTGATGGTCTTGAGCTGCGGGACGACGTAGGGCATGAGCCCGTGCGGCAGCGTGGCGTCGACCAGGTGTTCGTACGTGGTCATGCCCTGGACCTCGGCCGTCATGCTCTCCGGGTCGACGCTGATGACCTCGTCGAGATCGCGGGCCGAGAGCTTGGCCGTGCGGCCCTGGTCGCGGAACCTGAAGAGGTTGGACGTCGATTTGGCCAGCCGGGGCGCGGCGCCGCCCGGGATCTCGGCGTAGGACCGCCGGATCTGCTCTACTGCCCGCTGGTGTGTCGACATCGTCGTCGTCACGGAAGCACCCCCTTGAGCCGGTAGAGATCGCCGGTAAGACGTTATCTCTCGCGGGCGGCCCGAACCAGACCGGGGTCGTTAAAGACACGAAAACTGTTTATCGTGCCAGGTGAACCGCCTGCATGGTAGGCGATTACGTAAACTTTCTGGAGATCAGCGGCCCGACACCGTTCAGCACGGCGTCCACCTTTCTGCCCTCGACCGCCGCGGCCAGGTTGTCCAGGGTGGCCGTGAGCAGGCGGCCGGTGGCCTCCGGAGTGACGCCCGCGACGTGCGGGGAGAGCAGCACGTTCGGCAGGTCGCGCAGCGGATCGCCGGGTGGCAGGGGCTCCACGTCGAAGACGTCGAGTGCCGCCCCGCCCAGGTGCCCGGAGCGCAGCACCTCGGTGAGCGAGCCCTGGTCCACGACTCCGCCCCTGGCCGCGTTGATCAGCAGGGCGCCCTGCTTCATGCGTGCCGGGTCGACGAGGCCGCGGGTCACGTCCGACAGCGCGATGACGACGACCACGACGTCGGCGACGGCCACGAGCGGGTCCAGGGCCTCGAAGCCGGGGTCGGGGCGCGGCGTGCGGGTCCAGTAGGTCACCTCGCAGCCGAGCGCGCGGAACAACGTGACGCACTCCGCGCCGATCGGTCCGTAGCCGACCACGCCGACGCGGCGGCCGCGCAGTTCGTGGGGCTGCAGGCCCTGCTGGGGCCACTCGCCCGCGCGCACGGCCGCGTCGGCGGCGGCGAGTTTGCGCGACAACGACAGCGTGGCGGCCAGGCACCACTCCGCCACCGCGACGGCGCTGACGCCGGGGGTGTTGGCCAGGGGCACCCCGGCCGCGGCCAGGGCGTCGAGGTCGTGACCGTCGACGCCCACGGACGGCTGCTGCACGAACGCCAGCCGGGGCGCGGCGCGGACCGCCTCGGCGTCCAGCGCGAGCGTGCCCGTCCAGTCGCCGAGCACGATCTCCGCCTCCGGGAGCACCGCCAGGAGCGCGTCGCGCTCGCGGGCCGCGGGAACGCGCACGGCCACCCGGTCGCCGAGCGGCGCGAGCAGGCGGCGCATCACCTCTTCGGGGAGCGGCGGCAGGGCGAGCAGGTTCCAGGGTTTCATGCGCCTACGGTAAAGCTGCTGATCACCTGCCGCATCAGTTCCCTGTTGCGGCGCCACTGCCCCTCGGTGACCGTCCAGGACAGGATGTAGGCGGTGTCGCCGATCGCGACCGCCCTGCGCACCTCGCGGTAGCGGACGCCCGGCCGTACCCAGCGCGCGTCGCCCGCCTCGCCGGCCGTCCAGGAGAACTCCCACTCCACGGCCTTGACGCCCTGGTGGGTGATCCTCCTGAGCCCGCGGTCGACGACGTTGACGGCGTTCTGCTTGAACGTCTCCTCGGAGTCGCGGATGATCTGGTGCGGGTCGAGTTCGGCGTAGACGGCCTCCACCCCGAGGTGCGCGCTCCTGTCCTTGCGCGTCCACTCGGTGTACGCCTCGGCGAGCGCGCCCCGCCAGCCCGTCGGCCGCATGATCGACCAGCCGTCCCGCGACTTCCACGCCCGCACGATCGGGACGGCCCTGGTCGCGCTCGGCGTGGGCGTCGGCGAGGCGCTCGGCTGCGTCGCCGTGGCGACCGGCGTGAGCGGGCTGCTCACCGCGGCCGGACGCGTGGTGGTGCGCGGCGTGCCCTCCGCCGGGGAGGCGAACTCGAGGTAGGCCACCGTGCCGCCCGCGATGACCAGCGCCGCCGCGGCGCCGGCCGCGAGCAGGGCCCGGCCGCGGCGCCTGCCCGGCTTCCTCTCCTCGACGTGCTGGTCGTCGTGCGAGGGCCGGTTCGCGATGATGGCCGCGAACAGCCGGTCGGCCTCCTCCGCGTCGATCCGGTCCTCGGGCTCCTTCTGCAGCAGGCCGCGCAGCACCTCGTGCAGGGCCGGCGGGATCCTGCGGTAGTCGGGCTCCTCGTTGAGCAGCGCGTTGAGCGTCGCCATGGGGTCGCCGCGCTCGAACGGCGAGCGCCCCACCATGCAGGCGTACAGCGTGGCCCCCAGCGACCACAGGTCGGAGGCGGGTCCGGCGTCGGCGGCGCGGACCCGTTCGGGAGCGAGGAAGCTCGGCGAGCCGGTGACCATGCCGGTCTGGGTGAGCGACGCGTCGCCCTCGGCGGTGGCGATGCCGAAGTCGGTGAGCACGGCGCGGCCGTCGTCGGCCAGCAGGATGTTGCTGGGTTTGACGTCTCGGTGCAGGATGCCGGCCTCGTGCGCGGCCTTCAGCGCCGACAGCACCTGCCGGCCGACGCCCGCCGCCTCGCGTACGGGCAGGGCGCCGGTGGTGAGCACGACCTCCTCGATGGACGGGTGCCGCACCAGCTCCATCACGATCCACGGCCGGCCACCGTCCTCGGCCACGTCATAGATCGCGACCACGGACGGATGGTTGAGCTGGGCCGCGGTGCGCGCCTCGCGGGCCGTACGCAGGAGTTGCCGCTCCTGGTCGGCGGGCGAGAAGCCCTCGGGCAGCAGCAATTCCTTGACGGCCACCTGCCGATTGAGCAAGGTGTCGCGGCCTTCCCAGACCACGCCCATCCCCCCGCGGCCCAGTTCGCGCAGCAACTGGTAGCGACCTGCGATGAGGTGGTTGCTCTCCGAAACCATGTCCTACCCCTGTAGCGGCGAGCGCCTGCCACGGGACGACCGCTGGACGCGGGAAGTCCGTGGAGGCGCGTACGCCTTCTGCAGACACCCGCCGTACGCGGCCGCCTGTAGACCATCCGAACAGTGGGCAAGTTTCCCATACCTCCCCCAACTTCGCGGGAAGGTCGCGAAGGTCGCGAGGCTCGGAAGGGCGGCTTGCCACGGGCGACCGAAGGTTGTTCTACTGGAGCTGGGCTCACACCGAGGAGACGTACATGCCTGATGATCGCCGTGGCCCGCTGGCCGGAGTGCGCGTGCTGGAACTCGCCGGACTCGCTCCAGGGCCGTTCGCCGGGATGATGCTAGCCGATCACGGCGCGGAAGTCCTGCGTGTGGACCGTGTCAAGGCGGTTTCCGACCGGCCGCGCGCCGACGTCATGGACCGCGGCAAGCGCACGATCGGGCTGGATCTGAAGACCCCGGAGGGCGTGTCGGCGTTCAAGGAGCTGGCCCGGCACGCCGACGTGGTGATCGAGGTGTTCCGGCCCGGGGTCGCCGAGCGGCTCGGCATCGGGCCGGACGACCTGCACGCCGTGAACGAGCGGCTGGTCTACGGCCGGATGACCGGCTGGGGGCAGGACGGGCCACTCGCCTCCACGGCCGGGCACGACATCGACTACGTCGCCGTTTCCGGCGTCCTGTCGATGCTGGGCCGCGAGGGTGACAAGCCGACGCCGCCGATCAACATCCTCGGCGACTTCGCCGGCGGCGGGCTCATGCTCGCGTACGGCGTGCTGCTCGCCCTGTTCGAACGGGAGCGCACCGGCAGGGGCAGGGTCGTCGACGCGGCCATGGTCGACGGCGCGGCGATCCTGTTCTCCATGTTCTACCAGGCCGTGCAGAGCGGCCTTTGGGGGCCGCGCGGCACGAACCTGCTGGACACCGGCGCCCCGCAGTACGACACCTACGAGACGGCCGACGGCGGGTACGTCGCGGTGGGGGCGCTGGAGCCGCAGTTCTGGGAGGCGATGGTGACCCTGATGGGCCTGACCGACCTGCCCGACAGGAACGACAGGGCGCAGTGGCCGGCGCTGAGGGCCCGCCTCACGGCGGAGTTCAGGACGCGGACGCGGGCCGAGTGGGAGGCCCTCTTCGAGGGTTCGGACGCGTGCGTCTCCCCCGTGCTGTCCATGGCGGAGGCCGCCGCGCACCCGCACAACGTCGCCAGAGGCGCGTTCGTCGAGGTCGGCGGCGTGACCCATCCCGTGCCCGCGCCCCGCCTGCTGGGCATGCCCGCCCAGGACCTGTCACCGGCCACCCGCCAGGCCGACCTGTCGGGCTGGGGCCTGTCGCCGGAGGAGGCGGAGAAGCTGCGCGCCCAGGGAGTGCTCGCCTAGCGAGCCCTCGTCACGGCGTGGGCCGAATAGTCCTTCAGCGTGATCGAGTCGTGCAGGCGCACCCCCTTTGCGGCGCCGATCTTGCTCGCCGCCCTGGTCACGGCCGACGGCAGGTAGTGGATCAGCCGTGCGGCCTGGGCCAGCGTCCACAACTCGAACCGGCTGCCGGGCACCAGGCGCTTGGCCGCGGCCATGGCGAAGGCCCTGCTGCGGTGTACGTACGCGCCGATTTCCGCCTCGTAGGCGGGGAAGGCCCGCGTGTGGTCGCCGCCATGGGCGGCCAGCTCGCCCGCCAGGATGTACGCCCCCACGACCGCCAGGCTCGTGCTGCCCCCGACGGCCGGCCCGGGGCAGTAGCCGGCGTCGCCGACCAGCGTCACCCGGCCCCGCGACCAGGTGTCCAGGCGGAGCTGGGTGATCGAGTCGAAGTAGAAGGCCGGCGTACGGTCCAGCTCGTCCATGAGCCGCGGCACCTCCCAGCCCGCATCGGCGAAGTGCTCGCGCAGCCATTCCTTCTGGCGGGCGACGTCCCTGTGGTGGTAGTCGAGCGGCTCGGGGGTCCGGAACAGGAACACGGCCCGCGCGTCGGCCATGTGCGCAGCGCTGTAGAGCGCGGCCATCCTGCCGACCCCCGCCAGGCCCTCCATCCGGCCGTCGAGCCCCAGGTGGTCGGGCACCGAGGCGACGGCCAGGTAGGCGCCGATCCAGGAGGTGAAGCGCGACTCGGGACCGAAGATCAGGCGGCGCACGTTGGAGTGCAGGCCGTCGGCTCCGATCACCAGGTCGTACACGCCCGTCCTGCCGCTGTCGAAGACCACCTCCCCGCCGTCGGAGATCGAGGCGATGGAGTCGCCGAAGACGTAACCGGCGTCGTGCCGGGTGGCGTCGTAGAGGATCTCGCTCAAGTCGTCGCGCATGATTTCGACGTGCCGGTCGGAGACCGCCGACATGAGGCGGCGCACCTCCAGGTCCACGGGGCGCGCGTGCCCCTCCCTGTACATCGTGAGCAGATCCGTGCCGGTCCTCCTGGCCAGAACCTGCTCGAGCACGCCCATCTGCTCGACGATGTCCATCGCGGGCCGGAACAGGTCGATGGCGTGGCCACCGCTTTTCCGAAGTGCGGGAGCACGTTCCACGACGGTGACCTCGAAGCCGTACCTGCCGAGCCAGTACGCCAGCGCCGGGCCTGCCACGCTCGCACCCGAGATGAGGATTCGCACCGCACTCTCCTTACTTAACGGATGGTAAGTGCGACGCTAGCATGAGCCCTTACTTAACGGAAGGTAAGCGATAGCCTTGGCCCATGCCCAGTGACACCAGAGCCCGCATCCAGGCGGTCGCCCGCGAACTCTTCGTCGAGCAGGGCGTGCGCAACACCAGCCTGCGGCAGATCTCCGACCGGCTGGGCATCACCAAGCCCGCGCTCTACTACCACTTCGCCTCACGCGACGACCTCGTGCGCAGCATCGTCCAGCCGCTGATCGACGACCACGACAAGTTCGTCACGACGCGGGCGCCCGGCGACCCGCGCGAGCTGCTGGACGACTATTTCGAGATGATCTGGCGGCACCGGCAGGTGCTCGTCATGGTGATCAGGGAGCTGGCCACGCTGGGCCAGCTCGAGCTGGCCGACCGCATGTTCGACTGGCGGCGCCGGCTCGTCGCCCTGTTGTTCGGCGCGGACCTCACGCAGGAGCAGCGCATCCGGGCCACGGTGGCGCTCGGCGGGATGTCCGACTGCGCGGTCGAATACGCCGACCTGCCGATCGAGGAGGTCAAGCCGACGGCCGTCCAGGCGGCGGCCGCCGCGCTCGGCCTCTGATCCAACCGTGTCCGGCCCTCGCTAGAGCCCGATGAACAGGTCGGCGCCGTCGCGGTGGTGCACCTCCAGATCCGTGGTGAACGCGCGCGCCGGCGAACCGCCCGACTCTGTGTAGTGCCACACCTGCTGCCACGCCTCCACGAGGGCCTGCGGCATCGAGCCGCGGGCCTCCAGCTTCAGCGACTTGGCCGCCGGCACCCGGACGGCCACCATGCCCTCGGGCAACCGCGGCACGGTGCGCACGCCGATGCCGACGATCTGCGTGAAAGCCCCGTTGTGGTCGCTCTCGTAGTCCGTCAGCACGGCGTAGAGGTTCTCGTCCACGCGTCCCGGCACGTGCGCGAAAGCCCCCGGCGCACCTGCTCGCTTCCAGAGCGCGGGCAGTTTGGCGCGCTCCGGATCCTTCTCGTCGGCGTTCGTGGTACGTACGGCGAAGCCGACCACGGTCAGCTCGGCCCGTTCGGTGACGTCCACAGGCCCTCCCTCCCCCAAAAGTGTCCCGGCCGATCATAAGCCCCCGAGAAAGGGGGAAACCCTTGGCACACCCTGTCACCGCATAAGATGGATGAACGTGAAATTTCTCAATGACCTCGAGCCTCCGTACGATCTGACCTACAGCGACGTGTTCATGGTCCCGTCGCGGTCCTCGATCGGCTCGCGGCTCGCGGTCGACCTCTCGTCCAGCGACGGCACCGGCACCACCATCCCCCTCGTCGTGGCCAACATGACCGCGGTCGCCGGCCGGCGCATGGCCGAGACCGTGGCGCGGCGCGGCGGCATCACCGTGATCCCGCAGGACATCCCGCTGGACGTCGTGGCCGACGTGGTCGACTGGGTCAAGAAACGCGACCTCGTGCACGACACGCCGCTCACCCTCACCCCGCACGACACGGTCGGCCAGGCGCTGCAACTGCTGCCCAAGCGGGCGCACAACGCCGTCATCGTGGTCGACTGGGACAACCAGCCCGTCGGCGTCGTGACCGAGGCCGACTGCGAGGGCGTGGACATGTACACCCAGCTCTCCGAGGTCATGTCGAGCGAGCTGCTGACGCTGCCCGCCGGGCTCGACCCGCGCACGGCCTTCGACCGGCTGCACGAGGGCCGCCACCGGCTGGCGCCCATCGTCGACGACGCCGGGCGGCTGGTCGGCATCCTCACCCGCATGGGCGCGCTGCGCGCCACCCTCTACCAGCCCGCCGTCGACTCCCAGGGCCGGCTGCGCATCGCGGCCGCCGTCGGCGTGAACGGCGACGTGGCCTCCAGGGCCTCGGAACTGCTCGACGCCGGGATCGACTGCCTGGTCGTGGACACCGCCCACGGCCACCAGGACAAGATGATCTCCGCGCTCCGCGCCGTCAAGGCGCTCGACGCCCCCGTCCCCGTCGCGGCCGGCAACGTGGTGACCGCCGAAGGGGTACGCGATCTGGTCGCCGCCGGGGCCGACATCGTCAAGGTCGGGGTGGGCCCCGGCGCCATGTGCACCACGCGGATGATGACCGGGGTCGGCCGGCCGCAGTTCTCGGCCGTCGTCGAGTGCGCGGCCGAGGCCCGGCGGCTGGGGCGGCACGCCTGGGCCGACGGCGGCGTGCGGCACCCGCGCGACGTGGCCCTGGCGCTGGCCGCCGGCGCCTCCAACGTGATGATCGGGTCCTGGTTCGCGGGCACGTACGAGTCGCCAGGAGACACCCGTACGGACGCCAACGGGCGCAAGTACAAAGAGAACTTCGGCATGGCCTCCGCACGGGCCGTGCGGCTCAGGACGGCCGACGACTCGGCTTTCGAGCGGGCCAGGAAGGCCGTGTTCGAGGAGGGCATCTCGACGTCCAGAATGTACCTGGATCCGAAACGGCCCAGCGTGGAGGACCAGATCGACGCCATCGTGGCCGGGCTGCGCTCGTCGTGCACGTATGCGGGGGCCTCCGACCTGGAGGAGTTCCACCGGCAGGCGGTCGTCGGCGTCCAGAGCTCGTCCGGCTACGCCGAGGGCATGCCCCTGCACCAGAGCTGGTGACCGCGCGTCCCCCGGAACAGCGGCCCGCCCCCGTCGGGAAACGGCGGAGTCACGAACGACGACGATGTCCCGAGCGCATAGAGTCGTCGGGTCAGTTCTCATCGTCAACAGGAGCACTTCGTGGCACTCGAGAAGCCCGAGATCGACTTCCCCGGGGGCAACCCGCCCGCCGACCTGGAGATCGTCGACCTGACCATCGGCGACGGCCAGGAGGCCAAGCCCGGCCACAACGTACGCGTCCACTACGTGGGCGTCGCGTTCTCGACCGGGGAGGAGTTCGACGCGTCGTGGAACCGCGGCGAGGCGTTCGAGTTCCCCCTCGGCGGCGGGCGGGTCATCGCCGGCTGGGACCAGGGCGTCGCGGGCATGAAGGTCGGCGGCCGGCGCAAGCTGGTCATCCCGCCGCACCTCGGCTACGGCAGCCGCGGCGCGGGCGCCCGCATCAAGCCGAACGAGACGCTCATCTTCGTCGTCGACCTGCTCGGCGTCGGCTAGCGTCTCCCTCCTTCCGGGAGGGCCTGCCCTGGTCACCCGGTCGAAGCCGGTCCCGAAGGCCACCTTCCAGCACCACCAGCGGAGCCACCCTTCGGGCCCGGCGCGCAAGCCACCACCTCGCCCCGGGTTGCGGGAGCCGCCATGGGCCCGGCGCTCGGCGCAGCCGTTCCCAGTGCGCCCAGGCGCTCACGTCGGGCGTGCACCGGGCGAATCACTGAGAATCCTTGAGTCCAGTGGGCGGAAATGTCGGCCACGTGAGGCACCATGAACGTGTGCTTCTGATCGACGTGGTCCGGGTGTCCGAGGCGGTGACGCGCACGTCCGCCAGGCTGGGCAAGATCGGTCATCTGGCGGAGCTGCTGGGCCGGGTCGGCCCCGGCGAAGCCGAGATCGCGATCTCCTATCTCTCGGGTGAGCTGCCCCAGCGGCAGGTGGGCGTCGGCTGGCGCACGCTGGAGGATCTCCCTGCGCCCAAGCTGGCCGCCACCGCCACGCTGACCGCCGTCGACACGTTGCTGAGCACGATCAAGGCGGTGTCCGGGCAGGGCTCGCAAATGGCGCGCAAGACGCTGGTGGCGGAGCTGTTCGCGGGGCTGACCAGCCAGGAGCAGCAGTTCATGAGCCGGCTGCTCCACGGCGAGCTGCGGCAGGGCGCGCTCGACGGCGTGATGATCGAGGCGGTGGCCAAGGCGTCGGGCGCTCCCGCGAGCGACGTGCGCCGCGCGCTCACGCTGCGCGGTTCGCTGCCCGCCGTCGGGGCTGCCGCGCTGGCCGGCGGGGTGGCGGCGGTGCACGCGTTCCGGCTGGAGGTGGGGCGGGCGGTCTCGCCCATGCTGGCGGGCAGCGCGCCCAACGTGGCGGCCGCCCTCGAGAAGGCGGGCACGCCCGCGGCGCTGGAGTGGAAGCTCGACGGGGTCCGGGTGCAGACCCACCGCGCGGGCTCGGAGGTCAAGGTCTTCACCCGCACACTCGACGACATCACGCCGCAGGTTCCCGAGCTGGTCGAGGCCGTGCTGACGATGCCCGCGGACGACCTGGTGCTCGACGGCGAGGTGATCGCCCTGCGTCCCGACGGGCGGCCGCACCCGTTCCAGGTGACGGCGAGCCGGGTGTCCAGCAAGACGGATGTCGCACGGCTGCGCGAGCGGACGCCGCTCAGCGTGTTCTTCTTCGACGCGCTGCGGGTCGACGGCGCCGACCTGCTCGACCAGCCTTACGCCCGGCGCCAGGAGGCGCTGACCCGCGTGGTCCCCCGAGGGCTGCTGACCCCGCGGCTGATCGCGGACGAGGTGACGGAGGCCGAGCAGTTCTTCACCGACGTGGTGAAGGCCGGCCACGAGGGCCTGGTGGTCAAGTCCCTGGCCTCCCCCTACGCGGCGGGCCGCCGTGGCGCCGGCTGGATCAAGGTCAAGCCGCGTCACACGCTCGACCTGGTCGTGCTGGCGGCCGAGTGGGGCCACGGGCGGCGCCAGGGCAAGCTGTCCAATCTCCATCTGGGGGCCAGAGACCCCGAGGGCGGGTTCGTGATGCTCGGCAAGACCTTCAAAGGCATGACGGACGAGTTGCTCGCCTGGCAGACCGAGCGTTTCCTCGAGCTCGCCGAAGGCCCCACCGACGGCTGGACGGTCAGGGTGCGGCCGGAGGTGGTCGTGGAGATCGCCTTCGACGGGGTGCAGCGTTCACCCCGCTACCCGGGCGGCATGGCCCTCCGCTTCGCCCGCGTCCTGCGCTACCGCCCCGACAAACGGGTCGAGGACGCCGACACGGTCGAGACCGTACGCGCTCTGATGTTGTGACCTGACGGCCTCGCCACCCACCGGCGAGGGCCGTCGAGGGCGCCGGCGCGGTCGGTGCACAGCCGCGCCGGTCCCCCACCCCGCGCAGCCGCCCCGCTCCTTTCCGCCGGCCGTGGCCCGCGTCCTGCGATGCGGTCGGCCCCGGACACCGGATCGTCCGCCCCGATCACGTGCACACCGCCTCCGGCGCGAGCGGTGTCCTCGATGACGTACATGTGCCGGTCCTCGGCCGGCTGCCACACCGCTGGGGCGAGTCCGTGAGATGAGTCACTTAATGTCCCATTAAGTTGTCTTTACTTGCTGTTTGTCGCATATGTTCATCCTCGTCGCGCGGGATCCCCCAGCCCGCCCGCGGATCGGCCGCCGTACGCCCTCGCCCCCTCGCGCCCGGCCTTTCCCTGCCCTGTCCCCTAAGTAGGACCCGTGGTTTACGTTGGGCCAGCATTCCCGCAAGCCGTCTCCGCATGACCGCAAGCTCTCTCCCGCCAAGCGGTGGACCGCCGTCGCAGCCGGGGCCGCCGTCGTCTGCGCCGCCTCGACGACCGCCTGGGCCGCCTTCGGCAACGACGACTCCACTCGGCGCACGATGGGCAGCGCTCCCGGCCAGGCCACCACCTCGAACGAAGCCGCCCGCCGGCACAGCCCGCGCCCGTCCCCCCTCTCCAAAACCCCGGCGGCCCACCCGAAGACGACGACATCCCCTGAGTCCGGCGGTGACACCGGCTCCCAGGGGTCCGGATCGGTGACGGCGACCCGCGGCCCTGGCGCGAAGGCAGTCCAGCGTCCAGGCGCGAGGACGGAATCCCAGGGGTCCGGGGCGAAGGCTGAGGCCCGGGGATCGGGAGCGAAGATCGAATCCCAGAAGACGGCGAAGCCCGGATCATCCAAGCCGACCACGCGTTCCTCGAAGCCCAAGCTCCGTGTGCTGTCGTCCGGCAGGTGCGGCGCTTCCTACTACGGCGACCCTCAGATGACGGCCAGCGGCGAGCGCTTCAACCCCTCGGCGATGACCGCCGCGCACAAGACCCTCCCGTTGGGCAGCAGGGTCCGCGTGACCAACCCGGCCAGCGGGGAGACGGTCACGGTCCGCATCAACGACCGCGGCCCGTACATCGGCGGCCGCTGCCTCGACCTGTCCAGAGCCGCCTTCGCCGCCATCGGCAACATCAGTGCCGGTGTGATGAAGGTGAAGTATCAGGTGCTGGCCCGCTGACCCCGGCTACAGCCGGCAGCCGGTAGGCCGACGATCAGCCGACGGCCGGCGCCACCGGCCGAAGAGCTGCCGGTCGGTGAAAGAACGACGATCGGCCGGGAAGCTCGAAGTCGGGCGTACGCCTGGCAGGACGCGACGCGCCCCGCGGAGGCCAGGACCTCGGCGGGGCGGACGCGGAAGAACGGGACGGGACGTCGTGTCACTTCACCAGGCGGAGCGTCATCGGGTAGCGGAAGTTGCCCTCCGTCAGGGCCGAGACGCCGCCGACGATCGCGAGGACCACCGCCACGACCCAGATGATCGGCACCAGCACGACGCCGATGATGGTGAAGGGCAGCAGGATCGACGCTCCTACGAGCGTGATCTGGAAGTTGAGCGCCTCCAGCGCCTGCCGGCGGATGTAGGGGGAGGTCTTGCCCCCGGTGAGCAGCAGGATCAGCGGTGCCACGATCGGTACGCCGAGCAGCAGCACCATGTGGCCGAGTGCGGCGCCGAGGCGTTCGTTGCTCTCCGGCGCGCGCTCGTGGCGGACCTCGGCCGCGGGAGAAGAAGCGAGCTCGGGCACGACCTGGGTGCCGTAGATCTCGGTCATGATGGGCATCAGGTCACCGTGCGTGCGCGCCGTCATCGCGCGCTCCAGCCGGTCGTCGAACTCGAGCTTGTCGAAGCGGCCCTCAGCGTAGGCGGCCTTGACGTGCTCCACCACGTGCTCTCGGTCCTGGTTGGTGACGCGCAGTTGAGCTGGCGGCACCTGCCCCGGCCCAGGGGTTGTCGGTACCCCAGCCATCATCGCCATGCCTCTCCTCGGTGAGAATCGAACGGTCTCCCCCCATACTGCGTCTTCGAAGGCCAGGGTGCTATCCGGAGAATCCCCGATCCGTCCCTTAGATCATCCCCCGGCGCGGAGCCCCCAGATCGTATAAAAAGGATTCATGAGATGGCGCGACCGCTACGGCCTGCGTCGGCTGCGCGGCCCCAAAGTCGCAAAGTTCGACCGTGAGGCGACAGACGCCGACATCGAAGCGCTCATCGCCTTTGCCCGTTCGCGGCGTGGCGTCGAGTTCTACGTCGAGCCAGAGACTTTCGCCACCGACACGACCGCTGTGGCGGTGGCCGACGACGGCGAGTGGACCAGGCGGAGGGTCGGCTCACCGGCCGTCATCCACAAGGTCGCTCGCAATCTTGCCCTGCCGGTGTATGACGTTCAGCTCACCGGATATCCGCGGCGGATGCGTGATTACAACGAGCGCCGCCGCCGCGAGGAGGACACCCTCTGACCCGAATCGCCGGAATGCGGATAACGCTCCGTGCGATTCACCAGGCGGCCGAGGGTCATATCCATCTGCCGGGTCAGGGATAGTCGCAGGCCACGGCAGCATGGGTGGACGGCTATTCGAGGGGTGGGGGCTGCGCCTCGTCGTCGAGCAGGTTGACCAGGGGCAGCAACCACGCGGCATGCACGGGACCCATGGCGGCGTCGAGCTCGGCCGGAGTGGGGAGACGGTCTCGCAGCACGCTCGGGGAGAGCAGGTTCTGCAGGGCGTGCATGAGGAGGTTGGCCATCGAGTAGCCGGGGTCGACGGTCAGGGCGCGCTCGAGGGCGATGGTGGCCTGGACGTTGTTTCCTGCTCGCCAGGCCGCCATGGCCAGGAGGGAGGCGGCCGGCGGCGTGAAGCGGTGCTCCAGCCTGCGCGTCAGGTCTTTCCACAGGGATGCGTGGGAATCGTCCATGAGGGTCCAGGCCTCATCGCGGACGCGGATGATCGCCAGGTCCAAGCCGAGCCTGGCGGCCTCGGCGTCGTCCAGGCGGCCGCCCTCGGCGTGGATCCGCACCGCCGACCGGACCCGGGCCAGGCCCTCCGCGACGAACTGCCGGGCGTAGGCGTCGAGGTCGGGAGTGGCGGTGAGCCCGGCCCTGACCTCCGCGATCGCGTCGGACGTGGCCCGCTGCATCGCCATGCGCACCGGGCCCGCGACAGGGGCCAGCGTGTGCTCCAGCGTCTCGCGGTCGGGCAGGGCCACCAGGCCCCGGACCGTCGCCTCCGCGGCGATCCGGCTGGTGGACGGGTCGTAGGGCGTGCCTTCCGCGGGGCAACATCTGGGGACATCGCAGATGTAGGACCAGTAGCGGCCCTCATGGGCGCGTAGTGCCTCCCCCACGTGGACGCCGGCCCGCGGGGCCAGCCGCCTGACCTCGTCGACCGCCGGAGTGACCACCTCACCGGGACCGTAGCCGATGATCACGATCTCCGTGACACTCTCCCGCTGCAGGAGGGGGGCCAGCGGGTCGAGGGTGCCGGGCTCCAGCGGGAGACCCCACCGGGCCACGACCTTGGTCGCGCCGTGGTCGATGCCGATCACCACGAGGGAGGTCTTCGGGTGGAAACCCACCAGGTAGGGGACGGCTGCGAGGACGTCGGAAGGGCTGGCCAGGGTGAGGCGCGGCTCGTCGGTGAAGGCGGGAGCGGGGGTGGAACTGTCGGTCGTCATGGGCCCCAAGGGTGCCGGGGGCGGGCGGGGGCCGGACGAGCCGAAAGTCGTTCTGGGGATGGCGCGGGGTGTCGGGCTGAGGCTGTGGACAACCCGGTGCCGGCTCAACCGGTGAAGGGCTCGACGGCGAGGCGGCCCCAGGCGACGAAGGCCGCGAGCGCGAGGTAGACCACGTTCAGCGCCACGAGCGGGTATTCGCCGCGGCGGGCGTGGGTGATCCCCGCGCCGATCATCAGCAGGATCCAGCAGACGGCGGTCACCGGCACCATCACCGGGGCGATGCCGAGCGCGGCGGGCAGGATGAAGCCCACCGCGGCCAGGAACTCCAGGATGCCCAGGGTCTTGACGAAGCCGGCGCTCACCTCCCCGGTCCATCCCCCGCCACGGGCCGCGGCCAGCTTTTCCTGGGGGATGAAGGTCTTGGTGAAGCCGCCGAGCATGGCCACGGCTGCCAGCAGTCCGGCGGCGATCCACAATGTGAGGTTCATCAGCTGCTCCAGAAACGAAAGGGCGTTCACCTCCCATGACGAGCCAGCCACCTCCGCTGTGACATCGGCGGGGCCGTCGGTCAGCTGGGCCGAAGGGCTGAGGACGTGGCGCGTTCCTGTCGTGGAAGCGCGGGCCCGCAACGTCACGAACACGATCCCGCCGCGATGGCGGCGCGCTCGATCAGCCAACGCGCTGTGCGAGGTCCTGGTGCTCCTTCTGGGGCGAGCTGAGCCTCACCCCGCGAAGCACCTCAGGGTGCCGGGTCGGGGCTGGGGGTGGAGGTGGGGGCCAGACGGGTGCGTACGAGGAGGGCGGCGCCGGCCACGGCGGCAGGCATGGCGATGACCGCCACGAACGGGATGAGGAAAAGCAGGAACACGGCCACCCCGAACCCCAGCGTGGCGGCCTTATTGGCGCGGAGGAGGGCGAAGCGTTCCTTGCGGGCCATGCCGCGCCGTTCCAGGGCCAGCGTGGTGAGCTCCACTGTCATGAAAAATCCGGAAACGGCCGCTCCCAGCACCGGCACCACCGTCTGCCCCACCACGGGTACGAACCCGAGCGCGAACAGCGGAACCGTGAAGAGCAGCACGTAGAACAGCGTGACCAGGCTGTCGCGGATGGACCGCGGCAGCGTGCGCCACCAGGGCTGCTCGTCCTCCGTCTCCAGCACGTCGACCGCCGCCGACAACTTCTCGTAGAACGGATCACCGATCGCCAGCGTGAGCGCGACGAACGTCAGCACCGCCAGCGCCAGCCCGCCGAGGAACAGGGCGACGCCCACGAGCGCGCGGAACGCCTCCCGCCAGCTCCACGAGTCGGCGAACGGCGTCAGGAACGCGGCCAGCTCGGTCGCGTTGGTGCCGAGGAAGATCAGCGCGACCACGTAGACGGCGAACGCGATGAGCGCCGGAATGAGCCCGAACAGCCACCAGCGCCCGTTGCGAGAGACCCAGCCGAACCCCTGGAGGAAGAAGCCCACGCCGGAGAAGAAGTCACGCACTGATCGCATGCCCGGCAGGCTAGCGCCAGAAAGCCGTCACCGCGTAGCCGAGCTCCGCGAACAGGTCGCGAAGGAGCGGCAGCGAGATGCCGAGCACGTTGCCGTGGTCGCCCTCGATCCCTTCGACGAACCATCCGCCGCGCCCTTCGATGCTGAAGGCTCCGGCCAGGGAGAGCGGCTCGCCGGTGTCGACGTAGGCGGCGATCTCCTCGGGGGAGGGCCGGCCGAAGTGCACCACGGTGGTGGCGGTCTCCGCCGCCTGCCGGCCGGCGGCGACGTCGATGACGCAGTGGCCCGTGACGAGCCGCCCCGTGCGGCCCCGCAGCAGCCGCCACCGCTCCAGGGCCTCCTCGGGCGTGGCCGGCTTGCCGTAGGGGCGGCCGTCGAGCTCGAGGATCGAGTCGCAGCCGATGACCAGCCCTTCGTCCAGCCCGCCGGCGACCGCCTTGGCCTTGGCCTTGGCCAGCACCAGGCTGAGCGCCGCCGGGGAGTAGGCCGAATAGGCCTCCTCGTCGACGCCGCTGACGATGACCTTGGGGTCGAGGCCCGCGCTGCGCAGGAGAGCCAGGCGGGCGGAGGAGGCTGAGGCCAGAACGATCACTCGCACAGCCTACCGGTCACCAGTCGGGGGTCGCTGTGCCCGGTGTGATCTCACGCCTGCTCGCGCTCCTGCGGTTGGGGGTGAGGGCCGCCGTGTCGTAGGGGCTGGTCCGCTGCGCGGGCGGGCCGCCGAAGACGCCGTCGAGCAGGGTCGTGACCAGGTCGCCCAGCTTCGCGGGAAGGGTGGACCGTTCGTGGTCGAGCTCGTCGGCCAGGGAACGCGCGTCCAGGCGGCGCGCGGCGGCGCGGTCGGCGAGCAGCGACATGATCATGGGGGCGACCAGCGGCAGCAGCTTCATCATGACCCCGGGGTGCACCGCGGCGAGCTGAGACAGCCCGGCCGCCGCCCGCTCGGTGCCCTGACCGCCGAACACGTGGCCGAGGATGTTGTGGCCGTCGCGGGTCAGCGAGGCCACGTCGCCGTTGAACGGGTCGGTGTCCTTGTGGTCGTCCAGCGCGCTGAGCAGGGCGTCGGCGCCGTCAAGGTGCTCGGCCTCGCGGGCCATGCCACCGATGATCGTGCCCGCGACGGCCTGGGTCACGATGCGGGCCGTGGCCGGGTCGGTGCCGAGCATCCCGGCGACCTGTTCCAGCCCTGAATCTCCGAGCCCGGCGAGAAGCTCGTCAGTCAGTGTCACGACAAGTCCCCCCATCGTTGTCCGAACATCTGCCCCGGCCACAATCGGCGTCAACGTCCGAATTGCCTAATTCTCGGAAAATTCCCTCGGCCGGCTCCCGGCGGTGTCCGTGGACCGGCTCAACAGGCCCGCGGCGGCGTACGCACCGGCCTCGTCGAGGGTCTCGTGCTCCAGCAGCGCCTCCACGATCGCGTCGAGCTTGTCGCGGTTGTCGCTGAGCACCTGGACGGCGCGCTCGTAGCACTCGTCCACGATGCGCCGTGCCTCCTCGTCGACCATGGCGAGCGTGACAGGCGAGGCCTGGGGCTGCTGGCCGTCGTTGGGCAGGATGGTCAGCGGGCCGATCTTCTCCGACATGCCCCAGCGGCCGACCATGCCGCGGGCGATCATCGTGACCTGTTCGAGGTCGTTCTCGGCGCCGGTGGTGATGACGCCGAACACGACCTGCTCGGCCGCCATGCCGCCGAGCGCGCCGGTGATGCGCCCGCGGAGATATTGCTCGTCGTAGGCGTAGCGGTCGCTGTCAGGGGTGGAGAGCGTGACGCCGAGCGCCCGGCCGCGCGGGATGATGGAGATCTTCCTGACCGGGTCGGCGCCCGGCTGGAGCATCCCGAGCAGCGCGTGCCCGGCCTCGTGGAAGGCGGTCCTGGTGCGCTCGTCCTCCGGCATGACGATGCTGCGGGCCGCGCCGAGCTGCAGTTTCTCCAGCGCGTCGGTGAAGTCGGCCGTCGAGACCTTCTCCTTGCCGCGCTTGGCGGCAAGGAGGGCCGCCTCGTTGACGAGGTTGGCCAGGTCGGCGCCGGTCATGCCGGGGGTGGTCTTGGCGAGCTGGTCGAGGCCGACCTCGGGGTCGAGCGGCACGCCCCTCGTGTGCACCGCCAGGATCGCGGTGCGGCCGGCCGCGTCGGGCAGGCCCACCTGTACCGTACGGTCGAAGCGCCCGGGACGCAGCAGCGCCGGGTCGAGGATCTCGGGGCGGTTGGTGGCCCCGATGACGATCACGCCCTCGGCCCCGGAGAAGCCGTCCATCTCGGTGAGGATCTGGTTGAGCGTCTGCTCGCGCTCGTCGTGCCCGCCGACGCCGCCGGCGCCGCCCCTGGCCCGGCCGATGGCGTCGATCTCGTCGATGAACACGATCGACGGCGCCACCTTCCGCGCCTCCTCGAACAGGTCGCGCACGCGCGAGGCGCCCACGCCGACGATCATCTCGATGAACTCGGAGGCGCTGGCCGAGAAATAGGGCACCTTGGCCTCGCCCGCGACCGCCCTGGCCAGCAGCGTCTTGCCGGTGCCCGGAGGGCCCGCGAGCAGCACGCCCTTGGGCAGCTTCGCGCCCAGCCTGCGGTATTTGTCGGGGTCTTTGAGGTAGTCGACGATCTCGACGAGCTCGTTCTCGACCTCGTCGATGCCGGCGACGTCGTCGAAGGTGACGCGCACCTGCCCGGCCTCGACCGGCTTGGCCGCCTTCGACTTGCCGAGCCCGCCCAGGCCGCCGCCGCCCATCATGCTGGCGCCCCGCCGCATGATCCAGATCCACAGGCCCGCCAGCAGCAGCACGGGCAGCAGCGAGAACAGCAGGTTGGAGAAGAACCCGCGCGTGATCGGCTTGGAGGTGATCTCGACCTGCCCGTTGGCCAGCTGCTGGTCGAGCTGGTCGGTGTTGGCGAAGGCCGGGATCTCGGTGGCGAACTTGGTGTAGGACTCGTTGCTCTCGGGGTTCTTCGCCGCCGATCTGAGGTCGCCCTCGACGGAGAGGCCCTCGGCGTAGATGTCCTTGACGTTCTTCGCGTTCACCTGCTTGGTGAACTCGGTGTACGAGATCGTCTCGACCGAGCCGCTGTCGACGAACGACGAGACCACGAAGAAGGCCGCGTACACGACCAGAAGGGTGATGGCGAACCGCCACCAGTTGATCTTGGGTCGCCCTCCGGGTGTGCCGGGCAGGCCTTCCGAGCGCCAGGGCGGCTTGCCCTTGCCCTTGTCGGATGCCTGCGGCGCTCCAGAGCGTTCCACGGCGTCACTCCCCCAAATCGCCGCATTCAATGATCTTTCTAGCCTAGGACACGTACCCCTGCGGCCACGCGGCCGACATCTGGCCAGTGCTTGCGCTGCGTGTCAGGCACAGTGACGAACGCCAGGCCGGGCTTGCTCATTCCCCCGTCCATGACGACGACGGCCGCCTGGGACGAGTGTTTTCCGTACTTCACCCGGTAAATCAGCATCCATCCGTCCTTGACCGGTTGCGCGGCCAGCCAGGTGATCCGGGAGTCCTTGGGGTGGTGGTTGAGTGTCCAGCGGGCGGCCAGCAGCGCCGTGTCGCGCGGCGACCTCTGCCTCATGATCGGGAGCGGGCAGGTCACGAGGATCCCGCGCAGGCTCGTGCCGCGCTGCCTGGGCAGCACCTGCTTGGTGGTGAACGGCGCCGGGTTGTGCACCTTCCACGGCCGGCCCAGCCTCGGCACGGCCAGCCCGGTGCGCCGGTCCTTGAGGACCCGCCTGGCGGGCGCGCGCACCTTGATCTTCTTGACCCTGGAGGTCAGCTTGGGGATGCGCGGGTCGGCGTACAGCGCCTCCATGGCCGTGTAACCGGGCGCGAGCGAGGCGCCGGGAGTGGGTGACGCCTTCGCCGCCTCGACGGGCTCGCTGACCGCGGGGGAAGGTGCGGGGCCGGACGAGGACGGTGCGGCCGGCGGCGCGGTTACCGGCCCCGCCGCGACCTCGTCCGGCCCTGACGGGAGCACCACCACGACCAGCGTCACGGCGACGGCCACGACGGCGGCGGCCACGGCGAGCCCCCGGTACACCACCCGCATGCGGAGATCACCGATGCGGGAGCGTTTGGGCGGAGAAGCAGGGATCCAAGGTCTGGAAGCGGTTCTCACGCGGGAACCCTTGATCTCATCTTCCCCATCGAGCACGAGCGGAGCGTACGACATATCCCGCCATGGCGTCCTCGAAGCGACCGAAGTGCAATCATGGCTTCGTGGAACAGGTGGAGCTGCGCTTCGATCAAGCCTCCAGAGCAGCCCAAACCCATACAAACCTCTCAGCGATCAGGCCGAGCGCGACCGGCCTCTGGATCGCCGGCGACGAGACCGCGACGGTCGAGCACCTGGCGTGGACGGGCGACCACTTCGGCGCGCAGCGCACGTTCGAGCTGGCGGGCCACGTCGACCTCCCGGCCGGCCCCGTGGACGAAGCCGACATCGAGGGCCTCGCCCGCACCGACGGCCACCTCTGGCTGGCCGGCTCGCACAGCCTCAAGCGCAAGAAGGTCAAGTCGAAGGACCCCGCCAAGGCCGCCGACCGGCTGGCCACGGTGGTCAGGGAGGAGAACCGCTTCATCCTCGTACGCCTGCCGCTCCTCGACGAGCAGACCCCCGGCCAGGGGGCGATCCTGTCCGGCGGGCAGGGCCTCACCACGCACCTGCGTGACGACCGGCATCTCGGGGCGTTCCTCGACCTGCCCGGCAAGGACAACGGGTTCGACGTCGAAGGCATCGCCGTCGTGGCCGAGCAGGTCTACCTGGGGCTGCGCGGCCCCGTGCTGCGCGGCTGGGCCGTCGTGCTGGAGCTGCGGCTGGACGACGCGGGCGGCGGGCGGCTGCGGTTGCGCGAGCCGTACCGCAAACACTTCCTGGACCTGGACGGGCTGGGCGTGCGGGACCTGTGCCCCGACGGCGACTCGCTGCTGGTGCTCGCCGGGCCCACCATGAGCCTCGACGGGCCCGTACGCGTGGTCCGCTGGCGGCCGAACCGGTGCGGGGACGTCGTTCCGGCCGGCGAGCTCGAGACGGTGCTGGAGCTGCCTTACGGCGCCGGCTGCGACCACCCCGAAGGCCTGGCGCTGCTGGCCTGCGGCCGGCTCATGGTCGTCTACGACAGCCCGTCGCCCGCGCGCGTCACCCCGGCCGGCGGCGTGCTGGCCGACGTGTTCACGCTGTCAGCTTCTCGGCCGTGAACTAAACGCCCGGGGTTCCACGCCAGATCCTGCTGAAGACGCGCCCGGCGAGCCAGGGCGCATCCGCGACGAACGTGCACGAACCCGGCTCGATCTCGGTGAACCCGGCGTCGCGCACGACGGGCAGCCCGGCGGCCACCCTGGCGTCGAAGTCGCCCTGTGCGCAAGCCCGGCGCACCGACACCGCCATCCCGCGCTCCCGCCAGGCGGCACGCTCGCCGGCGTCGCTGGCCCACCATGCGAGCTGGGCGGCGTGCCCGGCCTGCGCCATGGCCTTGCCCGCGGACATCTCCAGCCTGGGGTTCTCCCACAGGATGGGGAGCTCGGCGGGAGGCGGCTCGGCGGTGTCGGCCAGGTCGGTGCCCGACACCTGCAGCCGCGCGAGGTCTCTCGGCCAGTCGTCGAGCGGCACCGGCGGATGCACGCGCACCTCTGCCGTGCGGTGCTCGATCGTGCGCCCCGGCAACGCGAGCGCCCGCCGCCACTCGGCGCCCCGCGCCCGGCGCACGACCTTGCGGATCTTGCCGGTGGACTGCCAGGCGTGCAACTCGGCGGCCCACTCGCCCGGGTCGGCCAGCAGGCTCAGCACGGCCATGGCGGCGGCTTCCAGGGCGTCGGTGCGCTCGGGGGGCGCGGCCCGCTCGATCCTGACGACCAGCGGCAGGACGTAAAGCTCGGTGTTCATCGCTCTCTGAGGTTCATCGCTTGCTCGGGTTTCGTCGCCTCCCTAGCATGCCCGATCGCCAGGGACATGCCGGTGGCCACCAGGCAGAGGGCGCCGGCGGCGTACCAGGCGAGGTCGTAGGCGCCCAGGTGGTCGCGGGTGAGGCCGGCCCCGAACGCGGCGATCGCGGCCCCGACCTGGTGCGCGCCGAACACCCAGCCGAACACGACGGCTCCGTCGGCTCCGTAGACGCGCCGGCACAGGGCGACCGTGGGCGGCACGGTCGCCACCCAGTCCAGGCCGTAGAAGACGATGAAGATCAGCATGCTCGGCTCTGTCGTGGCCGCGAACAGGCCGGGCAGCACCATCAGGGAGAGCCCGCGCAGCCCGTAGTAGACGCCGAGCAGCACCTTCGGGTCGATCTTGTCGCTCAGCCAGCCCGACGCGACCGTGCCCACGATGTCGAAGATCCCGATGACCGCCAGGAGACCCGCGGCGACGGGCTCGGCCATGCCGTGGTCGTGCGCGGCGGGGATGAAGTGGGTGCCGACCAGTCCGTTCGTGCTGGCTCCGCAGATCGCGAAACCGCCCGCCAGCATCCAGAACGGCCGTGTCCGCGCCGCCGCGGCGAGTACGGTGACGGCCCTGAGGGCGGCGTTGGCCGTGCTGGGCGCCGTACGGACCGCACCCGGCTGCGCGCCCAGCGCCGTGGTCCCCACGTCTTCGGGCCGGTCGCGCAGCAGCCACCACACGAACGGCACCACGGCCAGCGCCGCCGCGGCCACGGTCAGCGAGGCGAAGCGCCATCCCGGGCCCTGAGCGAGGTGCGCGAGCACGGGCAGGAAGACGAGTTGCCCGGTGGCGCCTGCCGCGGTCAGCACGCCGGTCACCAGCCCGCGGTGGCGGACGAACCAGCGGTCCACCACCGTCGCGGCGAACACCAGCGCCATCGACCCCGTGCCGAGCCCGACCAGCACGCCCCAGAGCAGCAGGAGGTGCCAGCTCGCCGTCATCAGCACGGTGAGCCCGCTGCCGCAGGCGATCAGCAGCAGCGCCACGGCGACCACGCGCCGCATGCCGAAACGGTCCATCAGGGCGGCGGCGAAGGGAGCGGTGAGGCCGTAGAGCACCAGGTTGATCGAGACGGCCAGCGAGATCGTGCCGGCCGACCAGCCGAACTCCTCCCGCAACGGGGTGATCAGCACACCGGGGGTGGCGCGGAACCCGGCCGCGCCCAGGATCGTCACGAAGGCCACGGCCGCGACGTACCAGGCCCGGTGCAGCCCGCGACGGGTGGGGGTGGTGCTCAAAGTCATGCGCCCATCCTGGTCGAACCCCTCAGGTGGTCACGAGTGGCCGAGAAGCCAATATCTGCAAGAATCCAGCCATGACCCATCGGATCGCGGTCGTGGTGCTGGACCACTTCGCCCCGCTCGACCTCGGCGTGCCCGGCCAGGTGTTCTGGAGCGCCCGCGACGCGGACGGCGAACGGCTCTACGAGGTGGTGACCTGCTCCGAGGGCCGCATGCCGGTGCGCTGCTCGGCCGGCTACACCGTGCAGCCCGACCATGACCTCGACGTGCTCGGCACGGCCGGCACGGTCCTGGTGCCGGGCATCCACGGAGGCCGGGCCCTGGTGGAGGGCACGATCTCGGAGCGGTTGTCGGCGGCCCTGCAGGATCGGCCGCGCACGATGTCGATCTGCACGGGCGCGTTCGTGCTGGCCGCCGCTGGCCTGCTCGACGGGCGGCGGGCCACCACGCACTGGAGCGATGCGGCGCGCTTCGGCGCGCTGTTCCCCCGGGTCAAGCTCGATCCCGACGTGCTCTACGTGGACGACGGCGACCTGCTGACCTCGGCCGGGGTGGCGGCGGGCATGGACCTGTGCCTGCACGTGATCAGGCGCGACCACGGCAGCGAGGTGGCCAACCGCGCCGCCCGCCGCTGCGTCATGCCGCCCTGGCGGGAGGGCGGCCAGGCTCAGTACATCGACCGGCCGCTCCCGGACGGCGACGGCGACGGCACGGCGGCCACCCGCGCCTGGATGCTGGCCAACCTCGACGCCCCGCTCGATCTCAACGCGCTGGCCGCGCACGCGAGGATGAGCGTGCGCACCTTCACCCGGCGCTTCCGCGAGGAGAGCGGCGTGAGCCCGGCCAAGTGGCTCAACCGGCAGCGCGTGCAGCACGCCAGGCACCTGCTGGAGACGACGGAGCTGGGGGTGGAGGAGGTGGCCAGGCGGGCCGGCTTCGGCACGGCGGTCTCGCTGCGCCAGCACCTGCGCGCGGCCGTGGGCGTGGCGCCGCTGGCCTACCGGCGTACCTTCCGGCGCATCTGATCGGCCGCTCGCCGCAGGGCCCGGGATCCCGGCACGTTCCCCGCCTAGAATCGGCGCAAAAGATCAATGTCCCGAAGGGTCGCGACATGGCCGAGGTTGACCGCTTATCGTCAGAGATCAACCCTCACGTCCCCAGCGTCGCCCGCATGTACGACTACTATCTCGGCGGCCGCGACAACTTCCCCGCCGATCGCGAGGCGGCCGAGAAGATGATCGAGATAGGCCGCCGGATGGGCAACGACACCCGGCAGATCGCGCTGGCCAACCGAGCCTTCCTGCGACAGGCCGTACGCGTGATCGCCGAGGCCGGCGTGCGCCAGTTCGTCGACATCGGCGCCGGGCTCCCCACCCAGGACAACGTGCACCAGGTGGCCCACCGGCACGCCCCCGGCTCCCGCGTCGTCTACGTCGACAACGACCCGATCGTGTTGTCCCACGCCCGCGCTCTGCTGGCCAGGGACCCCTACGTCGACGCGGTGGAGGGTGATCTCAGGGACCCCGACGCCATCCTGGACGACCCGCGCGTCACCGGGCGCATCGACATGTCCGAGCCGTACGCGGTCCTGCTCGTCGCGGTGCTGCACTTCGTGCCCGACGACGACGAGGCCGCCGGCATCGTGGCCCGCGTCAGGGAGCGGCTGCGGCCCGGCAACCATCTGGTGCTCTCGCACCTGTACGCGGGCAACGCCGCGGCCGACGTGACCGACGCGGGCCGGTCGGTCTACCGCGGCACCACCTCCGGCGGCCTGGCCGGCCGCGACCGCGACCAGATCGCCGCCTATTTCGACGGTCTCGACCTGATCGGCCCCGGCGTCGTCCCGGTCGCCGACTGGACGCCCGACGCCTCCCCCGACGGCCCGTACGACTACGTCAGGCCGGGCATCCTCGCCGGCGTCGGCCGCGCGTGAGCCGGGCCGCTCAGCGCTGTTCCCGCGCGTAGGGCACGCCCGCGCTCCTCGACCTGAGCAGGATCACCAGCGCCTCATCTGGCGGATCGTCGACGGCATCGCCCGGCACCGGCCGCCGGGCATGGACGCCGCGGTGGAGACCGAGCGGCTGGTCGCGCTGATCGACGGGCTCACCCTCGCGGGCGTGCTCCACCCCGAGCGGATGACGCCCGAGCTGATGCGCGACGCGCTACACCGCCACCTCGAGGCTTTCGCCGAACCACGTCCTTAGCGCCTCGTCCAGCGTCTCGCCGGGCGTGCCGGCCCAGGCCACGTACCCGTCGGGACGTACGAGCACGGCGTCGGGGCCCTCGGCGGCCACCACGTCGACCCGCCCGTGACGCACCCGCAGCCGCCCCTCCGGGTCGAGCAGGACCGGCCTGGCGCGGGCGGCGGGCTCTGCGGGCAGATCGGGCAGGAAGCGTCCGAGCAGCGGATGCGGCGGCGCGGGCATCGGATAGACCACGTCGGAGCCGGCCAGCAGGGAGGCGATGCGGCGCCGGGCCGCCGCGTCGTCCAGCAACTCGCCGAACACCGCGCGCAGCGCCGTGACCTCGACGCCGGGAGCGGCCAGCGCGAGCTGGGCCTGCGTGTGCAGGACGACCCGCTCGGCGGCTGGGCGGCGCTCGGCCTCGTAGCTGTCGAGCAGCCGCGGCGGCGCCCATCCGCGCACCTCTGCCGCGAGCTTCCAGGCGAGGTTCACGCAATCCTGCAGGCCCAGGTTCAGCCCGGGCGCGCCCATGGCGGAGTGGACGTGCGCGGCGTCGCCCGCCACGAACACCCTGCCCGCGCGGTAACGCTCGGCCACCCGCGTGTTGCGTCCGTTCAGCCGCCTGAGCAGGTGAGGGCCCGCGCCTGCGGGGCCGGCCAGCGGCACGTCGGCCCCCGTCACGCGGGCGAGGCTCGCGCGCAGCTCCTCGACGGTCATGGGCACGTCGTCGCCGGGCGCGCCGGACTCCCACTCCATCGCGCTGATCATCAGCGTCCCCGGGCCCGCCGGCATGATCGCGTACGCGCCGCGCTCGGTGCGGTGCCAGGCGTAGAGCCCGAACGTGCCCACGCCCGGCACCTCCACCTCGGCCCGTTCCATCCGCAACACCGCCCCGGGAACGCTGACGTGGGCGGCGCGGCTCACGACGTCGGCCGTGACCACCCCGGGGAACCCGATGCCGGCGAGCTTGCGCACCGTGCTGTGCGCGCCGTCGCAGCCGACCAGATGGCGGGTGCGCAGGACGTAGGGGCCCGCGGGCCCTTCGAGGCGCAGCCTGACGCCCTGCGCATCCTGGTCGAAGCCGGTCAGCTCGTGCCCGCGCCGGATCTCGGCGCCCAGCTCGAGCGCCCGCTTCTCGAACAGTTCCTCAAGTTCGGGCTGCTTGATCCCCATCCCGTGGAGCGGGTTGTCGTCGAGCCCCGACAGGTCCAGCGGCAGCGCGCCGAACACGAACGCGCGCATCGGGGCCTCCTCGGCGGCGAGGCCCCGCCGGCGCAGCAGCCGCACGACCTGGCCGACGATGCCGTTGGCCTTGGGCTGGTCGCCGCGGTGCGGCAGGCGTTCGACGACGAGCGGCCGGACCCCGGCCAGGCTCAGCTCGCAGGCCAGCATCAGCCCGTTGGGGCCACCGCCGACGATGACGATGTCGAAGGGGGACGCGATGTCACCGGCCATGTCACGGGCTCCTCAGATGGACGGGTCGGGCAGCCCTGCCGCCAGCGCGCGGAGGGCGTCGCGCAGCAGGGGCGCGAGCGGGATCGGCGGGTCGGCGCGCAGCCAGTGGCCGACGGCCGCCTGGACGGCCGCGGTCGCGGCGCCGGCGACGAGGTGGGGGTAGAGGTCACGGGAGCCGTCGGTTCCGGTGCGCTCGGCGATGGCCGCGGCCAGGGCGCCGTCGGCGGCGAAGGCCACCCGCAGCGACTCGGCCCGCAGCGCGGGCTCCCTGGACAACATCCGGATGCTCGCCAGCAACTCTGGAGGCGGCGGCGAGTGCGCGTCGCCCGCGTGCTGCTCCCACGGCTCGACCATGGCCTCCGTCAGCGCCTCCCACAGGGGCTCCTCGGGCGGCCGCGCGCGCAGCAGCGCCACCGACCGCTCGATCCGGTCGGTGTGGCGGGCGGCGATCGCTTCGTGCTTGCCGGCGAAGTAGTTGTTGAACGTCCGGGGCGAGACGCCGGCCTCGGCGGCGATGTCGTCGACGCGAACGCCCTCCAGCCCGCGCTCCAGCGCGAGCCGGAGTGCGGCCGCCATCAGCGCCTCACGTGTGGCACGCTTTTTCCGCTCCCTCAACCCGCTCATGAGAGCAGCTTAGACAAATGTGCGGAATGCGCAAATTTTCTGATCACGCAGAAATCATGGAGAGACGAGTCTCACAACAGCGGATCCGTGACGGGGACCGCGCTGTAGTCCTCTCCCGCGACCGGGCGGATCTCGCCCCAGTGCACCCATCGGGCCCGCCGCCCGCGCGACTGCGGGGGCTCCAGCAGGAACCCCCAGCGCGCACCCCTGGCGTCGTCACCCCAGGCCAGCAGATAGCGCCTCTCACCGGCGCGGATCGTCGCGGAGTGCTCCACGATGGGCGGCCTCCAGAGCTCGGGAAGTTCTTCCGGGGTGAGATCCATGAAGCCATTCTACGAACTCGTGTTCGATAAGCCTAGGAGGACACTCCCCACCTTCAGCACAACATCCCTCCAGAACCCGGTACGGTGCGCAGAACACGTAACATCGTCGGACCATCAAAGTCAGCCTGAGAAGTCATGCTCAATTAATGAGAACCTGTTTAGCGTGTACTAAGGCTGGTTAGCTGCAAGCTGCGGACACCCCGTAGGCGACACACCGACGCAGGGCCGCAGGATGCGGATGCGTCTACAACAAGTCAGGATGGATTTATGCGGATCTTGGTCCTCGGCGGCGACGGATACCTCGGATGGCCGACGGCTCTCCATCTGTCGCAATGCGGCCACGAGGTGGCGGTCGCCGACAACTTCGTACGTCGTCAGTACGACCTGGAGCTCGGCGTGGACAGCCTCGTTCCGATCGAGTCGCTGCACACCCGCGTCACGGCGTGGCAGGAGCGGACCGGCAAGACCATCGACATGTTCATCGGCGACCTCACCGACGCCGACTTCACGTACGCGATGATCCGCGACTTCCGCCCCGACGCCGTGGTCCACTTCGCCGAGCAGCGGGCCGCCCCTTACTCGATGATCGACCGCAAGCACGCGGTCTACACGCAGACCAACAACGTCGTCGGCACGCTCAACCTGCTCTACGCGATCGCCGAGATCGACCCGGAGATCCACCTGGTCAAGCTCGGCACGATGGGCGAATACGGCACGCCCAACATCGACATCGAGGAGGGCTGGCTGGACCTGGAGCACAAGGGCCGCAAGGACCGTGTCCTCTACCCCAAGCGGCCCGGCTCGTTCTACCACCTGTCCAAGGTGCACGACAGCCACAACATGGAGTTCGCCTGCCGCATCTGGGGGCTGCGCGCCACCGACCTCAACCAGGGCGTGGTCTACGGCCAGGAGACGCCCGAGACCACGCTCGACGACCGGCTGGCCACCCGGTTCGACTACGACGCCGTCTTCGGCACCGTGCTCAACCGGTTCGTCATCCAGGCGGTGCTCGGCCACCCCCTGACGGTCTACGGCTCCGGCACCCAGACCCGCGGCATCATCGACATCCGCGACACGGTCCGCTGCATCCAGCTCGCCTGCGAGAACCCGGCCGATCGCGGCGAGTTCCGGGTGTTCAACCAGATGACCGAGAGCATGTCGGTCAGAGACATCGCCGCCACGGTCTCCGAGTCCTTCCCCGGCGAGGTGACCATCGACAACCTCGACAACCCCCGCGTCGAGAAGGAGGAGCACTACTACAAGGTGACCCACACGGGCCTGGTGGAGCTCGGCCTGGTTCCGCACCTGCTGTCCGACACGCTCATCACGTCGCTGTTCGACGTGGCCAAGCGCCATGTCGACCGGGTCCGCGAGGAAGCGCTCCTGCCGGTCGTCAACTGGCGCAGCCCGGGGGCGGAGCGGACCAGTGAGCGCTGACGAGGGAGCCTTCGCCCGCGCCACCGGCCGTACGGCGGAGCGCGAGGACGGCGGCCCCGACAAGCCCCGTTACCGCCGCTACCAGTACGACCTGATCGCCCCCCATTGCGGGCGCAGCGTGCTGGAGGTCGGCGCCGGGCTGGGCGAGTTCGCCGCGCAGTTCACCGGCCTCGACCGGCTGGTCGTCACCGACGTCGACCCCGACGCGGTGGCGCTGCTGAAAGAGCGTTTCGCGAGCTCCGCCGAGGTCGAGGCCATGCAGTTCGACCTCTCCTCCGGCGCGCAGCTGGAGCGCCCGGTCGAGACGGTGATCGCCATCAACGTGCTCGAACACTTCGAGGACGACGCCGAGATCCTCAGGCAGCTGGCCGGTTCGGTCACACCGGGCGGCACGATCGTGCTCTGGGTGCCCGCCTACATGAGCCTGTACGGCGAGTTCGACCGCAAGGTCGGCCACTTCCGCCGCTACACGCCCGCCACCCTGCGCGACGCCGCCGGCCGCGCCGGGCTGGGCGTGACGCTGGCCAGGCCGGTCAACCTGCTGGGCGGGCTCGCCTGGTGGGCCGCGGTGCGCATGGGCAAGGCGGGCTCGCCGAAGGCGGGCGCCGTCGGCCTGTACGACAAGGTCATCGTGCCGGTCACCCGGGTGCTCGACCGGGTGCTGCCGATCCCCTTCGGCCAGTCGGTGCTCGGCGTGCTCCGTGTGCCGCACGACGGGGAGCGCACCGGCCGTGATTGACCTCCGCCGCTTCCTCCGTGGCGCGCTGCCACGCATCTTCACGCGCTACACGCTCGGCTCCGTGGTCGCGGCCGTGGTGAGCGAGGTGACGCTGCTGGTGGCCTACGGTCAGGAGCTGCTGGGAGCCCAGGCGGCCGCGGTGGCCGCCTGGGCCCTGGGCGCGGTGACCAACTACGTGCTCGCCCGCCGGTGGGCGTGGCGGCGCAGGGGACGCCCCCGGGTGCTGCGCGAGCTGCTGCCGTTCTGGCTGACGTCGGTGACGGGGCTGCTGCTCACCACGTGGGCGACCGGGGTCGCCCACGATGTGGGGCCCCGGCTGTTCGCCACCGACGGAGCGCGCGTGCTGTTCGTGGGCGCGGTCTTCCTAGGGGTTTACGGCGTCCTGTTCCTGGCGAAGTTCTGCTTCTTCCACTACTTCGTCTTCGCCGAGCCCCGGGCGGCCTCCGCCGGCGAGGCGGACGAAGAAGGCGAGGCGGACGAAGAAGGCGAGGCGGACGCGGACGGCGCCGATGACCCCGACGGTGCGGTGCCGCGGCGCTCCCGGAGCCAGGTGCCCAGCACCACGCGCAAATAGCGGTAGCCGTAGACCAGGTTGCCGCCCTTCTTGGTCGTGCCGGCGACCCGCAACCGCATCGTCGCCGGCACCTCCAGCACCTTGTAGCCCCGCGAGATGACGCCGATGAGCAGCTCGGACGACTGATACTGAGGCTGCTTCAGCGTGACGGCCCCGGTGACCTCGGCACGCATCGCGCGCATGCCGAAGGAGGTGTCGGTGATGCGCTGCCCGGTCAGCAGGCTGATCATCCGGGCGAAGACGTGCACGCCCAGGCGGCGCACGCGGTCGTAGGTCTCCTGGCGCCCCAGCACCCGAGAGCCGGTGACGAAGTCGGCCTCTCCCCTCAGCACGGGAGAGAGGATGCGCTCGATGTCGCCCGGGTCGTACTGCCCGTCGGCGTCGGTGGTCACGATGTAGCGGGCGCCGCCCGCCCTGGCGATGCGGTAGCCGAGCCGAAGGGCCGCGCCCTGCCCGCGGTTGACGGGGACGTCACAGACCAGCGCGCCGGCCTTGCGGGCCACGGCCGCCGTGTCGTCGGATGCGCCGTCGACGACCACGACGGTCGCCGTCTCGTGCCCGGCGATGACGGCCGGGATCGCGCTGACCACGTCGCCGATGCCGCGTTCCTCGTTGTAGGCGGCGATGACGATCGCGATGGGGGGAAGATCGCCGCCGTGCTCGGCGGTGAACTCCGCCATCGCGGCGGCGTCGATCCTCGCGTCGGTCTTCGCCATGTGATCGGCGGTCATGCCAGGCCCTCCACACCACCCGGCACGAAGTCCGGCCACACGGTCGGCAGGCCGGTGGTCAGATCGTGCCGCGGTTCGTACCCGAGTGTCTTGGCCAGCGACGTGTCGAGCACGACCGCCGGCATCTCTCCTTGCTTGGCGGCGACGTGCTCGACCGGGATCGGCGCCCCGGTGACCTCGCGGGCCGCCTCGATCAGCTCGTTCACGCTCACCGAGCGCCCCGAGCCGACCACCAGAGGGCCGTTGTGGCCCGTGCGCCAGGCCACCTGGACGGCCTGGACGATGTCGTCCACGTGGACGTAGTCGCGCAACTGGGTGCCGTCGCCGTACACCTGGACGCCGGTGTTCTCGGCGGCGGCGCGCATCAGCCGGGGCACGAAGCTGTCCTTGTGACGCATCCCCTGGCCGTAGACGTTGGCGAAACGCAGCGCGCAGGTCTGCATGCCATAGACGCCGGAGTAGGCGCTCAGCAGCATCTCGCCCGCGGCCTTGGTCGCGCCGTAGGGGGTGAGCGGGCGCAGCGCCTGCCATTCGGTGATGGGCGCGCTGCCCACGTCGCCCGTCACGGCGTTGGTGGACGCGAACGTGAATCTGGGCACCTCCCGCTCGCGGGCGAGTTCGAGCAGCCCCGCGGTCGCCGCGACGTTCACCTCATAGGTTCCGGCGGGGTCCTCGACCGAGCGCAACACCGACGTGACCGCCGCGAGGTGCACGACGCCGTCGAGCCCCGCGGACACGGCCTCACCGCGGACCGCTGGGTCGCGCAGATCTCCCACCACAGAGCGCACCGCGGGGTCGGGATGGGCGTTCAGATCGGCCACCACGACCTCGGCACCTTCTGCGAGCAGAGCCGCGACCAGGCGTCTGCCGATGAAACCTGACCCTCCCGTGACCAGCACACGAGCTCCGGCGAACTCCGACATTCGCCGCTCCTTTCGCTTGACGTTCTGGAGACCCTACCGGCGCAACCTGTAGATTCGCTCAATTCGACTGCCCACGTTCGGGGTGTTCAGACGCGTCACACGGAGCCGTCGCGCACTTGACGTAGGCTACGGTTTTCTTCGTCCTGATCGTGACAGCCGAGATCGGAGCCACCCCATGGAGTGCCGGTGACCCCCGAAGTGATGTTGGGGCCGCCGTTGGCCGTCGGTTTCGCTCTGGCGGTGCTCGCCCAGCGCAAGGGCTGGGCTCCGCCGTTGTGGATGGCGCTCTGCGCCGGAGCGGTGCTGCGGGTGCTCTCCATGCTGCTGGCCCCCCAAATGGCCGTCCAGCCCTACGACTTCGAGCACGACTTCCGCGACGCCGCCAACGCGGTGCTCGACGGGCTCAACCCGACGATGCACCTGCGTGAGGGGGGCTGGCATTTCCTGCCGCTGCTCGCCTACGTGCTGGCCGGGCAGCAGGAGCTGGGAGAGACGCTGGGGCTGTCGTGGGCCGTCGCCGGCCGGATCGTCCCGATCGTCGCCGACCTCGCGCTGATCCCCCTCATCAGCAGGCTCGCGGTCGAGCGCGGTGCGCTGCGCGGCTTCCAGTACGCGTGCCTGCCCGTCGGCGTCCTGGTGAGCGGGCTGCACGGGCAGTTCCCGCCGATCACGCTGCTGTTCGGCGTGGCCGCGCTCCTGGCCGCCCGCAAGGGTCGCGTCCAGCTCGCGGGGCTGCTCATCGGCCTGTCGGTGTCGTGCACCCACTGGTCGCTGCTGCTCGTGCCGGGTGTCGTGCTGGCGCTGCCCGGCCTGCGCCGGCGGGTCACGGTGCTCGTCTGGACCGCGGTGGCGCCCCTCGCCATGCTGGCCAGCAGTGCGGTCTTCCTCGACACCGCGGTCACCGAGCTGCCCGCCCTGGTGCGCGCCATCATGTCGACCCGCCCGGTGGTCGGCGACTGGGGCTGGACGGCCGTGGCGACCGGCGGCGAGCAGATCGTCTCGCCCGCCTTCGGCCGGGTCGGCCTGGTCATCCTGGCCGCCGCGCTCCTGGCCGCGCTCTGGTGGTGGCGGCGGGCCGAGCCTGAGGTGCTGACCCTCGCCCTGCTCCTGGTCTTCCTCATCGTGACCTACCGCCTGGGCGCCCAGTATCTGCTCTGGCCGCTGCCCTATCTCCTCGCCCGCCCGCCGCGCGGGGCCTGGTCCGCCATCACGCTCACGAGCCTGTGGGTGGTGGTCGGCTACCTGCACCTGATCTACTTCCTGACGGGCATGGAATGGGGAACGGCCCAGCGGGTGTGGGTGTTCTCGTCGCTCGTCGTCATCGCCGCGCTGGTATACGCCCTGCCCTGGCGGGAGCGGGGCCTGCCCGCGGCCGGTTCCGCGGCCGGCGTGCGAGGGCTTTCGGACGGTCATGAGCCGGCGGTGAACGACCACCGGTGACACCCGGGGCCGTTCACCACTCGGACAATGCGTGTGCACCGGAACTGCACATAATGCCGCTCTTTTCTGCATCACGGAATTCCCGGACGTCCCGCGCAGCAGGAGAGATCGGGACCTAGCATCTCAGCATGGACGCTTACCCACCCGCCAAGAGTGGCGTAAAGCGAAAAGATGCCTTCATCGTCGGAGTGGTTAATCTCCTTGCGGTTCTCCTCGGCATAGCGGCCGGCCCAGGCTGGCTGGATCTGGACCTCGCCGCTCTGTTCGTCGGATACGCCGCACTGGCCGCCGCTGTGCTCGTCATTATTCGTAAACCGTTGCTGGATCCGCCTCCCGCGACCCTGGCCATCGTGATCTTCACTGTGGTCACTCCGGCCCTGGCCGGCCTGACGGCCCACGGGATCGTCCAGGCCATCGCCGGCGCGCAGGGCCACGCCGTGGCCGTGAGCTGGTCCCTTGACCCCGTTGACGTCGGTCGCACGGCCGTGGCGGAGGTTCGTTTCGAACCCGGATACACCCGGCTGCGTATCCCCGTGTCGTACACCGACCCCGCGACGGAGTTGGGGTCCTGCCCGCACAACCGGGTCGATGTCCTGATGGACGGCCGTCAGCCGAACGAGAAGAAGGAGGACTTCGGCAATGGAGATGTCGCCGAGTTCGAGATGGACGAGAACACGAGCCGGGTCACCGTGTCCATGGAGCTGATCTCCACACAGAACTGCTCGATATCCATCACCACGAAAAACGTCACACTCCATCGGTGAGGTCCAGATGAAGCCCGGTAAACCTTCATGGAGTGTCGGCAATCTCGCGGCGGCGCTTCTCCTCGTGACCGCCTGCGGGGCTGCGGCGCCTCCCCCGCCTCTGGACGCCGACATCGTCTCGGTGGGCGTCAAACTGTACCCAGGTCTGTCTCCGGTGGACAGCCACCTTCCGGTGGGCTTCGAGGCACAGGCCCGGAGCAAGATACTGAAGCACGCGGGCGTCCAGGAGTCGGCACCCACTCGTGTATGGACGAGCAACTGGGAGACCGCGCTGAGCGACAGGAAAGTCCACATGGTGATGGGGATGATCTCCGACAACGACCTCAGGGCGGCCAGGTTCCGGCTTGCCCGCTCCTATCTGCGGACCGACCTCGCGCTGCTGACCCTTGCCGACGCAGAGCCGGTCAACAAGGTCGAGGATCTCGCCGGCAAGACCATCTGCACGGTGGAGGAGACCACGGCCGACGAAACGATGAAGGTGGAACTGCGATCCGTCGACGTGGATCTCATCTCCCTCACGAGCCCGGAAGAGTGCGTCGAGATGGTCAAGCAAGGGAATGCCTTCGCCTACAGCACCGACCGGATCATCCTCATGGGATTCACCACTCAGAGTGAGAACGTCAGCGAGAAAACGAAAAAGTCCCTTTTCCGGGTGCCCGACCTGTCGTTCGGAAGGCAGCAGCACATCTCGATAGCGCTGCACAAAGATCATGAGGAAGCGTGCCGGCGCCTGGTGAGCGCCATCGACGCCTATGTCAGGAGCAACGACTGGCTCGCCGACCTACGAGGCCAGCTCATCGACGAATATCTGAGACTGGCGCCCGACAGCCCTCATATGACCAACGAGGACATCAGACAGAAGTTCGGGCCGAATACGATCAACGCCGACCGTTGCGCCGACGGGGACGTCTGAGACGATGTGGGTGGAGCTATGGGGATTCGAACCCCAGACCTCCTCCATGCCATGGAGGCGCGCTACCAACTGCGCCATAGCCCCTTGTCGTGTGTACGAGTGTAGCCGACTTCCCGACCGCCCAGGCACGCATACATCCGGCGGAACCGGGGCCGGCCCGGCGCGCGCCCGTGACGCCGAACCGGCCCCGGGTGGTCAGCCGACCGACCTGGCCTTCTCGATGAGCGTGGCGAGCTCCGCCACCATCGGGTCCTCGGAGTCGGTGGCCAGCCGGGAGGCGTGCTCCCCGAGCGTCGCCAGGTCCAGGCCGAACGCCTTCTTGTCCCGCAGGTAGCCGGCGAACGCGGCGACGACCACGTCCACCTGGAGCCGGACCGGCGCCTCGTCCCACACGGACCCGGCCAGATCGTTCGCCCGCAACGACGCGCTCTCCTCGGACGCGGCCCTGGTGTCGGGGTCCTGCCAGCGCACGGTTGCCTGGGCGAGCTGGCCCTTGGCGCCGGGCTTGAGCCGCAGCGCGTACAGCGCGGTGACGGAGTGGCCCGGTCCGATCTCGCCGCCGTCGCGGGTGTCGTCGCGGAACTCGTCGGCGTCCAGCGCGCGGTTCTCGTACCCGACGAGCCGGTAGCTCTCCACCACGGACGGGTTGAACACGACCTGCGCCTTGGCGTCGCGCGCCCGCAGCTCGATGGTGGCGGGCAGCTGCGTGGTGAAGATCTTGTCGGCCTCCTCCTGGGAGCTGACGTAGACGGCCATGCCGTCGCCGTTGTCGGCTAGCTGCTCCATGAGCTCGTCCCCGTAGTCCCTGCCGACGCCGACGGTGAGCAGCGTGACCTGCTTGCCCGCGTGTTCCTCGACCCGGTCGAGGATGGCCTGCCACTCGGTGCTGCCCTGGTTGGCCAGGCCGTCGGAGAGCAGAATGACCCGGTTCGTGGCGGCGGTCCTGAACGCCTTGGACGCCTCCTCGTAGCCGGCGACCAGGCCGCTCTCCAGGTTGGTGCCGCCGTCGACGGCCAGCTCGTCCACGGCGCCGCGCAGCTCCTCCCTGGCGGTCAGCGGGGTCATCGAGGCCAGCACGGTGGCCTCGTCGCTGAACGCCACGATCGACACCTGGTCGCCGGGCGCGAGCTGGTCGAGCAGCTTGTTCAGGGCCGACTTGACGAGGTCGAGCCTGCCCGGTTCGGCCATCGAGCCGGACACGTCGACGACGAACGTGAGGTTGGCGGGCCGCCGCTGGGCGGCGTCGGTGCCGCGCGTCTGCAGGCCCACGCGCATGACCGCCTCGTCGCGGGACGGCAGCTTCGCGCCGTCCACGTGCACGGTGAAGCCGTCGCCTGACGGCTGCGCGTAGTCCTGCCTGAACGCGTTGACCCACTCCTCGGGACGGATCTCGGCGGGCGCGGGCCAGCGGCCCTCCTGGAGGGTACGGCGGGCGTAGCCGTACGACGCGGTGTCCACGTCCAGGGCGAACGTGGAGATCTGGGCCGTGGTGGTGTCCTTGTCGCCGTCCTCCTCGGCGTTCGCCGTCTGTGTCGCCGCTGGGGCCGGCCGCCGGTCGGCACTGCCCGCCGGTTGCGCCGCCCGTTCCTCGTCCGCCGATCCTCCTGGGCCACCACAGGCGGCGAGCGTCAGTACGGTCACCAGCCCTACGCCGGCCACCAAGGGACGAAACTTCATCACTTCCACCTCCGCCCCGTACGACGGAATCGATCCAGCAGTGGCCGGGCCGGTGACGTAAGCGAGCGCAAACCGCGACCGTCGCGTGATCAGTTGTGACAAACGGTGCATTTGAGGTAGGCATGACGCCGTGCGCGTGTATCTGGCCTTGGCCGCGAAGCGACATGACATTCCCGCTGACGTCCTGAGCAGGGTACGGACCGTCATCGAAACGGCCTTTCCGGTGCCCGCCGACGTCATCCGCGCACGGGAATGGCACGGCAGAGGCGTGTCGCTGCTCGCGTGGACGAACGAACCCGACGACACGCGGCAACCGCCGCTGATCTCCGAGCACGACGGCCGGGTCATCGGGCTGAACGGCCACCTGGCCGATCCGGCCGACGTGACCAGGCTGCCCGGCGACGGAGTGGGCGGCTGCTTCTCCGCGTGGATCGCCCGCGACGGCGAGCTGACCGCGAGCACCGCCGTCAACCGGGTGTGCCCCGTCTTCTACGCCGAGACGCCCGACCTGCACGTCGTCGGCAGCCGCGCCCTGCTCGTGCACCTGGCGGCCCAGCCGGTCGACCGGATCGAACACGACGTGCTCGCCCTGCAGACCATGATCAGGCAGGGGTTCTTCCTGTCGGACGAGACGCCGTACAAGGGGGTGACGGCGCTGCGGCCGAACGCGCGGCTCGACGTCCGGGACGGGCGGCGCGCCATCGCCGAGACCCCGCTGCCGGAGGCGGCGCCGGCGCCCGCGTCGGCGCGGGCCAAGCGGGCGGCGATCGGCGAGCTGGCGGAGGCGCTGCTGGCCACCGTCGCGCCGCTGCGCGACCTGAGCGAGCCGGTCAACCTGGCGCTGACCGGCGGGCGCGACACCCGCATCCTGGCGGCGCTGCTGCACGCGGCGCGGGTGCCGTTCCGGGTGACGACGAACGGGCTCGACACCCACCCCGACGTGATCATCGCGCGGCGGATCGCGGCCCGGCTGAAGGTCGAGCACACCGTCATCGCTCCCCAGCAGACCGCCCAGAAGGACGCCGTACTGGTGGAGCACCCGCTGAGGCGGGCCTGGGAGACGCTGCGCACGTGCGAGGGCATGACGTCGGCGTACGAGTCGATCGTCAGCTACCTACCGTATTCCGGCAAGCCCACCATGTCAGGGCAGAGCGGTGAGACGCTGCGCGCGGGCAGCCTGAACCTGCTCCAGACCGACCTCGGCGACAAGGCGCTGCAGCGGCGCATCACCACCACCTTCGCCAAGGACGAGAAGATGTTCACGGCGGAGGCCAACGAGCACGCACGCGAGCTGGCCAGGCCGTGGCTGGCCCGGCCCGACCGGCTGGAGGCCCTCGACCACCTCTACATCTGGTACAAAGTGGGCCGCTGGCAGGCCAGCGCCCGCGCGGGGTCGCTGCGGCGCGGCGACCCGGTGCGGCCGTTCCTGGACAACCGGGTGGTGCGCGCGGCGCTGAGCCTGGACCAGGGCTGGCGCCTGTCGGAAGAAGTGATCTATGACCTCATCCTGCGCTTCGCCCCTCAGCTGCGCGATGTGCCGATCGAAGGGAAACCGTGGCGGTTCGCGGAGGAGATGACCAAGCGGTGGCCCTGGTCCCGCCTGCCCGCCGGGCACATGCCCACCGCGAAGACCGGCGGCGGGTGGAGCTGGCGCACCAGCCCCGGACCCGCGCTGACGGACATCCTGCGCACGCAGGTGCTCGGCAACCTGGACGCCCTGACCCCCGTCGTGAACCCGGACGAGGTGCGCGCGCTCTTCGCCGACCCCGTGGTCAGGAAACCGGCCCAGGCCTGGCACCTCTACACCGTCAGCACCCTGCTCACCGGCCTCTATCCCGGCAAGGAGCCCGAAGGGCTGGAACAGATCACGGTTTCCAGGCCGGATCCCGCCCGATGACCCCGAGGAAACGGTCGAGGGCGGGCGCGCTCTCCGGCACCGGCACCTCCTCACCGAACGCACCGCGCTCGCGGCCCGTCGGCGCCATCTGCTGGGCGAATGCCAGCAGCGCGGCCGCGGTCTCCTCCTCCACCTCGTAAATCCTCCCCGTCGCGCGGGCGAGATCCCACCCGTGGGCCACCAGGTCGGTCAGCGCCATATGGGCCAGCACGCTCTTCGGCAGGCCCATGCCCTGGCTGACGCCCTCCCACGACTCCGGCCGCGCCCAGACGGCCAGCATCCGCTCGACCCGGTCGGGGAAGTCACCGGTGTATTCCTTCTGCGGCAGGAACTCGCCGTCCTGGGCCAGCGACTCGAACAGGCTGGCGCCCCACTCCAGGTGGTTGATCAGCGCTTTCACGTCGTAGTCGGCGCAGGGGGTGGGCAGCGCGAACTCGTCCTCGCCGATCTCGGTGACCAGTTTCGACATGCGGTCGGCCGCGCCACGCAGCATCGTCAGCGTCTCGTTCATGACGTACAGTTTGCCAGCGCCGCCGCGCCCTCCACGCGCATCACCAGTGCAGCAGGAGCAGTTCGGCGGAGAACCCCGGGCCCAGCGCCATGAGCACGGCAGGCGTGCCGGGCCGGCCGCGAGTCTCCTGGAGGACGTGGAGCACCGACACCGACGACAGGTTGCCGTGCTCGCGCAGCGACCGCCACGTCACGTCGAGCGCCCTGGGCGGCAGGCCGAGGGTTTCCACGATCTTGTCGATGACCCTCGGACCGCCCGGGTGGCAGACCCAGGTGGCGACCTGCTCGGGGGTCAGGCCGTAGTCGGCGAGGAAGGCCTTGATGTCGGCGGCCAGCACCTGCTCGACGAACCCGGCCAGCTCGGGGTCCAGCATGATCCGGAAGCCGTGGTCGCCGACGGTCCAGCCCATGAGGTGCTCGGTGCCGGGATAGAGCCTGCTGCGGGTGGCGACCACCTCGGGGCCCTGCCCGCGCCCCCTCGCCACGACGGCCGCCGCTCCGTCACCGAAGAGGCCGCTCGCGACCAGGTTCGCGATCGAGGTGTCGTCGCGCTGGATCGTCAGCGAGCACAACTCCACGCACACCAGCATCGCGACGTGGTCGGGCCAGCCGCGCAGGTAGTCGTACAGGCGGGACAGGCCGGACGCGCCCGCCGCGCAGCCGAGCCCGAACACCGGCGTCCGCTTGACGTCCGGCCGCAGGCCCACCCGCTGGGCCAGCTTCGCGTCGAGCGAAGGGGTGGCCAGGCCGGTGGTCGAGCAGAACAGCAGGTGGTCGATCTTCTCAGGGCGCAGGTCGGCCTTCTTGAGCGCGGCCCGCATCGCCTGCTCGCCGAGATCGAGGGCGGCCTCGACGTACGCGTCGTTCGCGCGGGAGAAGGAGTCGAGCTTGGGATAGTCGGCCAGCGCGAGCGCGAGATTGCGGCCCTCCACACCGGTCGCGGTGTGGAAGCGCCGCAACAGTTCCTCATCGCACTCGGTCAGCCGGGAGAACGCCTCGGTGATCTCCGCCTGCTCGTAGCGGTGATCAGGGAAAACGATCTGTACCCCCGAAATATGCATGGATATCTCCTGCCGCTGAGCGGCCCTGGCTAACATGCCGGCCCGCTCCCGCCGCCTCCTTCAGGTCAGCGGGGTCAGCCGCCACAGGGAGGTCGTCTCGGCGGCGCGGGCCGCGTGCAGCGGGTCGTTCTCGTCCTTCGGCCGGTCGTGCCGTGGGGCGATGTCCATGCGGTCCACCACGCGCAGCCCCGCCTCCTCGAACCAGGCCAGCAGGGCGGCGCGCGTGCGCAGGCCCAGGTGCTCGGCGAGGTCGGACAGGATGAGCCAGCCCTCGCCCGCCGGCTCCAGATGCCCGGCCAGGCCGTCGAGGAACCCGCGCACCATCCGCCCGCCGGGGTCGTAGACGGCCTGGTCGAGCGGGGAGACCGGCTTGGCGGGCAACCACGGCGGGTTGCAGACGACGAGCGAGGCGCGTCCGGGCGGGAACATGTCGGTGCGCACGATCTCCACCTGTTCGGCCAGGCCCAGCCGGGCGATGTTGGCGGCGGCGCACGCGACGGCCCGCTCGTCGAGGTCGGTGGCGACGACGTGGCGGACGCCGCGCCTGGCCAGCACGGCCGCCAGCACGCCCGTGCCCGTGCCGACGTCGAACGCCAGCCGGTCGCCGGGCAGCGGCGCCTCGGCAACGAGATCGACATATTCGCCCCTGATCGGGGAGAAGACGCCGTGATGGGGGTGGATGCGCGCGCCGAGCGCCGGGACGTACACGCCCTTCTTGCGCCATTCGTGGGCGCCGATCACGCCGAGCAGCTCGCGCAGCTGGCCGACCGCGGGAAGGGCGTCTGCGCCGTACGCCTCGGTGCACGCCTCCCGCACGTCGGGCGCCCGGCGCAGCGGCACCACGTGGCCGGCGGCGTACGGGATGAGCAACATGCCGAGCGTGCGGGCGCGCTGGGACTGCGCCTGGCGGTAGCCGTGGAAGCCGCTGCCGGGCGCGGCCGGCTTGCAGCGGCGGCCCATGGCGCGCAGGAGCTGCCGGGCGTTCTGGAAGTCGCCCTGCCACAGCAGCGCGGTGCCCTCGCAGGCCAGCCGGTAGGCGGTGTCGGCCTTCATGCGGTCGTCGGCGACCACCACGCGCGCCGGCGGCGGCGCGCCCAGCGCCGTGCGCCACGGCGCCGATCGTTCCTGCCCCGCCTCACTCCAGTGGATCTTGACTACCTCCCCGCGGCCGAGGCCGGGGGATTCCAGCCCGTCGCCGGGCCGGGGTTCCTGTTTCATCGGGCCGCGCCTCCCCGGAAGACTCCGGAGCGGGTCTTACCAGCCCTCCGCAGGCGTTTCACCTGTCCGCCAGCCCGGCGGCCAGAATGTTGATCGCGGCGTTGACGTCGCGGTCGTGCACGGCCCCGCAGGAGGGGCACGTCCACGTCCGAACGTTCAGCGACATCGATGGGACGATGTGGCCGCAGCCACGTGCCGAACACAGCTTGCTGGAGGGGAACCAGCGGTCCACTGTCACCAGCATGCGCCCGTACCAGGCGGCCTTATACTCCAGCATGCATCGCATCTGGTGCCACGCCGCGTCCGAGATGGCCCGGGCGAGACAGTGGTTGCGGAGCATGTTGCGGACGGTCAGATCCTCGATTGCGAGCGTTTGGTTCTCGCGCACCAATCGGGTGGTGACCTTGTGCAGGAAGTCGATTCTGCGGTCGGCGATCCGTGCGTGAAGGCGGGCCACCTTCGCCTTGGCTTTCGCCCGGTTGTTCGAGCCCTTCGCTTTGTGGGCGAGCGCGCGCTGTGCCTTGGCCAGCCGTCGCCGGTCCCGTCGCTCGTGGCGCGGGTTAGCGATCTTCTCTCCGGTGGAGAGCGTAGCCAGTGCTGTGATCCCCGCGTCGATCCCCACGTTCGCCTCGACCGAAGGTAGCGGGCTGATCCTCTCCTCCACCAGGAGGGACACGAACCAGCGCCCAGCCGCGTCCTTCGACACCGTGACCGTGGACGGCTGCGCGCCCTCGGGAAGGGGACGCGACCACGCGATGTTCAGCGGGGCGTCCATCTTCGCCAGCTTGAGCCAGCCGTCCCGGAAGGAGAATGCATTGTTCTGGTACGTCGCCGACGCCCGCGACTTGTGCTTGGACTTGAACCTAGGATATCGGGCGCGTTGAGCGAAGAAGTTGTTGAACGCCACCTGCTGCTGGCGCAGCGCCTGCTGCAACGGAACATTCGACACCTCACGCAGGAACTCCAGGTCTGGGTCCTGTTTCCACACGGTGAGCCACTTTGCAGCCTCCACGTACGTTGTGGAGGCTCCGTGATCCTTGTAGCGACGGGTGCGTTCGGCAAGCGCCTTATTCCAGACCAGCCGGATGCACCCGAACGTGCGGGCCAGCAGATCGGCCTGTTCGGGGGTCGGGTAGAAGCGGTATCTGTAGGCCCGCTTCACCATCTGGGACACGTTTAACATGATACACCATGATCATGTTAATACTGGTCAGAGCTGAAGCCCGGGGCCTGCGACCTATGAACAGGCTCGGCCGATCACCCGCACCTCGCCGGGGCGCGGGAACTCCCGCGCGTCCAAGTCGGCGAGCACCCAACCCCTGTACCACAGGCTCCCACCTGCGCGCCTCTCGCCCGGCGATCTCGCCCGCGGTGACGCCCCCGACATCCACACCCGCCCCGCCGCCTCCGCCTCCGGTGAACCGGGCGATCAGGAGTCCAGCTCGCGCGGTCCTCCCTCTTCCCCCGTCCGGACGGCCCCGGGCGAGCCGCTTCCTGACGGCAACCAGGATGCGCCGGGCGGATCAGAGCCGGTAGTCGAAGGTGTAGGAGTGGCCGCCGTCGGGGGCGATGACAATGCCCAGTTCACCCCTGAGGCCGCGCAGCTCGCCCGTCGCCGAATCAGGCACGACCGTGATGCGCAGGGACTGCTCGCCCGCGTCGCTGACGGCGTCGTGCTGGACGACGAAAGTGCCCGAGCGCCCGTGCAGGGTGCCCTCGATGCGTTCCAGCGCCACGTACGAACGCGAGTCCTCCACGGGGGTGGTGGCCACCATCATGGTGACCACGCTGGTGCCGGTCAGGTCTCCGTGGAAGGTCTTGGTCAGGGTCACGAGTCCGAGCGAGACGCCGTCGCGCTCGTCGAAGGGCGGCTTGGCGTCCCAGCCGGCGGTGTCGAAGGTTCCCTTGGCGTTCATGGGCTCATCGTGCCGGACATACCTGCCAGGTCCCGTCAGGTACCGGCGAGCCTTTCGACCACGGGCGCGAAGGCGTCCATGCACTGGGCGTTCACCGTCACGTACGAGATCCCGAGCCGGTCGCGGCGGCGCCGCAGGACGTCGGCCATCTCGTCGACCGTGCCGGTGAGGATCCCGCTGCCGGTGCGGCCGAAACGGCCGAGCAGCCGGCCGGGCGGCTCGCCGCCGGCGACCGCGAGGTTCATGCTGAGCTCCAGCTCGTCGTAGCGGTCGCCGGCCAGCTCGTACAGCTCGTCCAGCTTCGCCGCCACCCGCTCCTCCGGGTGGTGCGGCGGCACGCCGATCGCGACCGTGTCGGCCTTCCTGGCGGCCAGCCTGAGCAGCTTCGTCCCGGCCGCGGCCACCAGGACCCGCACGTTCTTGACCGAGTCGATGGTCCTGGAGATCCGCTCGATGCGCTGGCCCGGCGTGCCGAACCTGACGCCGAGCGCGGCCGCGTCCTGCTCGGCGTCCGGCCGGCCGGCCCCGAGACCCAGCTCGAACCGGCCGCCGGTGAGCGTGTGCAGGGTCGCGGTCTCCCACGCGACGGTCTCCGGCGTCCGGTACGGAGCGCTCACGACATACGTGCCGACGCGCAGGGTCGTCGTGGCCGTGGCGGCGACGGCGGCGGCGGTGAAGGGCGAGAGCGTGGCGATCGTGTCGGGCACCAGCAGCGTGGCGTAGCCCAGGCGCTCCGCCCGGCGGGCCAGACCGGTCCACGAGGCGGCGTCGGGCGCTTGTCCGGCGACCGCGCCGAAGCGGAACGGGAGATGGTTCATGGTCCAACGATCGTGGACACCCGTGCCCGGCGCATCGTCCCCCGGACCTGTGATGCGCTACATCAGGGGGCGCAAGCCCCGGTGGCTTCCTACTCCCGCAGCAGTATCCGGGTGAAGTCGTTGGCGAACTTGCCCTCCGGGTCGAGCCGCCCCACCAGCGAGCGGAAGTTGTCCGGGCAGGGCGGCCACACGGTGAACAACTTGCCCCAGTGGGGCCGCGGCTCGAACGGGGCCAGCGTCTCCTCCACCAGCTTCAGCACCGGCAGCACCGCGGCGACGTCGCGCACCCAGGTGAAGTGGATGCCCACGCTGTCACGGCCCTTGAACGGGCTGAGCCACAGGTCGTCGGCGGCGACCGTGCGCACCTCCGAGATGTGCAGGACGGGCCGGATGCGGTCGCCGATCGCGAACAGCTCGCGCAGCGCCTTGACCGCGTGTTCCCTGGGCAGCAGCAGCTCCGACTGCAGTTCGTCGCCGGCTCCGCTCGGCGGGTGGTCGGCGCGGAAGTGCGGCAGCCGATCGTGCCACGGGCCGGGCACGCCGAGCTGGATCGTGCAGTTGTCGGCCGGCATGGCGGGCAGCGGGTGGCGGGGGCCGTCGGCCGGGCGGGTGGCGTACCAGTCGGGGCTGGTCAGCTCGTCGGCGCGCTTCAACCAGACGCGGGTGTCGCGCCAGTCGGTGAAGAGGCTGACGCTGTAGCCGCTCGCCATGATCTCGTCGAAGTCGCCGAGCGCGTCCGCGGGCAGCCCCTCGCGGACGTACTGGCGCAGTTCGAAGGCGGGCACGAGGTCGAGCGTCAGCGACGTGACGACGCCGAGCGCGCCGAGCGCCACCACCGCGCCGGGGAAGCCGGCGTCGCCGCGGGAGAGCGTCAGCATGGAGCCGTCGGCGGTGACGAGGTCGAGCGAGGACACGGCGGCGGCCAGGCTGGGGATGCCCTCCCCCGAGCCGTGCGTGCCGGTCGCGACGGAGCCCGCGACCGAGATGTGCGGCAGCGAGGCCATGTTCTCCAGCGCGAACCCGGCCTGGTGCAGCACGGGCGCGAGCCGCGCGTACGTCATGCGCGCCGGAACCCTGGCCGTGGCCGCCGCGCTGTCGATCTCCACTGCGTCGGGCATGCGGTCGAGGACCACGAGGTCGCCGGTGGCGTCGGCGACCTCGTTGAAGGAATGGGCGCTGCCCAGCGCCCGCACCCGGGCACTGGCGGCGACGAGCCGCTGGAGCTCGTCGAGGGAGGTGGGATGGTGCACGTCTCGAGCGCGGAATGCGGTGTTGCCCGCCCAGTTGGTCAGCGTCACGGCCCTCACCTTGCCACAGTCGTCCCCTGTCGATCCTGCCGGGTTGCCCCGCCCCGACGGGCGGCGGCGCGGGGAGGCCGCCGCCCGTCGGCTGGGTCAGAAGCCCTGGGCCAGGCGGTAGTACGCCTGGTTCCAGCGCAGCTCCTTGGCGAACCGCTCGGTGGTCGTCCCGGCGTCGATGATCACGAGCTCGACGCCGAGCATGTCGGCCAGATCGGTCAGCTCGTCCCTGCCGACGGCCGTGGAGAGCACCGTGTGGTGGGGCGCGCCCGCGGTGAGCCACGACTCCGTGGACGTGCGCAGGTCGGGGCGGGGGCGCCACACCGCGCGGGCCACGGGCAGCTTGGGCAGCGGCTCGGGCGGGGCCACGACGTCGATCTCGTTGGCCACCAGCCGGAACCTGTCACCCATGTCCGCCAGGCCGACCACGATGCCGGGGCCGGGCTCGGCGTCGAAGACGAGCCTGACCGGGTCCTGCCTGCCGCCGATGCTCAGCGGGTGGATCTCGCACGACGGGGTGCCGGCGGCGATGGACGGGCAGACCTCCAGCATGTGCGCGCCCAGAATGAGCTCCTGGCCGGGCGTCAGATGGTAGGTGTAGTCCTCCATGAACGAGGTGCCGCCGGGCGCCATGGCCTTGAGGGTGCGCAGCAGCACCGACGTCTTCCAGTCTCCCTCGCCGCCGAAGCCGTAACCGTCGGCCATCAGCCGCTGCACGGCCAGACCGGGCAGCTGGCGCAGGCCGCCGAGGTCCTCGAAGTTGCTGGTGAACGCCTTGAAGCCGCCGGCCTCGAGGAAGCCCCGCAGGCCCAGCTCGATCCTGGCCGCGTAACGCAGCGACTCGTGACGCTCGCCGAGCAGCTCGGGGGCGACGGTGTACTGCTCGGCGTACTCCTTGACCAGTGCCGTCACGTCGGCGTCCGCGGCGGCGTCCACGGCCTCGACCAGGTCGTTGACGCCGTAGGTGTTGACGGACACGCCGAAGCGCAGCTGCGCCTCCACCTTGTCGCCCTCGGTGACGGCCACGTCGCGCATGTTGTCGCCGAAGCGCGCCAGCTTCAGCGTGCGCACCTCGGCCAGGCCGCGGGCGGCGCGGACCCAGGTGAGGACGCGCCCGGCCACGGCCGGGTCGCTGACGTGTCCGGCCACGGTCTTGCGCGGAACGCCCAGGCGGGTCTGCACGTGGCCGAACTCGCGGTCGCCGTGGGCGGCCTGGTTGAGGTTCATGAAGTCCATGTCGATGGAGCTCCACGGCAGCTCCACGTTGGCCTGCGTGTGCAGGTGCAGCAGCGGCTTGCGCAGCGCGTCGAGCCCGGCGATCCACATCTTGGCCGGCGAGAACGTGTGCATCCACGCGATCACGCCCCCGCACGAGTCGTCGGCGTTGGCCTCGAGCATGATGCGCCGGATCGCCGCCGCGTCCGTGAGCACCGGCTTCCACTCCACCGGCATGGGCAGCTGCTCGGCGATCCGCCGGGACTGCTCGGCCACCTGGCGCAGCGTGTCGTCGCCGTAAAGTCCCTGGCTGCCGGTCAGAAACCAGATGTTCAACGCGGGCTCCTCTGTCCGTAGACGTTCTGATAGCGGTCGTAGAGGCGGTCGATGTCGTCCTGCGGGATGGGCAGCGGCTCGCCGAGCTGTCTGGCCACGTGGACGGTGCGGGCCACGTCCTCGCACATCACCGCCGCCTTCACGGCGGCCTTGGGATCCTTGCCGATGCTGAACACCCCGTGGTTCTGCATGAGCACGGCCTTCGAGCGGTGGCCCTTCAGCGTCTCCACGATGCCCTGGCCGATCGAGTCGTCGCCGATCAGGGCGAACGGGCCCAGCGGGATCTCGCCGCCGAACTCGTCGGCCATCGCGGTCAGCACGCAGGGGATGGCCTCGCCACGGGCGGCCCACGCCGAGGCGTAGGTGGAGTGGGTGTGCACGACGCCGCCCACGTCGGGCATGTTGCGGTAGACGTACGCGTGCGCCGCGGTGTCGCTGGACGGCGAATGCGCGCCTTCGACGAGGTTGCCGTCGAGGTCGCACACGACCATGTTCTCCGCGGTCAGCTCGTCGTAGGAGACGCCGGACGGCTTGATGACGAACAGGTCCTCGCCGGGGATCCGCCCCGAGACGTTCCCGGCGGTCCAGACGACCAGCCCGTACCGGACCAGCTCGGCATGCAGGCCGGCGACGATCGTTCTCATGGCCTCACTCCGTTCGGCGGCTCGGTCGCCAGACGCCGCCACCCTCCCCCGCTCTGGTCGCTCCGCTCCCGCCACTCCTCCGGACGACGGCACTCCCTCGCGGCTCATGGCCTCACTCCGTTCGGCGGCTCGGTCGCCAGACGCCGCCACCCTCCCCCGCTCTGGTCGCTCCGCTCCCGCCACTCCTCCGGACGACGGCACTCCCACCCTGCTCACGGCCTCACTCCGATCGGCGGCTCGGTCGCCAGACCCCGCCGCCCTCCCCCGCTCTGGTCGCTCCGCTCCCGCCGCTCCTCCGGACGACGGCACTCCCACCCTGCTCACGGCCTCACTCCGATCGGCGGCTCGGTCGCCAGACGCCGCCGCCCTCCCCCGCTCTGGTCGCTCCGCTCCCGCCGCTCCTCCGGACGACGGCACTCCCTCGCGGCTCATGGGTGGGCCTCGTTCCTGATGGCGCGCAGGGTGTGCAGCATGTGTCCGTCTCCGAAGAAGTCGTGCAGCTTGCGGTATTCGGCGTAGAGCCGGTCGTAGGCGTCGGCGCGGGCCTGGTCGGGCACGTACGCGGCCTCCGTGCGCTTGCCCATGGCCGCGGCCGCCTCCTCGATCGAGGGGTAGGCGCCGGCGGCGACGGCGGCGTGGATGGCCGAGCCGAGCGCGGGCCCCTGGTCGGAGCCGATGGCCGACAGGGGGCGGCGCAGCACGTCGGCGTAGACCTGCATGAGGAAGGGGTTCTTCAGCAGGCCGCCGGCGACGACGAACTCCTCGACCGGCACCCCGGACTTCTCGAACGTCTCCACGATCATGCGGGCGCCGTACGCGGTGGCCTCGATGAGCGCGCGGTAGACGTCCTCCGGCCTGGTGGCCAGCGTCTGGCCGACGATCACCCCGGAGAGGTTGTGGTCCACGAGGACCGAGCGGTTGCCGCCGAACCAGTCGAGCGCCACCAGTCCGTGCTGCCCCACGGCCTGCTTCTCGGCCAGCGACGTGAGCTGCTCGTGCCCGTCCGCGCCGAAGGAGTCGACGAACCAGGCGAAGATGTCGCCGACGGCGGACTGCCCGGCCTCGTAGCCCCACAGGCCGGGCACGATGCCGTCCTGGACGACACCGCACATGCCGGGCACCTCGGCGAGCCGGTCGCTGGGCATGATGTGGCAGGTGGAGGTGCCCATGATGGCCACCATCTGGCCGGGCCGTACGGCGTCCGCGGCGGCGGCGGTCACGTGGGCGTCCACGTTGCCGACGGCGACGGCCACGCCCTCGGGCAGCCCGGTCCATCCGGCGGCGCGCGCGGTCAGCCGGCCGGCGAGGCCGCCGAGCGGGGCGAGCGTGACGCCGCCGACCCCGTCGCCGATCCGGTCGCCGATCCGGTCGCCCACCTGGCCGGTGGCGAGCTTGGCGGCGAACCCGGCGAATCCGGGGTCGAGCTCGGCGAGGAACTCTTCCGACGGGTAGTGGCCGTCCTGGAAGACGCCCTTGTAGCCGGCGGTGCAGATGTTGCGGCTCTCGACGCCGGTGAGCTGCCAGATGATCCAGTCGGCGGCCTCGATCCAGCGCTCGGCTCTGGCGTACACGTCGGGGGCCTCTTCGAGGACCTGCAGGCCCTTGGCGAACTCCCACTCGGAGGAGATCTTGCCGCCGTAGCGGGGCAGCCAGCTCTCGCCCCGGCGCGCGGCCAGGTCGTTGATCCGGTCGGCGTGGGGTTGCGCGGCGTGGTGCTTCCAGAGCTTGGGCCAGGCGTGCGGCTCGCCGGGCGTCTCGAAGCACAGCGGCGTGCCGTCGGCGGTGGCGGGCAGCACGGTGCAGGCGGTGAAGTCGGTGCCGATGCCGATCACCTGCTCGGGCGCGACGCCCGCGGCGGCGACCGCCTCGGGCACGGCGGTTCTGAGCACGTCGATCCAGTCCTGCGGCGACTGCAGCGCCCAGTCGGGGCCGAGCCGTACGCCGGAGCCGGGCAGTTCCGTCTCGATGACGCGATGGGTGTACTCGTGGACGGCGCTGCCCAGCTCGGCGCCGTCGTGCACGCGAACGACGACGGCACGCCCTGAGAGGGTGCCGAAGTCCACTCCGACCACGTAGGTGTTAGCGTTCACATTGGACTCCAGGGGTTATCCGGGGGCATCCCCATCATCTACCGAGTTGGGGCGGTGCTCGACCTGACGACGAAGGCGGGACGCACGACCAGCCGCTCGTACGCGGCGGGCCCCCCGTCGGCGGGCCCGTCGACCGGCCCGTCGACCGGCCCGTCGATCTGCCGCAGCAGCACCTCGATGCAGTGCCTGCCCACCACGTCGAAGTCCTGCCTGACCGTGGTGAGCGGCGGTGAGAAGAACGCCGACTCGGGGATGTCGTCGAAGCCCACCACGCTGATCTGGTCGGGAACGCGCACCCCCGCCTCGCTGAGGGCGCGCAGCACGCCGAGCGCCATCTGGTCGTTGGCCGCGAAGACGGCGGTGACGCCGCCCATCCGCGCCAGGCGTTTGCCCGCCTCGTAGCCGGCGCGCGGGCTCCAGTCGCCGGCCAGCGGCTCGGGCACGTCCCGGCCGGCCTCCTCGAGCACGGCGCGCCAGCCCTGCATCCGGCCCTCGGTCTCCAGCCAGTCGGACGGGCCGCTGACGTGCCACACGGTCTCGTGGCCCAGCTGGAGCAGGTGCCGCGTGGCGAGCCTGGCGCCCTCGATCTGGTCGATGCACACCACGGAGACGTCAGCGCTGTGCGTGCCCTCGACCGCCACCGCCGGCATGCCGGACGGCAGGTTCTCCAGGGCACGCGCGGCCGAGCGCTGCGGAGCGACCACCACCACGCCGTCGACGCCCTGCTCGGCGAGGTAGTCGATGGCGTCGCGGACGCCGGCCGCGTCGATCGACTTGAGGCTGACGATGCTGACGAAGTAGCCGGCGCTCCTGGCCGCCTGCTCGATGCCGTAGATCGTGCTGGCCGGGCCGTACAGCGTGGTGTCGAAGCTCACCACGCCGAGCGTCCTCGACCGCTTGGTGACCAGGGCGCGGGCGACCAGGTTGCGCCGGTAGCCCAGCCGGATGATCGCCTCCTCCACCCGGGCGCGGGTGTCGGCCCGGACGTTCGGGTGGTCGTTGAGCACCCGGGAGACCGTCTGGTGCGAGACGCCCGCCTCTTTGGCCACGTCAGCCATGACCGGCAGACGGCGTTTGGGGGTCGTCACGGTCTCTCCTTTCACTCGGCCGGGCAGGTCGCTGCTAGCGCGCGGCACCCGCCCTGCGCTTGGTCCACACGTCGAAGGCCACCGCGGCGAGGAGGACGGCGCCCTTGACGAGCATGACCCGCTCGCTGGGCGAGCCGATCAAGGACATGCCGTTGTTGATGACCGCCATGATCAGACCGCCGGTGATCGCGCCGACGATCTTACCGACGCCGCCCTGGACGGCCGCGCCGCCGATGAACGCCGCCGCGATGGCGTCCAGCTCGAAGGCGTTGCCCGCCGTGGGGCCCGCCTGGTTGAGCCGGCCGGCGAAGATGATGCCGGCGATGGCCGACAGCACGCCCATGTTCACGAAGATCCAGAAGACCACCGACTTGACGCGTACGCCGGACATGACCGCCGCCTGGAGGTTGCCGCCGATCGCGTAGATCTGCCGGCCGAACACGGTCCTGCCGGCCATCAGCGAGTACGCCAGCACGAGCACGGCCAGCAGGACCAGCACCCACGGGAGGTTGTTGAACCGGGCCAGCTGCACCACGAGGAAGAGGATGAGCGCGGCGCCGGCCGCCATCTTCACCACGAACAGCCCCATCGGGTCGACCACCTGCCCGTACCCCTGCCGGGCGGTGCGCGAGCGCCACTGGGCGGCGACCATGCCGGCGACGGCGAAGAGGCCGACCAGCAGGCTGAACAGGTCGGCGCCGCCGAGCGGGCCGAGGCCGATGTTGCCGAGATAGCCGCTGGTGAAGCCGTTGGCGAGCGTGCGGACCTGGTCGGGGAACGGGCCGATGCCCTGGTTGCCGAGCACGGTCAGCGTCAGCGCCCGGAACAGCAGCATGCCGGCCAGCGTCACGATGAACGCCGGGATGCCGAAATAGGCGATCCAGTAGCCCTGCCAGGCCCCGATGAGGGCTCCGGCCACCAGCGTGATGAGCAGGGCCAGCGGCCACGGCACGCTCATGTTGACCATGAGCACCGCGGCCAGCCCGCCCGTGACGGCGACCACCGAGCCGACGGACAGGTCGATGTGCCCGGCGATGATGACGAGGATCATCCCGATCGCGAGGATCAGCACGTAGGAGTTCTGGACGATGATGTTCGAGATGTTCTGCGGTGTGAGCAGGGCTCCGTCGGTCAGCACCGAGAACAGCGCGACGATCAGCGCGAAGGCGATGTAGATGCCGCTCGATCGCAAATTGAGCGACAGTCCGCCGAGCGACACCCGGCCCGGCCGCCGTGGCGATCCTCCGTCGCCCTTGGCGCCGACCTCCACGTCGGCGGGCGTGATGCTGCTCATGTGAGCTACTCCTGTCCCTTGGTCATGAGGTGCATGAGGCGTTCCTGCGTGGCGTCCCGGCGCGGCACCTCGCCCGTGACGCGCCCCTCCGAGAGCGTGTAGATGCGGTCGCACAGGCCCAGCAGCTCAGGCAGCTCGGAAGAGATCACGAGCACGGCCTTACCCTGGTCGGCCAGGCGGTTGATGATCGTGTAGATCTCGTACTTGGCGCCGACGTCGATGCCGCGGGTGGGCTCGTCGAGGATGAGCACGTCGGGCTCGGTGAGGATCCACTTGGAGAGCACGACCTTCTGCTGGTTGCCGCCGCTCAGCTGGCCGACGATGCTCGACACGCTGGGCGCCTTGATGTTCATGCTCTTGTGGAACTCCTCGGCGACGCGATATTCCTCCATCTCGTCGACCCAGCCGCGCTTCGACATCCCGCGCAGCCCGGCGGCGCTGATGTTGCGCTTGACGTCCTCGATCAGGTTGAGCCCGTACCTCTTGCGGTCCTCGGTGGCGTAGGCGATGCCGTGCCTGATGGCGTCCTGGACGTTGCGGATCTCGACCGGTTCGCCGTCCTTGAAGATCTTGCCGGTGATGTGCACGCCGTACGTCCGCCCGAAGACGCTCATCGCGAGCTCCGTGCGACCGGCGCCCATCAGCCCGGCCAGGCCGACGATCTCGCCGCGGCGCAGCGAGAGCGTGGCGCCGTCGACCACCTTCCTGCCGGGCTGGCTGGGGCTGTGCACCGTCCAGTCCTCGATGCGCAGCACCTCGTCGCCGATCGTCGGCTCGTGCGGCGGGAACCGGTTGTCGAGCGCGCGGCCGACCATGCCGGAGATGATGCGGTCCTCCGTGACCTGGTCGGTGGCCATGTCCAGGGTCTCGATGGTGCGGCCGTCGCGGATGATCGTGACGGAGTCGGCGATCGCGGTCACCTCGTTGAGCTTGTGCGAGATGATCACGCAGGTGATGCCCTCGTCGCGCAGGCCGCGCAGCAGGTCGAGCAGGTGCGCGGAGTCGTCGTCGTTGAGCGCTGCGGTGGGCTCGTCGAGGATGAGCAGTCTCACCTCCTTCGCCAGCGCCTTGGCGATCTCCACGAGCTGCTGCTTGCCCACGCCGATGTCGGCGATCGCCGTGGTCGGGTTCTCCCGCAGCCCGACCCGCTTCATCAGCGTGGCGGCCTCGTAGTTGGTGCGGTTCCAGTCGATGAGGCCGCGCCTCGCGCGCTCGTTGCCGAGGAAGATGTTCTCGGCGATCGACAGCTGCGGGCTGAGCGCCAGCTCCTGGTGGATGATGACGATGCCGGCGCGCTCGCTGTCGCGGATGCTCCCGAACTCGCACCGCCGGCCCTCGAAGGTGATCTCGCCCTCGTAGTCGCCGTGCGGGTAGACGCCCGACAGCACCTTCATCAGCGTCGACTTGCCTGCGCCGTTCTCACCGCAGATGGCGTGGATCTCGCCCCGCCGGACGGACAGATTGACGTCCTGCAGCGCCTTGACGCCGGGGAACGTCTTGGTGATCCCGCTCATCCGCAAGATTTGCTCGGTCATAACGCCCCTTGCTCGCAACCGGGCAGGCCCGGGGACCTCGCCGGCCCCCGGGCGCCCGGCCCTACTTGAGCTGGTCCTCGGTGTAGTAGTTGCCGCCGATGATGACGTCCTTGTAGTTGCTCTTGTCGACGATCACCGGTTCGAGCAGGTACGAGGGCACGACCTTGTTGCCGTTGTCGTAGTCCTTGGTGTTGTTCACCTCGGGCTCGCCGCCCTTGAGCACGGCGTCGGCCATCTTCACGGTCTGCTCGGCGAGCTCGCGGGTGTCCTTGAAGATGGTGGAGTACTGCTCGTCGGCGATGATCGACTTGACCGAGGCGAGCTCGGCGTCCTGGCCGGTCACGATCGGGTACGCCTGGCCGCTGCGGCCGTAGCCGGAGCTCTTGAGCGCCGACAGGATGCCGATCGACAGGCCGTCGTACGGCGAGAGCACGCCGTCGACCTTGGCGCCGCCGGTGTAGGTCTTGGTGAGGATGTCCTCCATGCGCTTCTGCGCGGTGGCCGGGTCCCAGCGCAGGATCGCGGCGGTCTTGAAGTCGGTCTGGCCGCTCTTCACCACGAGCGTGCCGTCGTCGATCTTCGGCTGGAGCACGGACATGGCGCCGTTCCAGAAGAACGTGGCGTTGTTGTCGTCGGGCGAGCCGCCGAACAGCTCGACGTTGAACGGGCCCTTCTCGCCGTCCTCGACGCCGAGGCCCTTCAGCAGCGAGGTCGCCTGCTGCACGCCCACCTTGTAGTTGTCGAACGTGGCGTAGTAGTCGACGTTGGGGCTGTTGCGGATCAACCGGTCATAGGCGATGACCGGGATCTTGTTGTCGGCGGCCTGCTGGAGCTGCGACGTGATCGCGGTGCCGTCGATCGAGGCGATGATCAGCAGCTTGGCGCCCTTGGTGATCTGGTTCTCGATCTGGTTGGCCTGCGTGGGGATGTCGTTCTCCGCGTACTGCAGGTCGACCTTGTAGCCCAGTTTCTCGAGCTGCTCCTTGACGTTGTCGCCGTCGTGGATCCAGCGCTCCGACGACTTGGTGGGCATCGTGACGCCGACCAGGGCGCCGGCGTTGCCGGCCGCGGCCGAGGCGGAGGCCTCGGCGTCGATCGTCTTCGTGCTCGAACCGCAGGCCGTCATGGTCACGGCGAGCGCGATGGCGGACACCACGCCCCCGATTCGTCCCAACCTCATGTCATCTCCTTGCGAAGGGGGTCGCGGCAGCGCTGGACGTGGCGGCTGCCGGTAGAGCGGTGATTCCCATCACAGAACGTGACGAATAACAACAAATTTCGCGTTCACCACCGCCCGATTGTTATCGTTAACAAAGCCCTTGTCAACGGTCGCCCATAACTGACAGGTAACTATCCCGAAACGTCTCCTCGCAGGTCAACGGCTTGAGCGGGACGAGAACACCCGCTGCAACAGGATGAAGACGAACAACAGCAGGCCGATGAAGATCTTCGTCCACCACGAGGAGAGCGTGCCCTCGAAACTGATGATCGTCTGGATCAGGCCGAGCACGAGCACGCCGAGCACGGTGCCGAGCAGGAAGCCGCTGCCACCGGTCAGCAGCGTGCCGCCGATGACCACCGCCGCGATCGCGTCCAGCTCCATGCCCACGGCGTGCAGACCGTAGCCGGAGAGCATGTAGAACGACAGCAGCACCCCGCCGAGCGCCGAGCAGAAGCCGCTGATCGTGTAGACCGCGATCTTCGTCCGGCCCACGGGCAGGCCCATCAGCATCGCCGACTGCTCGCTGCCGCCGGTGGCGTAGACCGAGCGGCCCAGCCGGGTGTAGTGCAGCACGTACGCCGCCACGACCACGACCACCACCGCGATGACCACGCTGGGTGAGATCCACAGATCGGCGAACAGGTCGATCCTGGTCTGCGCGAACGCCGTGAACGTCGTGTCCTCGATCGGGATCGAGTCGGTCCCGATCGTGTAGCACAACCCTCGGGCCAGGAACATGCCCGCCAGCGTCACGATGAACGGCTGGATGTCGAAGGCGTGCACGATCGCGCCCATCACCAGCCCCAGAGCCGACCCGATCGCCAGCACCAGCGGGATCACCACGTACGGCGGCCACCCCGGCCCCGCCATCAGGCTGGCCGCGATCATCGTTGACAGCGCCACCACCGAGCCCACCGACAGGTCGATGCCCCCCGTCAGGATCACGAACGTCATCCCCACCGCCACGACCAGCAGGAACGCGTTGTCGATGAAGACGTTGAGCACCACCTGCCCGCTGGCGAACCCCTCGTAGCGGATCCCGCCCGCCACGAACATGGCCGCGAACAGGCAGCCGGTCACCAGCACCGGCAGGTACTTCGCGGGCACGGCCCGGCCCAGCGTCATCGTGCTCATGCTCATCGCCTCACTCCGTCCGGCGGGCTCGGCCGCCATACGCCGCCACCTGCTCATGGCCTCACTCCGCCCGGCGGCACTCCCTCGCGCACCTGCGCCGGCTCCTCGGCCACGGCGCCGGGAGGGGCGGTCCTGCCCCGCCTGCCGAACACCTTCGCGCGGAAGGACGGCGACTGGATGAGGCAGACCGCCGTCACGACCAGCGCCTTGAACAGCAGCGTCGTCTCCGGCGGCACGCCGATCGAGTAGACGGTCGTGGTCAGGGTCTGGATGATGAGCGCGCCCAGCACGGTGCCGCTCAGCGAGAACCGGCCGCCGGCCAGCGACGTGCCGCCGATCACGACGGCCAGGATGGCGTCCAGCTCGATCCACAGTCCGGCGTTGTTGCCGTCGGCGCTGGAGACGTTCGAGCTGATCATCAAGCCGGCCACGCCGGCGCACAGCGCGGCGAACGCGTACACCATGAGGATGATCCCGCGCGACCTGATGCCGGCCAGCCGGCTCGCCTCGGCGTTGCCGCCGACCGACTCGATCAGCATCCCCAGCGCCAGCCGCCGGGTCAGGAACGCGGTGATCCCCAGCACGGCGAGCACGATCAGGACGCCGAACGGCACGGTCAGCCAGTAGCCGCCGCCGATCACCTTGTACGCCTCGCTGTTGACGGTGATGATCTGCCCGCCGGTGATGAGCTGGGCCAGGCCGCGCCCGGCCACCATGAGGATGAGCGTGGCGATGATCGGCTGGATGCCGATGCCCGCTACGAGGAACCCGTTCCACGCTCCCAGCGCCAGGCAGAGCCCGAGCGCCAGCGCCACCGCCGTGAACACGCCGGCGTCCTGGCTGATCTGCAGGCACGCCAGCGCGCCCGAGATCGCCACCACGGAGCCCACCGACAGGTCGATGCCGCCGGTGGCGATGACGAGCGTCATGCCGAGCGCGACCAGGATCAGCGGAGCGCCGAACCGCAGGATGTCGATCAAACTGCCGTACAGGTGACCGTCCCTGACCTGGATCGACAGGAAGCTCGGGGTGAAGAGCACGTTGAGCGCCAGCAGCAGCACGAGGACCACCGCCGGCCAGAGCAGCCGTCTCATGAGTCCCGGCCCCCGCTCGCGATCGTCTCCATGAGCACGTCCGTGGTCAGCTCGTCGCCGTTGGGCAGCTCGGCCACCAGCCGCCGGTCGCGCAGCACCTCGACCTTGTGGCTGAGCCGCAGCACCTCCTCCAGCTCGGCCGAGATGAACAGCACCGCCACGCCGCCGTCGGACAGCTCCGCCACCAGCCGCTGGATCTCGGTCTTCGCGCCGACGTCGATGCCCCGGGTGGGCTCGTCGAGGATGAGCAGGCGCGGCTCCAGGATGAGCCACCTGGCCAGCACCACCTTCTGCTGGTTGCCGCCGCTGAGGTCGCGTACGAGGTGCTCGGGGTTGGGCGGGCTGATCCGCAGCGCCTTGACGTACCTGCCGACCAGTTCGTCCTGCTGCTCTCTCGGCACCGGTCTCGTCCAGCCCCGGGTGGCCTGGAGGGCCAGGATGATGTTCTCGCGCACGGTCAGATCGGGGATGAGCCCGTCCTCCTTGCGGTTCTCCGAGCAGAACGCGATCTTGTGATTGATGGCCGCGCGCGGCGTGCGCAGAGACGCCGGCGATCCGCCGACCGCGATCTCGCCCGTGCCCGCGTGGTCCGCGCCGAACAACAACCGCGCGATCTCCGTACGACCGGAGCCGAGCAGCCCGGCCAGGCCCACGACCTCGCCCTCGTGGACGGTGAGCGAGAACGGCTCGATGGCGCCCGCCCTGCCGAGCTCGCGCGCCTCGACCAGCGGGCGGTCGAAGACCCTGGCCTCGCCGTGCAGGCGTTCGAGCGCGTCCAGCTCCTGGCCGATCATCTTGGCGACGAGGTGCACCTGGCTGAGCTCGCTGGTCAGGTATTCGCCGACGAGCCGGCCGTTGCGAAGGATCGTCATACGATCCGAAATTTCGTAGATCTGGTCGAGAAAGTGGGAGACGAAGAGGATGGCGATGCCCTCCTCCTTGAGCCGCCTCATCACCATGAACAGCTGCTCGACCTCGCCCGCGTCCAGGCTGGACGTGGGCTCGTCGAGGATCAGCACCCTCGCGTCGACGTCGAGCGCCCGCGCGATCGCCACCATCTGCTGGATCGCCAGCGAGTACGTCGACAGCGGCGCCGACACGTCCAGGCTCAGCTCCAGCCGCGACAGCAGTTCGGCCGCCCTGGCCCGCATCCGCTTCCAGTCGATGCGGCCCAGGCGGCGCGGCTCCCGCCCGATGAGGATGTTCTCGGCGACCGAGAGGTTCGTACAGAGGTTGACCTCCTGGTAGACCGTGCTGATGCCGGCCTGCCGCGCCTCCAGAGGGCTGCCGAACGCCACGGCGGCGCCGTCCAGTTCGATGGTGCCCATGTCGGCGGGGTAGACGCCGGTGAGCACCTTGATCAGGGTGGACTTGCCCGCGCCGTTCTCTCCCATGAGCGCGTGCACCTCTCCGGGTGACAACCGCAGGTCCACGCCGTCCAGGGCTTTCACGCCCGGAAACTGTTTGCCGATCCCGCTCATCGTCAGGACCGGCGCGGGTACGGCCATACGCCTTTTCCCCTTCTCAGGTGACGGCCGGGGCCGGGGCGGCCCCGGCCGGGCGGTCAGTACTGGCGGGTGGACAGGACCTGCTTGGCCTGCTCCTGGGTGAACGTCGTCTCCTCGGTCACCACGCGGGCGGGCACCTGCTCGCCCTTGACGACCTTCTTGGCCAGGTCCATCAGCTGCGGGCCGAGCAGCGGGGAGCACTCGACGATGAAGTTGATCTTCCCGTCGGCGAGCGCCTGCATGCCGTCCTTGACGGCGTCCACAGTGATGATCTTGATGTCCTGGCCGGGCGTCTTGCCCGCGCCCTCGATCGCCTCGATCGCCCCGAGGCCCATGTCGTCGTTGTGCGCGTAGAGCACGTCGATGTCCGGGTTCGACTTCAGGAAGGCCTCCATGACCTCCTTGCCCTTGGCCCTGGTGAAGTCACCGGTCTGCGACGCGATGATCTTGAACTTCGGGTCGGCCCCGATGACCTCCGCGAACCCGGCCTTGCGGTCGTTCGCCGGCGCCGAGCCGGTCGTGCCCTGCAACTCGACGATGTTCACCGTCTCGGTGGTGTCCTTGTACTCCTCCACCAGCCACTGGCCGGCCTTCTTGCCCTCCTCGACGAAGTCCGAGCCGAGGAAGGTCTTGTACAGGGTCGTGTCCTTGGAGTCCACGGCGCGGTCGGTCAGGATGACCGGGATCTTCGCGTTCTGGGCCTCCTTGAGCACCGTGTCCCAGCCCGACTCCACCACCGGCGAGAAGGCGATGACGTCCACCCTCTGCTGGACGAAGGAGCGGATGGCCTTGATCTGGTTCTCCTGCTTCTGCTGGGCGTCGGAGAACTTGAGCGTGATGCCCGCCTCCTTGGCGGACTCCTGGACGGACTTGGTGTTCGCGGTGCGCCATCCGCTCTCCGCTCCCACCTGGGAGAAGCCCATGGTGATCGAGCCGTCCGCGCCACCCGAGCCGTCTGCGCCGTCCGAGCCGGCACTGCCGCTGCCGCTGCCGCTGCCGCACGCCGCCACCGACATCGCGGTGAGCCCGGCGAGCACCAGCGCCGAGATCCTCTTCAACACGTGGGGGGTTCCCTTCCTATGTGAGCGCTAACATTCCGAGGAGGACGCCAGCGCCTCCTACCTTCCTGCCGGTCACCTTCTCCTGCTCGACACATCACGAGCGGCGGCCGGAAGCCGCGCCCCTTTTTGGTCTGGCCCCGACTGTGAACGTTAACAAAGGGTCTCGTCAAGGGGCCGCCGGATTACGGTCCGGTCACGCGAACCACCACGTACACCCTGCGGCGTACATCTCCCTACGCTGTCGAGGTGAGGACAGTTCCCCGACTTCATGTGACGGTGACAGAGCAACGCACTCGTCGAACAGAAGGGAAACTCCATGCGTCAGGTAAGAGAACTCGCGCCCAAGGCGGCGACGGCGTTAGCGACGCTCGCCACTTTCTTCGTCATTCTTCCGGGCGGCGCACAACCGGCGGCGGCGCTGCCCACCACGTCGGCGCAGCGCGCCCTCGCCGTCCCGACCGCCTACGTCACCATCAACTACTCGAATGCCCAGGTCACCTACTTCTGGACCCCCAGAACCGAGGCAGGTGCTCAAGCGGCGCGGCTTTTCGTCCATTCCCGTGAACAATGAGCCCTTCCGCGTAAGCCCCCGCGACAGAGTGTGATCCTCGGGCCGCCCCGACGCCGGCGCCCCCGATGATCGAGAAGCGTAAAGCCCCTGGTAGAAGTTGGTCTTGCGACAGATCGACTTCGGAACCAGAGGCTTCACGTGCCCACCAGTGTCACCTTCGGA
>NZ_JBDPMJ010000023.1:0-154448 GCF_039880665.1 Nonomuraea sp. B5E05
CTCGACCCCTGGCGAATCGGCGCGATCACCCGGGCGGCCCTCGTCCTCCTCCGTCTCGAACACGGACGCCACACCTAACCGAAGATGTGATCACACAAGGTCGTGATCCGTTACGCGGAAAGGCTCATTGGACATGCCTCCCGGTGCGTGAGGGTCTCAACCTACGCTCGGCACTCCTGCCCGTACAGACTCTGTCCGTCTGCTTCGGTTCTCCGGCCTCGATCTTTCGTGGTCTCGGCATAGTCGGTTGGACGATCCGACTGGAGGCTGTGCCGGCGACCTACACGCGCACCCACGGCGTGCGTTACTTCCACGGTTGCTACTCACCCGGCGACGACATCTTGTGGGGGTCCCCCGACGCGGCAAAGGCGGCGCCAACACCCTGGCCGCCTTGAAGTCCATCCGTGCCACCCGCCCGGACGGTGCCCCGATCCACGTCATCTTGGACAACCTGTCGGCCAACAAGACACCGGCGATCCGCGCCTGGGCGGCCAAGAACAAGGTCGAGTTGTGCTTCACCCCGACCCACGCCTCCCGGGCCAACCCGATCGAGTCGCAGTTCGGACCCCTGCGCACCTTCCTGATCGCCGGCTCCGACCACCCCAACCACACGGTCTTGGCTCGTGAGCTCCAGGCTTATCTGCGCTGGCGCAACGCCAACGCCCGCCACTCCGACATACTCGCCGCCCAACGCCGTGAGCGTGCCTGCATCCGCAGCGAACGCCAGCAGCGTTGGGGCCGACCCCACCCAAGAGTCGCGTGATCAAACCCGGTAAACGTTCGTAGTCACCCCACTAGACGCGCACGCCGCGGGCGACGAACGGGTCGAACGACACCATGTCGTCCACGACCAGGCCACCTTGAGGTGTCCCGCCTGGAATTGCGGAACTGCGCAGGACGTCCTGGCCCGAGCCGCCGACCCAGAAGCACGTCCCGTCGAACTCGAAGGCGACCGGCACCACGTCCGGCTGATCGTCGCGCGACGGGGTCGCGAGCCGGGCGAGCGACTGGGACCGCGGGGTGGTCACCGGAGATTCGGCCATCTTCGACGCGAAGCAAGGTCATCGGTAGCGGGCCACGACTACCATGGCCGCCATGGTGGGCGAGCGGAGGTGGCGGGCCCGGCTGTTATGGCTGTCCATGGTGCTCGCGCCGGTCGTGGTGTCGGTGGCCGCCAACCAGGTGCTCAACGACGGTGTGTGGAGCGCCCCTTGGACCGCCGGGACCATCGTGGCGGCGGTGCTGGCCGGCCTCGTCGCCGAACGGGCCGGGCGCGTGCTCGCCCCCGCCCCCGGGACCGTCACCGAGACGATGCGGGAGCTCGCCCAGTTGGTCCACGACCGGTGGAGCGACGAGGTGGTGACGCGTTCCCTGGGCGATCCGCCCATCCCGGTCTCCTGGCACATGACCCGCCGGACCAAACTCATGGATCACCCGCATCTGATCGCCGACCGCGAGCCGGCGGTGTCGGGCCGTTCGGACGACGTCGAGGCGCTCGCCGTCGCCTTCCGCGCGCTGCGCCGGCGCCGCCTGGTCATCACCGGAGGCCCGGGCACGGGCAAGACGACCCTGGCCATCCAGTTGATGCTGGAACTGATCCGCACGCGTGCCGACGACGACCCGGTCCCGGTGCTCCTGCCCGTCGCCGACTGGGACATCGAGGCCCACCCGCGCTTCCAGGACTGGGTGGCCGAGCGCGTGCGCACCGACTACGCCGCCCTGCGCACGCCGGGCAGGCGGCAGGACGGCGCCGACGTCCTGGCGGCCCGTGGCTCGATCCTGGCCGTTCTGGACGGCCTCGACGAGTTGCCCGAGCCCGCCCGCGCCAAGGTGATCGAGAAACTGTCCGAAACGCTCATGGAACGCGATCAGGTGATCATCACGTCGCGTACCACCGAATACGGAAACGCGGTCACCGCCGCGCGGCGCCCGCTCAAGGCCACCGCCGTCATCGCGCCCAAGGCGCTGCACCCCGACATCGTGGCGGACTTCCTGAGCGCCCATCTGCCCGCGCTGTCCTCGTCCCCGGAGTGGACCGAGGTCCTGCGCGCCCTCAGGGAGGGCGCCGCGCCGGCGCTGGCCGAGGTCACCTCCACCGCCCTGGGGCTGTGGCTGGTCCGGGCCGTCTACATCGACCAGCCAAGTGCCGACCCGGCTCCGTTGGTCACCGAGTACGCCGACGACGTGCCGGCCCTGCGCGCTCACCTGCTCGACAATCTCCTCAGCGCGCTGCTGAACGCCCGCGCCACGATCAGGCCCGCGACCTGGGACCCGGCCGGCCTCACCGCATGGACGAAACGGCTGGCACGCCTGCAGGCCGAATCCGGCGGGCATGACCTGGCCTGGTGGCGGCTGACCGACCAGGCGCTGCCCGCCTCCCGGGGGCGGCGCGCGCTCGCCCGTACCTGGATCGGCTGGTTGAGCGGTCTGGCGTTCGCGCTCCCCGCCGCGTTGACCGCCACGCTGACCTATGGGCCGGTCTTCGGCTCCGCCTTCGGCATCTGCTTCGGCCTGTCCGCGGTGCAGGCCGCCCGCACCCCCGACTTCGCTCCGCTGCGCGTACGGCAACGGCTGCGGGACTTCACCCGCGGCCTGCTGTCCGACATGGGAACGATGGCCATCATCATGCCGGCCGGCGTCGGCCTGCCGTTCGTGGCCTACTCCCTCGTGGCGTACGGCTGGAAGATGGGCCTGGCCGCCCTGTTCTCGGCGCTCGGCCTCGGCTGGGTGAGCGTGCGGGTCCTGCAGCAGCGGGACGAGAAGCCCGCCCAGGCGGACGAGAACCGGCTCCCCCCGTTCACCGCCGCCCTCACCCCGCAGTCCACCTGGCGGGTCAACCGAAGCCTCGTGGGCGTGCACCTGATGAACGCGCTGCTCCTCGGAGCGATCGTCGGCTTCGCCGTGGATTTCATGAACGAGGCGTCCATCGTGCCGCCCTCCTCGTCCGCGTCCGTGCACGCGGGGATGGGCATCGTCTTCGGCATCGCGTTCGGCCTGGTGAACAAACGCCAGCACATGTGGCTGATGTCCACCATCGCCCTGGCCCACCTCGGGCCCTCGGGCCGGCTGCCGTTCCGCTTGATGCGCTTCCTGCATGATCTGCACCAGCTGGGCGTCCTGCGGACTGTCGGGCCCTTCTACCAGTTCCGCCACTCCGAACTGCAGGCTCATCTGGCCGCTGACCCGGCACAGGGGTGACCGCTCGCCGGGTTTCGTGACTCCGCGACCGCCGGGGGTAGCGGGCGTTCTTCCCCACCCCGACGTCGCCGGAGAACGCCTCGGCCAAGGCCAGGTGAGCCGCCGGGCCGGAGCTGCCGACGATCACAGGTAGGAGGGCCCGGTGACCCGGTGCCGGAACGTCCACCACACCCATGCCTGCGCCGCCACGAGCAGCGGCATCATGGTGAGCACGACCGGCACCAGCACCACGCCCGCGCTGCCCGGATCCAGCGGGAGCCGCAGCCCGGCCAGCACCCCGACCGTGACCAGCGTCGCCGAGGTCAGCGCGTACGTGCGCGCCTCCCCGGCTCCGCCGGACAGCACGGCCGCCCGCGCCCGCAGCTCGCCGCGGAGCCGCAGCGACGCGAAGGCCATGCCGTGCGTGCCGAACAATGCGGCCACCACCAGCGCCGGCAGCAGCGCGAACGGCCCGGTGATGCCGAGCAGCACGTGCCCGAGCAGCAGGCCCCAGCTCAGCGCCAGCCCCCAGCTGCCGGCCACGATCGCGCCGTCCCAGAACGCCTGCCAGCGCGCCCCCGGCACGCGCCCCCGCAGCCACAGGCCCATGTCGCGGACCACCCACGCCAGCAGCAGCACCACGACCACCGTGTGGTTCCCGCTCAGCAGCTCGCCCTCCAACTCGGGGAAGAGCCCCGCGAGCACGCCCGCCGTGGCCACCAGCCACACCTCGTTGCCGAGGAAGAACGGCGCGATCGCGGCGATCACCTCGCGCCGTTCCGCGGCGGACCTGCCCAGGTACGGCAGCGCCATGCCGACCCCGATGTCGGCGCCGGCCAGCACCAGGTAGCCCAGCGCGAAGAAGGCCAGGATGAAGATCTCCATGACGGCTCCTCAGAAGGTAGGGGCGGGAACGGGCGCCTCGATCGGGCGGTCTCCGAGCAGCACGGCGTCGGGCCCGCGCCGGGCGTGCCGCGCCAGCAGCCAGTAGTTGACGGCGATCAGCACGGCGAACACCGTGAGGAAGGCGATCACGGAGAACCGCATCTGCCCTGCCGACACCGGGGACATCGCCTCCGACGTCCGCAGCAGCCCGTACACCGTCCACGGCTGGCGGCCGAACTCGCGGAAGGCCCAGCCGGCGAGCATGGCCAGGAACGGGACGGGGATCATCAGCGTCATCAGCCAGTGCCAGAGCGTGAACCCGCGTACGACCGGACGGAAGAGCATCAGCAGGCAGCTCAGCCCCGCGAAGAACATCATCAGCGCGAACAGCAACATCATCGTCGTGCCGCTCGTCTGCACCCACTCCACCGGAGGCAGATAGTCGCCGGGCCCGTGCGCGGCCACCATCTCCGCCTGGACCTCGGCGAGGCGTTCGGCGTCGCCCGACCAGGCCGCCAGCTTGGTCGGCTGCATCGTCTCGAACCCGAGCCCGCCGAACGTCGCGGTGACGAAGACGGCCGGCAGCGCCACCCCCATCCCGATCCGCAGCGACTTGCGGAAGACGTCCTGCTCGACGGTGCGCCTGCGCAGGTGGTACGCGCTCACCCCGGCCATGAAGAACCCGCCGACGACCATCCCGGCGCTGACGACGTGCCAGAACGCCACCTGCGCCGCCGGGTTTGCCACCATCGCCCCGAAGTCCGCCAGCCGCATCCTGCCGCCCTCCAGCACGTGGCCCACCGGGTTCTGCAGGAAACCGTTCGCCACCATGATCCAGAAGGCCGACGCGTACGCGGTCAGCGTCACGACCCAGATCAGCGCCAGGTGCGCCCACCGGTTCAGCTTGTTCCAGCCGAAGATCCACAAACCCAGGAACGTGGACTCGATGAAGAACGCCACCAGCGTCTCGATCGCCAGCGCCGAGCCGAACACGTCACCCGCGTACTCCGTGAGCCCGCTCCACGACAGCCCGAGCTGGAACTCCATCACCAGGCCGGTGACGATGCCCATCGCGTAGTTGATGATGTAGAGCTGGCCCCAGAACCGCGTCATCCGCAGGTGCACGGGGCTGTTGCCGAAGGTGGCCCGCGTCTGGACGACCGCCAGCAGGGTCGCCAGGCCGAGCGTCAGCGCCACGAAGAGGAAGTGCGCGCCCGCGGTGATCGCGAACTGCAGGCGGGCGAGGTCAACGGTGTCCATGCCGAGAGCTTGCGCGTACGGCCTGGGCGGCGGCGTCATGCTCCGGCGGGCACCTGGTTTACACCCCGGGTCGCATGAGCCCGCCGGACGTACCCCGCAGGTCGTACGTTGCTTCCAGCGTTCCGGGGTATACGGGGTGTCCCCGCAGGTCGGGGTGTTCCCGCAGGTCAGGAGGTAAGCCAGCCGGGGGTGATCATGCCGGCTTCGTACGCGATGATGACGAGCTGCGCCCTGTCGCGCACGGACAGCTTGGTCATGATGCGGCTGACGTGCGTCTTCGCCGTGGCGGGGCTGAGCACGAGCCGGGCGGCGATCTCGTCGTTGGACAGCCCGGCCGCCACCAGCGCCATGACCTCGCGCTCGCGATCGGTGAGCGCGTTGAGCTCGGGGCCGGGTTCGGGGCGCTTGACCCGGCCGGCGAACTCGGCGATCAGCCGCCGCGTGATGGACGGTGCGATCAGCGCGTCGCCCCTGGCCACGACCCGGACGGCGTGGATCAGCTCGGCCGGCTCGGTGTCCTTGACGAGGAAGCCGCTCGCGCCGGCCCGCAGCGCGCCGTAGACGTAGTCGTCCAGGTCGAACGTGGTCAGGATGATCACCTTGACGCCTTCGAGCCGGGGGTCGCCGGCGATCCGGCGGGTGGCCTCCAGGCCGTCGAGCTCGGGCATGCGGATGTCCATGAGGACCACGTCGGGCTGGAGCTCGCGGGCGCCCTGGACGGCCGCCGTGCCGTTGGGCGCCTCGCCCACGACCTCGATGTCGTCCTCGTCGCTGAGTATCGACCGGAACCCGGCGCGCACCAGGGTCTGGTCGTCGGCGAGCAGCACGCGGACCATCACAGCCCCTTCGCCGGCAGCCGGGCGAGGACGCGGAAGCCGCCTTCGGCTCGTGGCCCCGCCTCCAGGGTGCCGCCCAGCACGGCCGCGCGCTCGCGCATGCCCGTCAGGCCGAAGCCGCTGCCCCCGTCGTAGGAGGCGCCCGGCCCGTCATCCTCCACGCAGATCTCGATATTTCCGGTCCTATTGCTGATCTTCAAATTTGCCTCGTTCGTGCCTGAATGGCGGGAGACGTTCGTCAGGGCTTCCCTGACGATGCGGGCGGCGGCCAGGTCGACTTCGGTCGGGAGCGCGTCGAGCGGCCCGGACAACTCGGTGCGTACCTTCAGCCCGGACGCCTCGACCAGCGCGTCCACCCGCGCCAGGCTGTCGGCCGGCGCGGTCGGCGCGTCCTCGTCGACCTGGCGCAGCACGCCCAGGGTGGTGCGCAGCTCGCGCAGCGTCTCCTTGCTGGTTTCCTTGATCGTCCGCAGCGCCGTCTCGGCGTCCTCGGGCCGCTTCCTCAGCCCGTGCAGCGCCGCCGCGGCCTGCACGTTGATCATGGAGATGTTGTGGCCGAGCACGTCGTGCAGCTCTCTGGCGATGCGCAGGCGTTCCTCTCCCGCCCGCCGCCTGGCCTCCTCGTCCTTGCTGTGCAGGGCGTCGAGCGCGTGCCGGCGCGCCTCCATGAGGTAGGCGCGCCGGTTGCGGGTGACGCCGCCGAACGCGATGGCCGCCACCACCCATCCGGTGATCATCAGGAACGCGCTGTCGTCCACGTGCCTGACCCCGCCGGTCTCGCCGAGCCCCATGCCGAGCAGCGCCGCCGCCCCGGCGACGATGGCCGCGGTGAGATTCCCCTTGTCCGCGGCGGTGTAGAGGGCGAACAGCGGCAGCGCGATGAGCGGCCCGTCGACCGTCGCCCACGGGTAGTAGGCGCCCGTCGCCGCGATCACGATGACCAGCGCCGCGACGGGATAACGCTCCCGCAGCAGCAGGCCGGCCGAGGCGATGACCGGCAGCACGACGTCGGAAGCGTTGAGCCGGCCGGCGCCGCCCAGCGCCAGGGTGAGGACAACTCCTGCCAGCACCGCGGCGATCACGGCGAGCGACACGAGTGTGCTCTTCGACGGCCTCCGCATGGCTCCCATTCTGTACGTCCCCGTCAAAGCCGGGTAATCGCCGCCGTTCCTGTGGGTAGAGCCGGTGAATGAGCACTAAGGACGAGCTCCGGCAGGTCGAAGAGGATCTGGCCCGGTTGCGCGCCGAGAACCAGGACATCCGCGACCAGATCCGCGACATGGGCGCGACTGACCAGGTGGAGATCTCCGCCATGATCAGCCAGGCGGACGAGCAGGTCGAGCTGATCGCCGAGCTCGAACGCCGCCGCGACAGCCTGCGCGGGCGGCTGGAGGAGGGCGCGGACTGACCGGGCGCCCGCTCCGGGCGCCCGGCTTGTCATCGCAGCGCGGCCCCGACCTCGTGCAGGTGCCGAAGCGCCTGCCCGTACGACGTGACGAGCCCGGTCTGCAGGTAGTCGACGCCGATCTCCGCGCAGTACGCCTGGACGATCGGCTGCGCCCTGCGCAGGTTGGGCGCCGGCATGTTCGGGAACAGATGGTGCTCGATCTGGTAGTTGAGCTGGCCGAGCGCCACGTCGGTGAACCAGCCGCCCTTGACGTTGCGCGAGGTCAGCACCTGCTTGCGCAGGAAGTCAAGTTTGTCCTTTTTGGTCAGCACGGGCATGCCCTTGTGGTTGGGCGCGAACGAGAGGCCCAGATAGATCCCGAACAGTCCCTGGTGCACGATCAGGAACACCAGCGCCTTGCCGAGCGGCAGGACGGTGAAGACCAGGCCGAAATAGAGCACGAAGTGCACGACGATCAGGCTGAGCTCGGTCGTACGCCGCTTGGCGCCCGGCTTGAGCAGCGCCTTGACGCTGGCCACGTGCAGGTGCCAGGCCTCCAGCGTGAGCAGCGGGAAAAACCAGAAAGCCTGATATTTCGCGACCAAGCGGGGAAAGCCGCGGCTTTTGGCGACCTGGTCCTCCGACCAGACGATCACGGCGGGCGACACGTCCGGATCGTGGTCCTCGTGGTTGGGGTTGGCGTGGTGCCGGTTGTGCTTACTGGTCCACCACCCCCAGCCGAGCCCGACGCCGAGGTTGCCGATCACCAGCCCGGCGACGTCGCTCGGCCGCCGCTTCCTGAAGACCTGCCGGTGCCCGAGGTCGTGGGCGAGAAAGCCGAGTTGCGCGAAGACCACGGCCATCGCGGCCGCGACGAGAAGCTGCAACCAGGAGTCGCCCACCCAGGCGAAAAGTGCCCAGCAGCCGAGGTAGATCACGGCTGCGATGCTCATCCTGACGGCGTAATAAAGGGGTCGCCGGTCAAGGAGACCGGCGTCCATGATCCGATGGGCGAGTCGGGCGAAATCGCTGCCCCGAGTGTCGAGCGTGCCAGGACTGACCACAGGTCTCCTTACCTCGCGGTGCACGTTGCCTAAACCATCGCGCATCCGCCGCCAAACCGGAAGCGTGACGTTGCCGTAGCCTGGCGAGGTGATCTACGCCACTACGCCACTGACCCCCGCGATACGCGAAGCCGTGGCCCTGACCTGGGGTTTAACCGGCGTGGGGGAGCGGCTGCACGGTGGTGAGGAGTCCGCCGCCTACCGCCTCGACGGCCATGTGATCCGGGTCGGCCCCGCCGGGCGCGACCCCGCCGAATCCGAGTGGTGCCACACGATCGCCAGGCACGCCGCCGCCACGCTGCCGGAGGCGCTCGCCCCCGTTCCCACCCCCGACGGGACGACGGTCATCACGGTCGAGGGCCGCCCGATCTCCTGCTGGCCTCACGTCGACGGGACCTGGCCCGACTCCGGGGTGCCCGCGCATCGCGTGGCCGGCGCCCGCCTGCTGGCCCGGCTGCACCGGTCGCTGGCAGACTGCCGGCCCGGCCCTCGCCCGGTGCCCGCCTTGCAGGAGTCCGGCCTGTACGGCGACCCGCCCCATGACGCCGCCGGGCTGGACGACCCGCTGCTCGACCGATGGCTGGCCGGCTTCCACACTCGGCATCCGCTGCGCCACCCCCTGCACGGCGACTTCTACGCCGGCAACACGCTCGCCAGGGACGGCACGATCGTGGCGGTGCTCGACTGGGACGAATGCTTCGTCGGGGCACCCGAGATCGACCTGGCGGCGGCCGCGCTCGAATGGGGCGACGACCTGGCCGGGCCGAGCAAGGAGTTCGTCGACGCCTACCGCGAGGCGGGCGGCACGGCCTCCCGGCTCGACGAGGAGTCGCTGGCCCAGCTCGTCCGCCACAAATTGCGCAGGGAATACGCCTACTTCCACAAGGCCGCCCGCTCCGGGGTCGAGCACGACCAGGACGATCTCGACTACCACCACGCCAGGGTCGAGCTGTTCCACCGCCTGCGCCCCTGACAACGGCCGGCGGCGACACACAGGCGCTCCGGCAGTGATCCGGCAGTGATCCGGCAGTGATCCGGCAGTGATCTGGCAGCGCGCCCCGGCATCGTCGGCGGCATGACCCACGTACTGATCGTCGGCTCCGGGCCGACCGGACTGACCCTGGCCATCGAGCTCGCCCGCCGCGGTGTCAACCTCCGCATCGTGGAGCGCTCGCAGGAGGCTCCCGCAGGGGTCCGCGGCAAGGGCCTCCAGCCGCGCACCCTGGAGATCTTCGACGACCTCGGCGTTGTCGACGAGATCCTGGCCACCGGCGCCGAATACCCGGACCTGCGCGCCTACCGCGGCGACCAGGTGATCTGAGAGGGGCGCATGGACGAGATCCGCGCGCCGTCCGCGGGAGTGCCGTACCCCAACCTGATCATGCAGCCGCAGTGGCGGACGGAGCGCATCCTGCGCGACCGGCTGGCCGAGCTGGGCCAGCTCGTGGCGCCGCAGCCGTCCGGTGACGACCTGCCGGCGCTCGTCGCCGCGTGCGCCTCCAGCATCCGTCGAGCTGCGGTTGCAGGTCGGCCGGCCATTCCAGGGCCAGATTGCTCAGGCCGAGGGCCCGCATGAGACCGAGGATGATCAGCGGGTTCTCCTTGACGCCGTGCATCTCGCCGAGCAGCAGCAGCCCGGCCTCGTCGATCGAGCGCCTGGCCCAGTCGAGCGCGGGGATGTCGATGGCCGGCTCGTACGCGTGCGTGTCGAACTCGGTCACGGCCTCCAGCAGGCCGTCCAGCGTGTCGATGCCCGGCATGCCTCCACATTCCGCGCACCGGCCCGACCGCGCAACAGGCGGTCAGGAGAACACCTTGGCCTGTGCCCGGGTGCCGGGTGAGGTCAGGGGCAGCGGACGATCATTCCCGCATAGGACAGGTTGCCGCCGAAGCCGAACAGCAGGATCGGCGCCCCGCGGCGGACCTCGCCGCGTTCGAGGAGCTTCGACAGCGCCAGCGGTACGCTCGCGGCGGAGGTGTTGCCCGACTCCACCACGTCACGGGCGATGATCGCGTTGACCGCGCCGAGCTTCTTGGCGATGGGCTCGATGATGCGCAGGTTCGCCTGGTGGAGCACCACGGCGGCCAGTTCCTCGGGGGTCACGCCGCCGCGTTCGCACGCCTGCCGCGCGATCGCGGGGAGCCGGGTGGTGGCCCAGCGGTAGACGCTCTGGCCGTCCTGGGAGAAGCGGGTGGGCGTGCCCTCGATACGTACGGCCCTGCCGAGTTCCGGCACAGACCCCCACACGACCGGGCCGATCTCCGCCTCGGGGGCGGCGCTGACCACGGCCGCGCCCGCGCCGTCACCCGTCAGCACGCACGTGGTCCGGTCGGTCCAGTCGGTGACGGCGGTCATCTTCTCGGCACCCACGACCAGGGCGTTCGTGGCGGCGCCCGCGCGGATCGTGTGGTCGGCGACGGCCAGGGCGTGGGTGAAGCCCGAGCACGAGACGCCGACGTCCATCAGGGCAGGGGAGGGCACCCCCAGTGCGGCGGCGACGCGGGAGGCGACGTTGGGGGCGCGCTCGGTCTGCGTGCAGGTGGCGACGAGTACGAGGTCGATGTCGGACGTGTCGAGCCCGCTGCCGGCCAGGGCTTTGGCGGCGGCGTGGGCGGCGAGATCGGACACGCTCTCGTCGGGCCCGGCGACGTGCCTGGTGCGGATCCCCACCCGTTGGGTGATCCACTCGTCGTTGGTATCCACCATGGTCGCTAAATCCTCATTAGTCAGGACTTGCGCGGGCTGGTAGTGACCTGTGGCGACGAGTCGTGATCCAGTCATGGGGCGGACTATAGCTCCCGCCTCCGCGGAGCGACGCGAAGGGCTTCAACCGGGGCCCGGCTGTCGGACGGAGGCAGCGCGCATCGCGGGCCGGCTCACTGTCGACGGCCGGCCTCGGGTGGTGAACCTGCCGGACTAGTCCGCCGACAACCGGTCGAAGATCGCGAGCGCCGCCGTGCGCACCTCTGCCGGGGTGAGCCCGTCCAGTGTCTTCCTGGCGTCGGTGATGTCGCGGGTCGTGGCGAGCGTGATGGCCACGGACGAGGCGGCGGCGCGGTCGATCGATCCCGTCGGGGCGGCGTCGGCCAGCTGCTGGGCGCTCGCGGCGAGGTCGAGGTTGTCTTTCAACGGATCTCCTCGGGTGAAGGCGGCTCGGGCCATTGCATCATTTGACATCGTGCAGCATCCACCATTCGGTGAATTCCCGGCACCGCCCGTCCGGCGCGAAACGGATCACCCAGAGGTTGCTATACGTTTTATCGGCATATGTCGTGACTCCTTGGATGACGCTCACGTCGTCCGTCACGCACACCGGATGCCACTCGAACGTGGCGTCGCCCGGCTTGTCCTGCTGTGCCAGCCATCCCGAGACGATCGCGTCGCGCCCCTGCCAGGGTGAGCTGTACGGCTCGGTGTAGTAGACGGCGTCCTCGGTGAACAGCGCGGAGATGTCGCCGGGATCGTTGGAGTTCCAGGCTCGTACGTACCCCTCGATCCACGCGCGCGGCGCGACCATGTGCTATCCCCTCAACGGATCGTGACCCACGGACATGAGCTCGCGCCGCGACTCGTCGTCCGTCCGCTCACCCATCGTCTCGACCAGGTCGACGACCTGCCGCATCACGTCGAGATCGGCGCTGGTCAGGTCGCCCTTGCGCTTGCTCAGGACGTGCAGCACACCCCGGCCCAGCTCGTCGATGCCCAGGTCGGGGTCGGGCGGGAAGCCCCTCCTCGCCGGAGGCGTCGGCGAGCAGATACGCGCGCAGTTCCTCGGAGTTCATGTTGACCGTCCGGTGGAACTCTTCCCACAACATCTCGGTGTCGAAACCCTCAGTCATGGAGCCCCGCCTACCCGCGAGCCCGCGCGTTACGCTCCTGGTCAAGGCCCCTGTAAGGCGGACCGTGGCGGTGCGGTCACGCCACCCCGTCGGCGAGCTCGGCGACGGTGTCGGCCACGCGCCTCTGCCGGGTCTCCGGCTTCTTCGCGCCCTCGACGGGGAGCCGGGACCTCGAAGCCCGTGGCGGTCTTGCCGCCCAGCTCGATCGTGGTGCGAGACCTCATCACCTACAGAGAAAGGGGCAAGTCAGCGGAAGAACTCCGTCAGCACGGGCGCCAGCGCCGCCGGCTTGACGATGTGGGTCTGGCCGTCGAGCGTGCGGTGCTCGGCGCCGGGCAGCAGGCCGGCCAGCGACCTGGCGGCGTTGCGGATCCACGGCTTGCTCTTGCCACCGTCCATGACGAGCGTGGGCGCCCTGACCGCGGCCCAGCTCGACTCCGGATAGGGCTCGCCCTTCTCGTACGGCGCCACGAGCGCCACGTCGTACGGCAGCGTGTGCGCCACCGACTTGAGCGTGGACCAGGCCGGCATGAGCCGCATCATGGCCACGACCACGCCCGGCAGCCCGACGCCCGCGCGCATGAAGAAGCGCACCGCGTCGGCGCGGCGGCCGGCGGCCACCAGCTCGTTCAGCGTGCGCTCGTAGCCGGCGGGGATGGCGGGGCGGGTGTCGTCGACGATGAACGGCGGTTCGTACAGCGCCAGCCTCTCGACCGGCACCCCCGCGTCGGCGGCGGCCAGCGCGAGGGCGGCCCCTGACGACGTGCCGTACAGCCGCACCGGGCCGCCGGTTTCGGCGGCGAACGAGGCGAGTGCGGCGAGGTCCTCGATCTCGCGCTCCGTCGTGAACGGCGGGGTGTCGCCGCTTTCACCGCGCCCGCGCCTGTCGTAGGTGTAGACCGTGAAGTCCCCGGCCAGGGCGGTGGCCAGGCCGGTGTTGATGCTCTGCGCGCGGAAGCTGAGCGCGCCGTCCACGAGGATGACGGCGGGGCCCTGGCCGGCGCGGGTGTAGGCGATGGAGGTGCCGTCGGCCGAACGTACTGTGCTCATGCGTTGAACGTAGAGCCGACAAAAAATTTTGTCAAGGATGCGAGTGTATTCAGCAGCGCCACCCCGCGCTCCGTACGGACGGGATGTGCCGCGAAGGAGGGGACGGCGCGTGCCGCGGTGGGAACGCGCGGTCTGCCAGCCACGCACCTGGCGCCCGCGGCACGCGCCGCGGACCTGCGCGCACGGGGCCCGCGCAGGCCGGAAGCGCACGGGGGCCCGCGCCCGGGAGCGCGGGCCCCCGCGTCCGGATCAGGGGCGTACGGTGCGGGCGCGCCGGATCGGGGGCATGGCACTCGCGCCGGTCAGGCGCGCGCGGGCCCCGTGCTGCCGCGCGGCGTGAGCACGGCCGCCTGATCCTGGTAGGGGGGCACGCTCTCGCCGGAGATGAGGGCGAGCAGGCGCTGGGCGGCGTGCGCGCCGTAGGCGGGGATGTCGCGGGTGAGCGCGGTCAGCGGCGGCCGGACGACCTGCGCCAGCGGCGAGTCGTCCCAGGCCACGATGGACAGGTCGCGCGGCACCTCCACCCGCATCTCCTGCGCCACCGACAGGCCGGCCACGGCCATGATGTCGTTGTCGTAGACGATCGCCGTCGGCCGGTCGGGCGAGCTGAGCAGCCGCCTGGTGGCCCTGGCGCCCTCCTCGCCGGTGTAGTCGGTGTGCACGATGACGTGCTCGGCCACGCCCTCGCAGGCCTGCGCGAACGCCTGGTCGCGTACGGTCGTGTGGACGAGTTCGGGCAGCCCGGCGACCCGCGCGAGGCGGTGGTGGCCGAGCGCCCGCAGATAGCCGACGGTCTCGCGGACGGCCTCGCCGTCGTCGGACCAGACGGCCGACAGCGAGCCGGACTCCGAGGGATGGCCGATCACCACGACCGGCATGCCGAGCCGCTCGAGCTCGGCCACGCGGGCGTCGGCATAGTGCAGGTCGACGAGGAACGCGCCGTCGATGCGGCTCTCGCCCCACCAGTGCCGGTAGACCTCGCTCTCCTGCTGGTGGCTGGTGACCACCTGGAGCAGCAGCGCGTAGGAGCGGTCGGCGAGCACGCCCTCGATGCCGGAGATCAGCTCCATGAAGAACGGCTCGACGCCCAGGATGCGGGCGGGCCTGCAGAGCGCGAGGCCGACGCAGTTGGCCCTGGCGCCGTTGAGCGCACGGGCCGCGCTGTTGGGCCGCCAGCCGATCTCGTCGGCGATGGCGACGATCCTGGCCCGCGTCGCCTCCGACACCCCGGGCTGCCCGTTGAGCGCGTAGGAGACCGCCACCTTGGACACTCCCGCCCGGCTGGCGATGTCGGCGATCGTCGGTCGCTTCACGGACGTCCTCTCCTGAACCGGATAACCCTCTCTACTGTAGGCCACCGGCCCGGCGACACCGTGTCTTCGCACAGAGGGCGTTAACCGCTTAAGCCAGAAAGGTCATCCTTTCAGCCCCGTGTGCGCCAGTCCTTCCACGAACTGCTTCTGCGCCACGACGAAGACCACGAGCACCGGCAGCGCCGTCATCGACGCCGCGGCGAGCTGCATGTTCCACATGGGCCCACCGTAGGCGTCCACGAACTGGGTGAGCGCCTGGGGCCGGGTGAACCGCTCCGGCGTGGTCAGGAACACGATCGGTTCGAGGTACAGGTTCCAGCTGTGCAGGAAGGTGAAGATGGCCACCGCGCCGACGGCGGGCCTGGCCAGCGGCAGCCCGATCCGCCAGAACGTGGCCAGGCGGCCCAGCCCGTCGACCGCCGCGGCCTCGTCGAGCTCTCTGGGCAGCGCGAGGAAGAACTGCCGCATGATGAACGTGGCCAGCACGCTTGGCGCGCCCAGGATCGGGATGAGGACGAGCGGCCAGTGCGTGTCGGTCAGCTCGGCCGAGTGGAAGAGCCGGAAGAGCGGCACGATCGTGACCTCGCTGGGGATCAGCAGGCCGACGAGGATCACCAGGAACAACCCGTTCGACCCGCGGAAGCGGATGCGTGCGAACGCCCACCCGGCCAGCGCCGAGACCGCCAGCGTGCCGGCGGTGACGAGGGCCGCGATGTAGAGGCTGTTCCAGTACTGCTGGGCAAAGGGCTGCAGCTCGAACACCTGGCGGTAGGCGTCCAGCATGGGCCGGCCGGGAAGGAGCGACGGCGGGAAGGCGAAGATCTCGTTCACCGGCTTGAGCGAGGAGGTGACCATCCACCAGGTCGGGAAGACGAACGGCACGCACAACACGCAGAGCACGCCGTACAGGACGGTTTTACGTCTCAAGGAACACCCACCTCCTGCGCATCCGCCACTGCAGCACGGTGAGGGCGAGCACGATCACGAAGAGCAGCACCGACAGCGTGGCGCCGTAGCCGAAGTGATGGAACTGGAAGGCCTGCTGGTAGAGGTAGTAGACGAGCACGGTCGTCGAGGTTCCCGGGCCGCCCTGCGTCGCCGACGAAGGAGAAGGTGTCGGCGAGCACGTTCCACTCGTGCAGGCTGTAGTAGACGACCAGGCCGAGCGGCAGGAAAACGAAGAGCAGGCTGCCGGTCAGTTGCGGGGCCACGAACAGGTAGCCGACCAGGTGGTCGCGCCTGCTCGCGGTCCACCAGCCCGTACGGCCCCGCCGGGCCGCACGGGCGAGGCCGGGCGCGTCGGCCGCCATCACTTGGCCAGCATCGGCTGGATCGAGGAGCACACCCCGGTCCGGATTACCGGCGGAGCGTCAGGAGACGCCGGGCGGGGAGGTGGCCGCGCGACCATGCGGGTCTGGCTCTCGGATCTGACCCGGAGATGCGCCGGATATGGAGAACTGGCATGTGAACATAGGGATTGTCAAGTTTTATGTAGTCTTTTCCACATGTGGGATGATGGATTGCGTTTCGGCATCCTCGGGCCGCTGATGGTACGGGCGGGTGGACGGGTCGTCCGGCTGGCCGCGGGAAAGCGACAGCAGTTCCTCGCCACCCTGCTGCTCAACCCCAATCGGGTGACGCCGCTGGACACCGCGGTGGAAATCCTCTGGAAGGGCCGGCCACCACGCTCCGCGATCGCCAACATCCGCACCTACGCCAGCTCCCTTCGCACCATGCTGGGCGGCATCGACAGGATCGTCGGTGACTCGGTCGGCTACCGGCTCAGGGTCAGCCCGCACGAGCTGGACATGCTCACCTTCACCGAGCTGATACGGCAGGCGGAGGCGTCCCTTGAGCGGCACCGCCCGGAGATCGCCTTGAAGTTGTTCCGCCTCGCGGACGACCTGTGGCGCGGCAGTCCGCTGGAGGACGTGTCGCCGCACCCGCAGTGGGCCGGGCCGCTGGAGCAGCTCGCCGAGCAGCGCCTGGCACAGCTCGAGAGCCTGGCCGCGCTCGAGCTCGCCGCACAGATGTACGCTTCGGTGATCACCCGGACCAGGAAGTTCCTGAGCGACCATCCGTTCCGGGAACGGGCGTGGATGTTGCTCATTCTCGCGTTGTACGGCAGGGGCCGCCGTGAGGAGGCGCTGGCCGCGTACGTGGAGTGCCGTCAGGCGTTGCGCGAGGAACTCGGCGTCGAGCCGAGTGAGGAACTGCGCACGGTGCAGTCCGGCATTCTGAACGGTGCCCGTGTGCGCTCCCTGGTGCTCGAGGCGCTGCAGGAGGCCAATGGCCCGTGGTTCTCCGATCTGACCCCGGGCTCCAAAGGGCTCCCGCCCACCAATCCGATGACGGCGCACGAACTGGTGGCTGCGATGGCCGCCGCCGGGCTGGTGGAACGGGTCGAGACCGACGATGACGGTCAGGCCAGCTACATGCTGCGGCTGCGTTAGCCCCATCCGCCGTCAGGGTGGAGGTCGACGTCTCGGGCACCTTCCGGCAGACCGGTTGCGTGCCGAGCCGGCCGGTCAGAAGATCGAACAGCCGGTCAGCGAGACGAAGGCCTCGAACGCCGCTGCCGCCGCCACCGAGCTGCCCTTCTGGTCCAGTCCCGGCCCCCATGCGGCCAGGGCGTAGCGGCTGGGCACGACGGCCATGATGCCGCCGCCGACCCCGCTCTTGCACGGCAGCCCGATCCGGTAGGCGAAGTCTCCGGCGGCGTCGTAGGTGCCGCAGGTCAGCATGATCGCGTTGATCCGCTTGGCGTCCCGCGCTGACAGGATCCGCGAGCCGTCCTGCCGGATCCCGTCGCGGGCCAGGAACAGTGCGGCGCGGGCCAGCTCGTCACAGTTCAGCATCAGCGCGCACTGCCGGAAGTAGTGGTCCAGCACCCGGTCCACCGGATTGTGCAGATTGCCGAAGTCGGCGATCAGGTTGGCCATCGCGGCGTTGCGGAACCCGTTGGTGGCCTCGGAGGTCGCGGTGACGGTGTCCGCCTGCACCTCGGGGTTGCCCGACTCGGCGCGCAGGAATGTGCGTACCGCGTCGAAGGCGTCGCCTCTGTCCGTCAGCAACTGGTCGGTGATGACCAGTGCCCCGGCGTTCATGAACGGGTTGCGCGGGATGCCCCGTTCCATCTCCAGCTGGACCAGCGAGTTGAACGGGGTGCCCGCCGGTTCGCGATGGACCCGCTTCCAGATGGCGTCACTGTCGCCGCTCAGCACCAGCGCCAGGCCGAACACCTTGATGATGCTCTGCAACGAGAAGCGAGTGGTCGCGTCGCCGGCGGTGTGCACCTCGCCGTCCACCGTCGCCAGGGCGAAGCCGAACTGGCGGGGATCCACCCGGGCAAGATCGGGGATATGGTCCGCGACCTTGCCTTGGCCGATGAAAGGCTTGACGGCGGTCAACACGTTCTGCACGACTTCCTTGTCGTTCACAGCTGCTTTCACTTTGGTCAACAATCTCTAGTAAGTTCGGCGCATGAACGAAGGCGGGAGCTTCGACCCCGAGCTCGACCGGCTCGTGGCGGAATTTCGCGCAGACGCCCAGCCACTGTCCGACGTCATCGGGCAGATCAACGAGATACAGGGCGAGGCGGCGAGCGCGGGCGGAAAGGTGGCGGTCCGGGTCGCACCGTCCGGAGAGCTGCTGGGAGTGCGGATCGACCCGCGGGCGATGCGGATGGGCTCCGAAGAACTGGCCGAGGCGATCATGGATGCCGCCCGGCGGGCGATGACGGATGCCGGGCGCAAGGCCATGCAGGTGGCCGGGCCGTACCTCGATCTGGAGTAGCCGCGACCGGGCGGATGGTCGTCATCGTCGCGGAATGAACCCGCGCGAGCCGTGGGCCAGGAGTTTCTGGTACATCTCCTCCGCGGTCAGACCGGTTTCGGAGCCGGGTAGCGGGTTGTCGTGGTACGTCAGGTCCCTGGTCACCGAGTACATGGTCGTTCCGGCCATCCTGGGGATGATGGTTCCGGTGTTCAGCTGCCAGCCGTTGGGCAGCGGGATGTTCTGGTTGAGCATCCGCAGCCCTGGCACCTTCTGCATACCGTAGGCGGTGGCATCCGCCACGCCGTCGAAGGCCATGTTGCTCAGGAAGTGGCTACCGTACTCCTTCACGTTGTGGTCCAGTGACAACACGTCGTTACCCGACAGGTCCTTTTCCATCCCGGCGACCGAGTTGATGGCGAAGGGGATGGCCACCTCGCCCGCCGCGTAGGCGAAGCTGTCCGCGATCGGGTAGACGAGGTAGGGCAGGAGATATTTGATGGTGAAGGTCTCACCATAGTTTTTGATCAACAACGCCTGCTTGCGCGCGATCGCCCTGAAGATCTTCCAGGTGACGAGCTGGTAGCCGGTGGTGAAGATCAGGTCCGCGATCAGGATCGCGCAGAGCACTTTCAGCGCGTAGTTGGTCTTCTCGATGACGTCGGCGTAGGCGCGGCACGCCTCGGCCGCTCTACGGTACTTGTACGCCGTCGCGAACACCGCGAGACCGAATTTGCCCTCCCAGAACTTCTGGAACTCGGCATAGTCGCGCCCGTTGTTCTCCGTCCACACCTTTTCGGCCCAGGTGTGGGCCTGCTGCTGATGGCGGTCGATCGCGTCGGCGATCAACTCGAGCTTGTCCGCGGCTTCGCGGATCTTCTCCGGATCGCCTTCAAGGTACCGAACCCCGAGTATCGTCTCGGGGTTCAGTGCTGCCACCGCGCCGACGCCACCCATCAGGCCGAGCGTCACCTTGGCTGACGGCCCCAGGGCCATGCGTGCCTCCTCCCGGGGTCAGTGGTGACGTGCCTTGGTGGTCGGCACGGTGATGGAGTCGTTCGTCTTGACGCTGAACTCGACAAGCCGTTGGACGGCGCCAACGTTGAGCTTGTTGGTCCAGTCCGCTTCCCTGACGGTGGCGGACATCGAGTTCAGCGTCGCGGAGATCTCGGTATAGGACATCAGCATGTCCTGCATCGCCCTGTCCAGGTCGTGGTAGACCTCATCGAAACCGGGCTGGCCGTCCTGGCCGTTGCGGAAGACGCGTGCGACTTCGTCGGTGGACGGGTTTCCGAAATATTCCGCCAGCCGGTACACCTCTTCGCGAAGATAATCTGTCGCGTGGAACAGGAAGTTGCCTTCCCCCCGAATTCCTTCACTGCTGTCCTCCAGACTTTCGTAGGAGGTTCTGTACTCGCGCGATGAACGGTTCGGGTGTGACATCGTCTCTCCAGTACGGGAAGGCAACACGGCCTTCAGCCGGGGCAGGTCAGCTCTTCACCGGCACGTCGGCGCTGTCCCAGACCTGCACGTTGCGCAGCTCGGGCATCCGGTCCCTGGTGAAGACCGGATCTTCCACGCCCGCCCTGCGCTGTGCCACATAGTCGGCCAGCAGCTTGAACGCGGTCTTGGACAGCGGTGCCAGCGCGGCCAGGTTGATCAGCGCCAGCAGTGCCATCATCAGGTCGGCGACGGCCCACACCGTGGCGAAGGAGCCCACGGCCCCGACGAACACCGCGATCAGCACCAGCACGCGGAGCACCGGCAGACCCTTCCGGCCGACCAGGAACTCCACGTTGGACTCGCCGTAGTAGTAGTTGCCCAGCAGCGAGCTGAACGCCAGCATGAAGATCACCACGGCCAGTGCGACGCCCGCCCACGAGCCCAGGTTCGTCACCAGCGCGGACTGGGTGAGGGTGGCCCCTGTCTCGTCGTTGCCGGCCAGTGTGGGGTTGGCGAACAGAATGGTGAACGCGGTGATCGAGCAGACCAGGATGGTGTCGAAGAACACCCCGAGTGCCTGCACCAGCCCCTGGTTGACCGGGTGCCGCACACTCGCCACGGCGCCCGCGTTCGGTGCCGAGCCCAGCCCGGCCTCGTTGGAGAACAGGCCCCGCCGCACACCCTGCATGATGGCCGCGCCCAGACCGCCGGCCGCCATCTCCTCGAGTCCGAACGCGCTGCTCACGATCTGACTGATCACCGTGGGGAGGTTGTGAACGTTGATGATCACAACGACTACGCCGAGCAGCAGGTACGCGATGGCCATCACGGGGACCAGCATGGTCGTCACCGACACCAGCCGGGTCACTCCACCGAAGACCACCAGCGCGGTAAGTGCGACCAGAGCGAGCCCGATGATGACGGACGGCGCGGCCGAGTCGGCGGGCATGCCGAACGCCGACACCATGGTGGCGGTGATCGTGTTGGCCTGCACCGAGTTGAAGGCCAGTGCGAAGGTCAGCGTGATGACCACCGCGAAGATCATGCCCATCCACCTGGCGTTGAGGCCGAACTTCATGTAGTAAGCCGGACCACCACGGAAGGACTCCTTGTCGCGCACCTTGTACAGCTGCGCGAGGGTCGATTCGGCGAACGCCGACGCGGCGCCGATGACCGCCATCACCCACATCCAGAAGACCGCGCCCGGCCCGCCCAGGGAGATGGCGGCGGCCACCCCCGCCACATTGCCGGTGCCGACCCGGGCCGCCGCGGAGATGGTGAAGGCGCCGAAGGACGACACCGGCTTTCCGCCCTCCCGGTCCGGCGCCGACTTCCGCACCACCGCCCGGAACATCTCCGGGAACATGCGGAACTGCACACCCTTGGACTGGATGGTGAAGAAAAGGCCCAGGAGGACGACTACGGGAATGAGCAAATATGTCCACAAGCCGTCAGTGATATCGGCGAGCGCAGCATCCATGAAGATGTCTCTCGTGTGTGAGGGGTTGCCAGCAGCGTTGAAGTCGAAACCCGATGCAAGGGTGGATTCGGCATGCTAGCGACCGCCGATACAATAGTGATACATCGCGAAGTTTCAATTATTCTTGCATTGTTGAATGGCTCATCAATGGCCGTGTCCCCGCCGGGCGGAAAACGCGGCGGGGACACGGTCGGCGACGTATGAAGGGCGCGGTCAGGAGGCGGTGCAGGTGTAGGAGCCCGCCGTGGCCGTGTCACCGCCGGGGCGGCCGGCCTGGAAGCCGAAGCTGGTGGAGCCGCCGGCGGCCAGGCTGCCGTTGTAGCCGGCGTTCCGCGCCGTGACGGTCTGCCCGCTGACGCTCAGCGTGGCGTTCCACGAGCCGGTGACGGTGTGCCCGCCGGGCAGCGTGAAGGTGACGGTCCAGCCGCTGATGGCGGAGGAGCCGCCGTTGGTGACGGCGACCTGCGTGACGTAGCCGCCGCCCCACTGGCTCTGCACCGTGCCGGTGGCCGTGCAGCCGCCGCCGGGGCCGCCGCCGGACGACGTGGTGAACGTGGTCGTGGGGGAGTTGCCGGACAGGTTGCCCGCGCCGTCGCGGGCGCGCACGTACACCTGGTATTCCGTCGCGGCGCTGAGCCCGGTCAGCGTGATCGAGTTGGTGGCGCTCTGGCCGAGCAGCGTGTCGGTGGCGCCCTGCTCGCGGTAGACGTCGTAGCCCGCCAGGCCGGAGCCGCCGGAGTCGGTGGCGGCCGTCCAGCGGAGGGTGGCGCCGCTCGCGGTCACGTTCGTGGCCGACGGGGTGCCGGGGGTGGTCGGCGCGGTGGTGTCGTCGCCGGTGCCGCCGCCGAAGAACGTCGCCTCGCGTGAGGTCTGCCCGATGCCGTTGGCGCCGTTGAAGATGCGCTCGCCCCAGGAGGTGAGGCTGGAGGCGTTGAAGTTGTTCACCATGTCGAGGTATTCGACGCCGCCGCCGTTGCCGCTCCACGACCAGCCGATGTAGCCGATGCCGCGCGACTGGGCCTCGGACATGATCGTGTCCTCGTCCGGGTTGCCGTCGGAGTGGTCGTGCCCGAACTCGCCGATCACCAGCGGCAGGCCGGCCGACTGGAAGGCGCCGAGGTAGGCGGTGATCTCGGCGGCCGTGTCGAAGACGCCGTACATGTGGACGGAGAAGACCGTGTTGTCCTGGGGGTCGGCGGCGGCGACGGTCGTGGCGTTGTCACGCATGGTGAACTGCCAGTCCTGGCCCCAGTTGGGCGCGTCCACCATGAGCAGGTGGTCGAAGCCGAGGCCGCGCATCCGGGTGATCGCGTCGGTGGTCGCGCTGGTCCAGGCGGAGACGTTGTTGTTGCCGTAGGGCTCGTTGCCGATGTTGATGATGATGAAGTCTTCGGTGCCGGTGAGCGCGCTCCTGACGCTGCTCCAGTAGTCGACGGCCTGGCTGAGCGTGTACGCGCCGCTCTGCTCGCCGTAGCCGGTCGTGTCGTGGTTTTCGAGCACACATATTAACCGGTTCTGTCTGCACAGGGAGACGACGTTGGCCACGTCGGCGGCGTCGTTGGGGGTCCATCTGCCGCCGCTCAGCACCACGCGGACCGTGTTGGCCCGCAGCGCCTTGATGCCGGCGAAGGAGCCGGTCTGGCTGGTGAACCAGGTGTGCGCGTGGCTGACGCCGCGCATGACGAACGGGTTCCCGTTGGCCTCCACGATCCTGGTGCCGCTGACCCGGAGCCCGGTCGCGGCGTGCGCGGGAGCGGGGGCGACGATCATCGAGACGAGGAGCGACAGGAACGCCGCGGCCACGAGCCCGAGCCGGTTGGTCATGAGGGGTGCCTTTCCGCTGGGATTAACCGGTTATGTAACCGGCATGGTCTGCGGATTCGGCCCGCGTGTACAGCGGTGGCCGGGAGGCGGCACGCACTCCCGGGCGCGGGGGAAGGGCCCCTACATGGGAAGACGTCTCGCCCGGCCGGGCGCGCGCCGGCGGTCCTGAGCTGAAAGTTTCATCTGAGCGTGGGCAGCCCGGCGGCCAGCGCCATGAGGGCGCGGACGAGGCTGGGCCGCAGCTGGGGGCAGTGCGCGGCGAGCTCGGGATCCTGCGCGTAGAGCTCGGCCATCGTGGGGGGCGGGTTGGCGGCGGGATAGAGCATGCCGGCCAGCCCCGCGGCGGCGGAGACGAGCTCCATGCCCTCGCGGTCCGTCAGCCCCGTGGCGCGGCCGACCTGCGCGCCCAGGCCGGCGGCCGTGCGCAACGCCGTGACCTTGAACTCCCGGGCCGCGGCGACCGACACGTTGTGCTCCAGGCTGGTGCTCGAATGGCTGAGCAGGTCGCAGAAGAGCGGCTGATCGATGATCGTGTCGGCCAGCGCCGCCGCCACGTCGGCCGTGTCGCGGGCCGTGCGCAGCCGGTCGGTGACCGCGTCCGCCCACCGCTGCCACTCCTCGCAGGCGAGGACGAGGTAGATCTCCTCCCGGGTGCCGAAATAACGTACGACGTTGGACTTGGCCAGCCCGACCGCCTCCGCGACGGCCCCCAGGCTGACGTTGCGCACGCCGGACGCGGCGGCGAGCTCGCGCGCGGCGGCGAGGATCGCCTCGCGCCGCTGCTGCTTGTGCTCGGGCCGCCTGGCCCGCATGAAGGTCCGCGTCATCGTCGCCCAGCATACGCCTGCTTTAAAGAATGCCGTTCTCTTGTTAAGGAAACGTCGTTCTGTTAGCGTCGCCGGGACAACGGTTCCGACGGAAGGAAGCGCGTGACCGAGATACGGATGCGGGTGAACGGCGCCGCCGAGTCCCTCGACGTCGAGCCGTGGGTCAGCCTGCTCGACGCCCTGCGGGACCGGCTCGGCGTCACCGGCCCCAAGAAGGGCTGCGACCAGGGCGCCTGCGGCGCCTGCACGGTGCTCGCCGACGGCGTGCGCATCAACGCCTGCCTGGCCCTGGCCGTCCAGTACGACGGCAAGGAGATCACCACGATCGAGGGCCTGGCGCCCGGCGATGACCTGCACCCGATGCAGGCGGCGTTCATCCGGCACGACGGGCTCCAGTGCGGCTACTGCACACCCGGCCAGATCTGCTCGGCGGTCGCCATGCTGGCCGAACACCGCGCGGGCATGCCCAGCGCCGTGACCGAGCGGCCGGGAGAGCTCAGCGAGGCCGAGATCAGGGAGCGCATGAGCGGCAACCTGTGCCGCTGCGGCGCCTACAACGGCATCGTCGACGCCATCAAGGACGTCGCGGGTCAGGAGGCACGGTGAAGCCGTTCGCGTACGTCAAGCCCGCCGACGTCACCGGCGCCGTCCGCGCGATCTCCGGCGAGCCCGGCGCGAAGTTCCTCGGCGGCGGCACCAACCTGGTCGACCTCATGCGCGAGGGCGTCGAGCAGCCGGACACCGTCGTCGACGTCACCGGCCTGCCCCTCGACACGGTCGGCGAGCTGCCCGGCGGCGGGCTGCGGATCGGCGCGCTGGTGCGCAACAGCACGCTCGCGGCCGACGAGCGGGTGCGCGCCCGCTTCCCGGTGTTGTCGCAGGCGCTCCTCTCCGGGGCCTCGGCCCAGCTCCGCAACATGGCGACCGTCGGCGGCAACCTGCTCCAGCGCACCCGCTGCCCCTACTTCTACGACCACGCCGCCGCCTGCAACAAGCGCGAGCCGGGCGGCGGCTGCGACGCGCTCGACGGGTTCAACCGGTCGCACGCCGTCCTCGGCGTCAGCGGCAGCTGCATCGCCGCGCACCCCTCCGACATGTGCGTGGCGCTGGCCGCGCTCGACGCCGTGATCGAGGTGGAGAGCGTACGCGGGACCCGGCGCATCCCCATGACGGACTTCCACCGGCTGCCCGGTGACACACCGGAGATCGAGACGGAGCTGGCCCCCGACGAGCTGGTCACGGCGGTGGAGCTGCCGCCCGCCCCGGTCGCGGCCCGCTCCCGTTACCGCAAGGTACGCGACCGGGCGTCGTACGCGTTCGCCCTGGTCTCCGTGGCGGCGGCGCTGGAGGTGCGGGACGGCACGGTGACGGCGGCGCGGCTGGCGCTGGGCGGGCTCGCGGCCAAGCCGTGGCGGGCGCACGAGGCGGAGCGGATCCTGCTCGGCGGGCCGGCGAGCGAGGAGTCCTTCACCCGCGCGGCCGAGGCCGAGCTCGCCGGGGCCGACGTCCGGCCGGGCAACGCGTTCAAGGTCCACCTGGCGCGCGCCACGATCGTGGCCACGCTGCGCGAGCTGAACACCGGAGAGGGCCCCGGAAAGGACAGGGCATGACCACGAAATTCGTCGAGACCGAGCAGCGGCAGGACACCGTCAAGCACGTCGGACGCCCGGTCGACCGGGTCGACGGCCGGGCCAAGACCACCGGCGAGGCCCGCTACGCGGCCGAGCACCGCTATCCGGGGATGGCCCATGCCGCTCTCGTCCACGCCACGATCGCCAGGGGTCGCATCGAGGCCGTCGACACCGAGGCCGCGCGGGCCGTGCCCGGCGTGATCGAGGTGCTCACCCACGAGAACGCCCCGCCCATGAAGCCGGCGCCGAAGACCAGCCTGATGAACCCCAGCTCGCTGACCTCCGGCACGTCGGTCGCCTACCTGGGCACGGACGAGGTGCACTGGAACGGCCAGCCGGTGGCGGTCGTGGTGGCCGAGACGCCCGAGACCGCCAGGCACGCGGCGTCCCTGGTGCGGGTGGCGTACCGCGAGCTGCCCGCCGTGGTGGACTTCGCGGCCGAGGAGCCGAACGCGCGGCCGCAGAAGGGCAACGTGCTCCAGCCGGCCGGCGGCGACAAGGGCGACGCGGTGGCCGCGCTCGCCGCCGCCCCGGTCTCGGTGGACCTGCGCTTCACCACGCCGCCGGAGCACCACAACGCGATGGAGCCGCACGCCACGATCGCCGTCTGGGACGGCGACCACCTGACCGTGCACGAGAGCACGCAGAACATCGCCTGGCTGCGCACCCACCTGGCGCAGAGATTCGGCATCCCCGAGCGGGCGGTCAGGGTGCTTTCCCCCTATGTGGGCGGCGGGTTCGGTGGCAAGGGCTTCGTCTGGGCGGGCACGCTGCTCGCCGTGCTGGCCGCCCGCGCGACCGCCCGTCCCGTACGGCTGGCCCTCACCAGGGAGGGCGTCTACCGCACGGTGGGCGGCCGCACCCCCACCGTGCAGCGGGTCGCGCTGGGCGCCGGCGCCGACGGTGACCTGACCGCGCTGATCCACACCAGCGTCGCCATGACCGGCCGGATCGGCGGCATGCCGGAAGGGGTGATCTCGTCCTCCCAGCACCTCTACGACGCCGCCACCATCCACCTGCGGCAGCGCATCGTCCAGCTCGACCTGCTCGCCAACACGGCCATGCGCGCCCCCGGCGACTCCGTCGGCTCCTTCGCCCTGGAGTCGGCCATGGACGAGCTGGCCTGCGAGCTGGGCATCGACCCGATCGAGCTGCGCAGGCGCAACGAGCCCGCGCGCAACCCGATGGACGGCAAACGGTTCACGCACCGGATGTTGCGCGAGACGTACGAGCTGGGCGCGGAGCGGTTCGGGTGGCGCGAGCGCGATCCCCGGCCGGGCTCCATGCGGGACGGGCGCTGGCTGGTCGGCATGGGGGTCGCCACGGCGTACCACTCGTCGTTGACGATGCCGGCCAGCGTCACGGTGCGGCTCGCCGCCGACGGCACGGTCGTGGTGCGGTGCGCCCTCCAGGAGATCGGCGTCGGCGCGGCCACCGTGCAGGCCCAGATCGCCGCGGACGAACTGGGCGTTCCGCTGGAGGCCGTACGCGTGGAGATCGGCGACTCCGAGCTGCCCCCGGGGCCGGGGGCGGGCGGGTCGGCGCAGACGGCCAGCGCCGCCGCCGGGGTGCTGGACGCCTGCCGCAAGCTCAAGGAGTCGGTGCTCGCCCTGGCGCGGCGGGCGCCCGACTCGCCGCTGCGCGGGCGCAGGCTGGCCGAGCTGGAGGCCCGCGACGGCGGTCTCCACCACGGCGGGCGCGGCGAGACGTACACGGCGATCCTGGCCCGCGCGGGGCGCGACCACCTGGAGGCGGGTGGGGGGACGGGCATGCTGAAGTTCCTGGCGAAGACCCTGAACGAGCGCAGGCGCTGGGTGAAGGGCGCGAGCGGCGCCCACTTCTGCGAGGTGCGCGTCGACCGGGACACGGGAGAGGTACGCGTGTCGCGCTGGCTGGGGGTGTTCGACGTCGGCCGGGTGATCAACGCGAAGACGGCGGCGGCGCAGCTGCGCGGCGGCATCGTGATGGGCATCGGCATGGCGCTGTCGGAGGCGACCCAGGTGGACCCGCGCACCGGCCGCATCATGAACCCGAGCCTGTCCGAGTACCTCGTGCCCGTGCACGCCGACATCCCCCGCATCGACGTGCAGTGGCTGGACGTGCCCGACCCGACGACGCCCCTGGGGCTGCTCGGGATCGGGGAGGTGGGCATCACCGGGGCCGCCGCCGCGGTCGCGAACGCCGTCAGGCACGCCACCGGCAGGCGGGTCCTCGACCTGCCCATCACCCTTGACAAGCTGCTGTAGGCCGCTCCGTTAGGCTGCCGTCGGAAAGGAGGCGCCCATGTCCCGCCCGCCCGTCCCGCCGTTCACCGAGGAGAGCGCCCGCGTCAAGGTGCAGGCCGCCGAGGACGCCTGGAACACCCGCGACCCCGAGAAGGTCGCGGGCGCCTACACCGAGGACTCGGTGTGGCGCAACCGCGACGAGTTCGTGACCGGCCGCGACCAGATCGTCGAGTTCCTGCGCCGCAAGTGGGCGAGGGAGCTCGACTACGCGCTGCGCAAGGAGTTGTGGGCGGTGCTGGGCGACCGCATCGCGGTGCGCTTCCAGTACGAGTCACGCGACGCCTCCGGGCAGTGGTGGCGCAGCTACGGCAACGAGCAGTGGGAGTTCGACGCGTCGGGCCTGATGCGGCGCAGGGAGGCGAGCATCAACGACGTGCGCATCACGGAGGCCGAGCGGCGCATCTTCGGCCCGCGCGGCGAGGCCGAGCGCGGCGTGGACGTCCTGCCGCTCCAGTGAGCCCTCACCCGCGCAGGTGAGGGCCCGCGCGGGTGAGGTCGGCTCAGGTGAGGTAACGCCGCCGAGCCCGCGTCGGTGGCGTGGATCGCCAGCATGATCGCCGCGCCGCCGAGCGCCGCCGCGACCCGGTGCACCCTCTCGGTGGCCATCAGCGACCGTGATGCCGCCGGACGGTCGCGCACACGCGCACCGGGACCCACAGGATGTCGGCGATCACGCCGTCACCCTAGTTCTTGCCGGCGGGCGATTCGCCGTCCCCTGGCACGGCCGGCCTGAGGTGCGACGGCTGCTTCCCCTCTGGCTTGGGAGGCGGCGGCTCGGGCGGCACGTCACGGAAGAGCTCGGGTATCGACCGGTAGAGGATCGCGGCGATCGGCACGGCGACGACCGCGCCCGCGATGCCCGCCAGGATGCCGCCGACGGCCAGCACGATGATGATGGCCAGCGGGTGGAAACGCAGCACCCTGCCGACGATCAGCGGCTGCAGCACGTGGTTCTCGAGCTGCTGTTCCACCACCAGGATGCCGACGAAGATCAGCGCGTAGACGGGGCCCCTGGCGCCGAGCGTGACCAGCGTCGCGACCGCCCCGGCGAAGAAGATCCCGACGATGGGGACGAAGCTCGCCAGGAAGATCAGCAGGGCGAGCGCCGGCCAGAGCGGGACCTGCATGACCGCCAGCACGATGCCGATGACGATGCCGTGCACCGCCGCCACGGCCACCGTGCCGTGCACGTAATGCGAGAGCGTGGCCCAGGCCGTCCGTCCCGCCCTGTCGACCCGCGGCGCCGCCGTACCGAACCCCTTGAGGAACCAGCCCCAGATCCGGTCGCCGTCCTTCAGCAGGAAGAACGTCACGAACAGCAGCAGCACGATGGAGGCCAGCACCTCGAGCACCACCATGGTGCCCTGGAGCACCGTGGTGGTGATCTGCTGCTGCTGCGCCCTGATCAGGGCAGCGACGTCCTCGACCCACTGGCTGAGCTGGTTGGGCTCCAGGCGCAGCGGGCCGCTGTAGAGCCAGCCCTCCACGGTTCTCGCGGTCTCCTGGACCTGCCTGACCAGCCCGGGGAACTCCTCGTTGCCGCGTACGCCGATGATCCAGCCCGTCCCTGCCAGCACCGCGAGCGCCACGAGCATCGTCACCCACGTGGCGTAGATCGGCCGCATGCCCGCCTCGCCCAGGCGCTTGGTCAGCGGGAAGAGCAGCGCGGTGAGCAGCAGGGCGACCGCCACGGGCAGCGCGATGAGGCGCATCGCCGCCACCACGCCGATCAGGTAGTTGGCCACCACGCCGATGAGGATCAGGCACCCGCTCCACGCGGCCATCCTGGCCAGCAGCGGCGGCACCAGCCCCCACAGGGGCTCCCGACCGGGCTTGAGGTTCTTCACACCATCATCTCTGCCCCGAATGGACGGGACTCCACGGCGAACGGTGATCTGAACCAGGCGGTCAGCAGCCCTCGCGGGTCAGCGTGACGTCGTGCCGGACGTCGGCGTGCGGCAGCGGCCGGACGTCGAAGGCGGACGTCCTGTGTCCACCGGCGGTGACGGTGATCCTCGCCTTCGACAGGCCGCCTGCGAGCCACTGCTCGTAGCGGCCCTCGGCATCGACGCCCACGGTCCACGACTCGCGGTGGCGTTCGACCGTGACCGTCGCCCCCGCCAGCGGGGTGACCGTCCCGTCGCACGCCTTCGAGCGCACCTGACCGGACAGCCGCGCCCAGTGCCACGGCGCCCGCGCCTCCAGGGTCACGCCGAGGCGCGGCGCCGGGTATGGCGTGTCCTCGTTCACCACCAGCTCCGCCTCGTACGTGCCGGGCTCGGCGAGCTCGCGGGCGTCCAGCGTGAGGGTGACGCGGGCGCTGGCGCCGGGAGCGAGCGTGCCGCGCGCCGGCTTCGCGCTCAGCCAGGGGGCGTCCGTGCCGGCCGCGTCGCAACCGTCATGGCCGGGCAGCAACTCCGTGAACGGGGTGACGCGCGGGCCGTCCGCGCCGCCCACCTTGTAGAGGCCGCAGGCGGCGGCGCCCCGGTAGAGGGCGTAGCGGGAGTTCGGCAGCGGCGTCCAGGTGTCGGCGTCGGGATCGTACGCGAACGCCTCGTTGGTGAGGGTGGTGCCGCCCTTCGTGACCCCGCCGGCGACGACCAGCCTGCCGTTCGCCACCGCGTAACTGCTGCCCCACAGGTCGAAGGGCAGGTCGGCGATCCGGTCCCAGGCGTCGCGGGCCGGGTCGTACACGTAGGAGCGCTGCGTGCCGCGCGGCCCCTCGGCCAGTCCGCCCGCGCAGTAGACCTTGCCGTCCAGGCCGCCGCAGGCCGCCCACGAGATCGGCTCGGGGTAGGGGGCGGCGGTGGTGAAGCGGTCGCCCGCCACGTCGTACACCGTGACCTGGGTCGTCGCCGTCTGGCACTCGCCGGCGCAGCCCCCGACGGCGTAGATCCTGCCGTCGAGCACGGCCGAGCCGACCGCGCCCCACGGGTGCGGGTTGTCCGCGCCGGTGCTCCAGCCGCCGGTCGCGGGGTCGTAGATGAGGGTACGCGCGGCCGGCTCGCCCTGCGCGTCCCAGCCGGTGACGACGTAGAACCTGCCGTCCACGAACCCCGAGGCGGCCTTCTGCCGGGCTTCCGGCATGTCCGCGACAGGGGTCCAGGAGGTCGTGGCCGGGTCATAGACGTACGAGGCGGGCGTGCCGCCCTGGCCGCGCAGGGAGCCGCCGAAGGAGTACACCTTGCCGTCGTGGAGTCCGGCCGCGTTGTCCCTGATCGTGGTCGGGTAGTCGGCGACGCCCGCCCACGGCGCCGCAGCCGGGGCCGGGTCGGCGCCGGCCTGCCCGGCCGTGACCTGCTCGGGTGTGGCCTGTCCGGTGGTGGCCTGTCCGGGTGTGGCCTGCTCGGTGGTGGCCGGTCCGGGCGTGGCCGCGGTGATCGCGGCGGGGCTGAGGCCGTCCGTCTCGACCCGGCGCACGGGCGCGCCCCGCAGCGCGGGCACGACGTCCCGACGCGACTCGGCGAGGTCGTACGTCAGCGGCGCGGTGCCCCGGTTGGTGAGGGTCAGGCGGGTTCTGACCTTCTGGCCGAGCCTGGCCCGCACCGAGACGTCGTCCTCCTTGACCGAGAGCCGGCCGGCCTTCAACGTGAAGTCGGTCCTCGCCACCTCGCCGGCCCCCGCGGTCACGCGGGCGGAGGCCGGCCGGTAGCCGCGCTGGGCGGCGGTGAGCAGGCGCTCGCCCGACATGGGCGCGAACACCCAGTAGAAGCCGTCAGGCAGAGCGTCGTCGTCAGGGGTGGGCGCCGTCTCGCCCTCCGACGCCCCGCTCGTGACGGTGGCGGTGTCGACCGGGTCGCCGGTGTTCGCGTCGGTGACGGCGCCGTACACGAGCGTTCCGGGCACCGGCGCGCACGCGCCGTTCGCGGCGGCGTAGCCGGGGGCGGCGCAGGCCGCCGCGTCGATCCGCGCGGACAGGTCGAGCGTGACGTCGCCGCCGACCGTGACCTGCCCGGTCACGGGGACGTAGCCGGGGTGGCGCGGGGTGGCGGTGATCTCATACGTCCCGTCCAGGGGCAGGTCGAGAACCGCCCGCCCGTCGCCGGGGTCGCCGAACCAGGTGCGCCCTGCCCCGGCCACGGTGACCGCCGCGTACACCGGCCAGCCCTGCCCCGACCCGTCCGCGACACGGACGGTCACGCGCCCCGTGGGCGCGGGGGAGAGCCCGACGTCTTGGGTCCGCGTCTCGCCGCCGCTCACCTGCACGTCCTTGAGGTCGTGCGTCCGGTAGCCGAAGAACGACAGGCTGACGTCGTAGCCGCCCTCGTCCAGATAGAGCCGGTACGTCCCGTCGGCGGCGGTCGTGGTGTCCAGCGTGCGCGGCTCCGTGGCGGACACCCGCACGCCCGCCACCGGCTCGCCGGTGCGCTCGTCGGTGACCGTGCCGGTCAGCGTGCCGGCCCCGGTCCTCGGCGACGCGCCGACGGCCCGGTGGGCGTCCAGCATGCCCTCGCCGTACACGTTGTTGTCGCCCGCGGTGCCGCCGCAGGTCGTGTCGGCGCGGTCCTGCGCGGTGCGGTCGAGGATGTCCCTGGTCGCGGCGATGTCCCCGGCCAGCTCTGGCGCGGCGGACCACATGAGCGCCACCGCGCCGCTCACGTGCGGGGCGGCCATCGACGTGCCGCTTTGCACCTCGTAGCCGCCACCGGGAGCGCTGGACCGTACGTTCTGGCCGGGCGCGGCGATGTCCGGCTTGCTGTCGTCGGCCCCTTCCGCGCCGCGCGAGGAGAACCAGGCCACCGTGCCGTTCTGGTCGACGGCTCCGACGGCGTACGACTCCGGGTACTCGCCGGGGGAGTGCTGGGTGCCGCAGTCGGACCCGTCGTTGCCCACCGCGAAGGCCGGGAAGATGCCGGCCGCCACCCACTGGCGCACGTAGTCGCGGTACCACTCGTCACCCGGCGCCGAGGACCAGGAGTTGTTGAGGATGTTCGGCCGCCTGGCCGGGTCGGGCGCGGAGCCGTCGGCCGCCGTGGGGGCCAGCATCCACTGCGCGGACAGCGCCAGCGTCAGCTCGCCGCACCGGTGGTCCTGGCAGCCCCTCGCCGCGATCCACCGGGCGCCGGGCGCGACGCCGATGCCCCCGGAGCCCACCATCGTCCCCATGGTGTGCGTGCCGTGACCGTAGGAGTCGCACGGGCCGGGCTCGGCGCACAGGCCTGTGGGGTCGTACCAGTTGTAGTCGTGCGTCCCGCCCGCGCCCCGGTACGCCCCGGCCAGCGCGGGGTGGGACACGTCCACGCCCGAGTCGATGTTGCCCACCACGACGCCGTGCCCGTCGCTCTTGTAGTCGCTCCACACCTTGTCGGCGTGGACGGCGGCCACACCCCACTCCACCGCCCCCGCGGCGGCCACGCGCTCACCCGGCTTCCGCTCGGGCAGCCGATAGGCGCGCGGCGTCCGTACGCGCTCGACCGCCGGATCCTGCGCCAGCTCACGCGCCAGCGCGGCCGAGCCGCTGTGCACGTAGATCGAGTTGTCGATGAACAGGGACGTGTACCTCGCCCCCGCCTGCTTCAGCAGCTCCTGCGCCTCGGCCTGGCTGGACTCCGCGGTCGAGCGCAGCTCGTCCACCACGGCGGCGCCGCGCGCGGTCCAGTCCTTGATCGCCGGGGCCCGTTTCAACGCTGCCTGTGCCTTGAACTCCACCCAGAATGCCGAGTCCCCACCCGCCAGCCGCCCGGCCAGCTCCGCTTCGACCTTCGTACCGCCAGTGTCGCCGTCCGCGTCACCGGGTGGGTCGCCGTCCGCGTCGCCAGGCGTGTCGCCGGCCGCAGCCTGGGTGAACGGGGTTCGAGCCGGTTCAGCCTGCGCCTGCGCGGGGACCGTCATCCCGGTCAGGACGAGCAGCGCCGTCATCGCGACCGAGATCGCGGCGGCGGTGCGGCGCGGTGGCCGGGCGGGAAAGACGTGCTGTCGCAACGGGGAGCCTCCACTCGCGGCGCCCGGCCATCGATGTCGACGAGCGCCACGAACGCCGTCGAGCAGCCTGGCCCACGACCTGCACGACCTTCAAGCACAACCTGAGGCAACATCACGCCATGTCATGAATACGACAACCGCACCGGCGCTGGGACCCACACCTGCGGCGCGTTCGCAGCCAGCGTGTCGCGAACCATTACGGGGGACCTCGGCCACAACGAGCTTCACGCCCTCGTAGTCGTGGACACGGATCAACGCGAGGTTCTCGACGATCTAAGCTCCTCGTCAGAACCCGCTGTCGCTGAGATCCCGGCTACGTGCGCCAGTTGTGTTTGATCAGCAGGTTGCGGGCGTCGTCGGCGACCGCCGCATCGGCCACGACGTCGTAGCGGTCGGCGATGACCGACTGCTGGGAGACGAACCCGGGGCCCTTGTTGGCCAGGTAGGAGACCAGCCCGAAGGCGGCGCCGAAGAGCGCGCCGTACGCGATGCCGCCGAGCACGAATGCCCCCGTCGAGCCCGCCGAGTTGGTGAAGAGCGGCATGAGCAGGCCGATCATCAGGCCGAACCAGAGGCCGGTGGCGGCGCCCGCGGCCGCGGCGCGTCCCGCGGTGGCGCGGCCCATGACGGTTTCGACCAGGCGCAGATCGTGGCCGACGATCGCGGATCGTTCCACGGGGAAGCCGTTCGCGGCCAGGAAGCCGACTGCCTTCTTGGCCTGCTCGGCGGTGGTGTAGGTGCCGATCACCGGGCGGTCTTCCGCTGCCGGCAGGATGACCGTCGGTGCCGTCTTGAACATCGTGGTCCCCTTCCTCGTGTTGGGCGTGGCGAAACCGCCACGCCCATGGGTCACTTCGAGAGCGCTCCGGCGGCGTCACCCTTGGCGATCTCGATCTTGCGCGGCTGGGCCGCCGTCTCCGGCACCGGCACGCGCACGGTGAGCACCCCGTTGTCGTAGGCGGCCTGGACGCCGTCGGCGTCGAGGTGTTCTGGCTCGTCCTGGCGGCGGACGGCGTCCATCGGCATCGACGCCCACGCGCCACCGAACGCGGGCTGTGTCAGCCGGTCCGGCTGCCGCTCCAGCTCGCGGAAGGCCGAGTCGATCGACGTGAGCCGCATCGTCTGCCACCTCCGTACGTGTGGCTCGATTCTTCTATGTGTGGCTTCATAAAACATATAACTACAGTTGTAGGTTTATGTCAAGCGGCACGAAAAGCGATGGGATTCTGTCAGCCCCGGATGGTAGGAACAGTGCGGCGCCGCCACCGCGGCCCAAGGGGGAAGGACCTGCAGGTGACCACGAACAGCTCGGAGTTCTCCGTCTCCGGTCCGCGCTACGACCGGCGCGGTCCCGTGCGCTGGCTCTGGTCCCATCTGCGCCGGCATCCACAACACCTGGCCGGGTTTCTCGGCGGTTCGCTCGTCATGGTGGTGCTCAACGCCGCCGTGCCCCAGTTCACCGGCGACGCCTTCGACGCCGTCCTGGGCGAGCGGGGCGAGCCGGCCTCCGCCCTGTGGCCGATCACGCTGGCGATGCTGGCACTGGTGACGGCCCGCGGCCTGTCCGACATGGTCGCCAGGATGGGGAGCGAGGTGCTGGCCAAACGGCTGGAACGCGACACCCGCGACGAGCTTTACGTCGCCCTGCTCGGCAAGAGCCAGACCTTCCACAACCGGCAGCGGGTCGGCGACCTCATGGCCAGGGCGGCCAACGACATCCGGCAGTTGTCCATCATGATCAGTCCCGGCGTCGATCTGATCGTCGACTCCTGGCTGACCGGCCTGGTGCCGTTCTTCTTCATCGCCACCATCGACCCCCGGTTGCTGCTCGTGCCGGGCGTCTACGCGGGCGTCTTCGTGTTCGCGCTCCGCCACTACATGCGCAGGCTCAACCCGGTGTCGACCCGCATGCGCGACCAGTTCGGCGAGCTCAACGCCGGGCTCAACCAGGCCGTGCGCGGCATCGAGGTGATCAAGGTGACGGCGCAGGAGGGGCAGGAGCGGGGGCGGTTCCGCGCCAACGCGCGCCTCTACCGCGACTCCTTCGTACGCAACGGCCTCGTCCAGGCACGCTACCTGCCCACCCTTCTCTACGCCTTCGCGGTGGCCGGCGCCCTGTGGCACGGCCTCCAGCTCCAGGGCGCTGGGGCGATCACGGTCGGCGACCTGGTGGCCTACATGGGCCTGGTCGTCATGCTGGGCTTCCCGACGCAGATCTCGATCTTCACCTTCTCGCTGGTGCAGATCGGCATCGCCTCCTCCCGCCGGATCCTGAGCATCATCAGCGCCGAGGCCGAGCTGGAGCAGCGGGCCGACGGCCGCGCCGCGCCCATCGCGGGAGAGATCGTCTTCGAGGACGTCACGTTCGGCTACGACGAGGGCGACCCGGTGCTGCGCGGCGTGACGTTCAGCGTGCGGCCCGGCGAGACGGTGGCGATCGTCGGCGAGACCGGATCGGGCAAGAGCACGCTCACCAAGCTCGTGCCGCGCATCTACGACGTCACCTCGGGCCGCATCCTGGTCGACGGCGTCGACATCCGCGACTGGGACCTCGACTCGCTGCGCTCCCAGATCTCCACCATCGAGCAGGACATCGTGCTCTTCTCCCGCTCCGTGGCCGAGAACATCGCCTTCAGCCTGGGCCAGCGGGCCGACCGCGAGGCCGTGGCGCGGGCGGCGGAAGACGCGCAGGCCGCCGAGTTCATCGCCGAGCTCGACGACGGCTACGACACGGTCATCGGCGAGCGCGGCGTCACGTTGTCCGGCGGCCAGCGCCAGCGCCTGGCCATCGCGCGGGCCCTGCTGACCGACCCGGCGATCCTCGTGCTCGACGACTCGACGAGCGCCATCGACTCCGCCACGGAAGACAAGATCCAGCAGGCGATCGGCCGCGTCCTCGACGGGCGCACGACGCTGCTGATCACCCACCGGCTCTCCCAGATCCGCTGGGCCGACAAGGTCCTGCTGCTCAGGCGGGGCGAGCTGGTCGACTGCGGCACGCACGACGAGCTCATCCAGCGCAGCCGCCTCTATCGCCGGATCTTCGCCCACTACGACGAGGTCGACGTGGCCCCGCAGGGCGACGCGCCGGACGGGCCGGATCCCGCACGTGAGGTCCCGGTCCTGGAGAGCGAGCAGGGGAGGGCCCGCTGATGGGCTTCATCATGGACGGCCTCGACGCCGAAGACTACGACCGCACCTACAACGACCGCGACCTGCTCCGCCGGATCCTGTCCTACTTCAGGCCCAAGATGGGCGCGATGTTCGTGGTGGCCGCGATGATCGTGCTGGGCTCGGTCAGCCAGGCGGCCATCCCGCTGCTGGCCAGCCTGGCCGTCGACGCGCTCGCCGACGGCACGATCGCCGGGGTGGGCTGGCAACTGGTCGCAGGCACCCTGCTGGCCGGGGTGTTCGGGTGGGGGTTCAACTTCGTCCGGCAGTGGCAGAGCGCGCGGGTCACCGGCGACGTCGTCCTGCGGCTGCGCGAAGACGCGTTCGACGCCGTGCTGGAGCGCGACCTGTCGTTCTACGACGAGACGCCGTCCGGCCGGATCGTCAGCCGGGTGACGTCCGACACCGACGACTTCGCCACGGTCTCCACCCTGACGATGGACCTGATCAGCCAGGTGCTGATGGTCGGCTTCGTGACGGTCCTGCTGTTCCTGCGCAGCGTCGAGCTAGCCCTGCTGACGATGCTGGTCGTGCCGATCGTGGTGGGCTTCGCGCTGCTCTTCCGCCGCCTCGCGCGGGCCAGCACGCGCCACGCGCAACGCTCGCTGAGCCGGGTCAACGCCAACCTGCAGGAGACCATGGGCGGCATCGCGGTGGCGAAGAACTTCCGCCAGGAGCAGCAGGTCTACGACGAGTTCCGGCCCATCAACCGGCAGAGCTACCGCGTGACGCTGCGGCAGGGGTTCGTCTTTTCCGCCATCTTTCCCGTGCTCTTCCTGGTGGCCGGGCTCGCCACGGTCGCCCTCGTCCAGCTGGGCGGCACAGCGGTGCTCGGTGGCGGCCTGAGCGCCGGCGACTGGTATCTCTTCCTGCAGGGGGTCGCGCTCTTCTGGTTCCCGCTGACGTCCATCGCCGCGTTCTGGTCCCAGTTCCAGCAGGGGCTGTCGGCGTCCGAACGGGTCTTCGCCCTGATCGACGCCGAGCCGAGAGTGGTGCAGACCGGCGCGCAGGATCCCGGCAGGATCGCCGGCCGCATCGAGTTCCGCGACCTCACGTTCGGCTACGACCCCGGCAACCCCGTGCTGCGCGACTTCAACCTGCTCATCGAGGCGGGCGAGACCGTCGCGCTGGTCGGTCACACCGGCGCGGGCAAGTCGACGCTGAGCAAGCTGATCACCCGCTTCTACGAGTTCCAGGAGGGCAGCCTGCTGATCGACGGCCACGACATCCGCGGCCTCGACCTGCCCGCCTACCGCCGGCAGATCGGCGCGGTCCCGCAGGCGCCGTTCCTGTTCAGCGGCACGGTAGCCGACAACATCCGTTATCCGCGGCCGGAGGCGAGCGACGCCGACGTGCTCGCCGCCGCGTCGGCGGTCGGCGGCGGCGACTGGGTCGACGCGCTCCCGCACGGCCTGCAGACCGACGTGGGCGAGCACGGCCGCGCCCTGTCCATGGGCCAGCGCCAGCTCGTGGCGCTGGCCCGCCTGCTCATCCAGGATCCCGCGATCGTGGTGCTCGACGAGGCCACGGCCAGCGTCGACCCGCTGACCGAGGCCCAGATCCAGGAGGGCCTCGACGTCGTGCTGGCCGGCCGCACCTCGATCGTCATCGCCCACCGGCTCTCCACGATCGAACACGTCGACCGCATCATCGTGCTCGACCACGGCCAGATCGTCGAGGAGGGCGACCACTCCACGCTGCTGGCCCGCGGCGGCCGCTACTGCCAGGTCTACAACACCTACTTCCGCCACCAGTCGCCCAACTACCGAGCCGGCTCCGGCTTCGTCCCCGTCGGCTCACCGTGACCGTCCGTCCGGTGCCGCCCAACACCGGACGGTGCCGCACCGGTCGGCCGCGAGGGCCGGAGGGCGTCTGGGGTGGTGCGGGTTTCACAGTACGAGCCGCTCCGGGGTCCCGCTCTGCCACTCCACCACGAGTACGGTGGCGTCGTCCTGGAGCCTGCCGCGCTGGTGCTTCAGGATGGCCTGGATCAGCCGCCGCAACGTCTCGGGAACGGTCAGCCCGTCGGCTTCGTGGCGGATGAGGAAGTCGATGAACCGCTCCAGCCCGAACAACTCCCGGTCCGGGCTCTGCGCCTCGAGGACTCCGTCGGTGTAGAAGACCAGCCGATCGCCCGGCTCCAGCTGATAGTCGAGCAGCCCGGTGCGCGGGTCCAGCCGGAAACCCATCGGCGGGTCGGGCTCGGCGGCCAGCGTGGCCACCCACCGGCCGCCGCGTAGCACCAGTGGCGGGTGGTGCCCCCGGTTCACCCAGCTCAGTTCGCCGGTGCGCAGGTCGAGGTCGGCCAGGATCCCGGTGGCGAACCGCCCGGTGAACTGCTCCGCGATCGCCTCGTCGATCACCTCGCCGGCGGTGGCGAGGTCGGCCCCCTGGATCCGGGCGTTACGGCAGGCCCCCATGGCGATGGTGGCGGTCAGCCCGGCCGAGGTGTCGTGGCCCATGGCGTCGAAGATCGACACGTGCAGGATGTCGCCGTCGATGGCGTAGTCGTAGGCGTCGCCGCCCACCTCGTACGCCGGCTCCAGCGCGGCGCTGACCGCCACGCGCTCGTTGGCGAAGGTGCCCGGTGGCAGCAGGTTGAACAGCACCTCGGCCGACAGCGTCATCGGCTGGACGCGGACCAGCCGCGCGAAGGAGTCGCTGTGGGTGCGCTTGGTCGCCAGGATCAGCGAGAGGAGCGAGGCCAGGCGAATGACCCGCTGCTCGGCGAGCTCTCCGAGGTCGGGCAGGGTCGCCTGGAGCACGCCGAGGCGCTCGGTGCCGTTGAGTATCGGCACCCACACCCGCGGCTTCTCCTCGGGCTCGGGCGTGGTGTCCGGCCCTCGCCGGCTGCGTACGATCTCCACGTTCCGGAAGGCTCGTCCGGCGAGCGTGGTGTCGATCAGGATCGGGTCGAGCACTTCGCCGTTGTCGCCGCTCTGGCCTGGCAGGGGCACGAGACGCTGCTGCTGCAGATCGGTCACGTAGATCAGGGTCTGGGTGAGCCCGGCCTGCCGCGCGTGCTCGGCCACCACACGGGGGACCTGCTCCAGCGCGATGAGGTGGGCCGCCTCCAGCAGACCACCCAGCATCAGCTCGCCGTCACTCCGCATGCGCAGGACTCTCCTCGCGACCCTCCTGTTACGTCTGCGTCTTACCCAGAGGTTGCTCACCTCATGAGTGGTTTCTCCCAGAACGGAGCCGGGGCCCGCACCAGACTGGTGCGGGCCCCGGATCTGCGAGCTTGATGCCGTGTCAGGCGGGAACGATGTTCTCCGCCTGCGGGCCCTTCTGGCCCTGGACGACGTCGAAGGCCACCTTCTGGCCCTCGGTCAGCTCACGGTAGCCACCGTTGGAGACGATGTTGGAGTAGTGGGCGAAGACGTCGGCGCCGCCGCCGTCCTGCGCGATGAAGCCGAAGCCCTTTTCGGAGTTGAACCACTTCACGGTTCCGGTCGCCATGTCTATCTCCTTTAGATAGGAGGCGGAGACGAGATCCGCACTTTACGGACCCCGCGTCGCTGGAATGAGCCCATCCGGAGATGACCGGAAACAAAAAACGCACCTGAAGATCAAGATCGTCAGGTGCGCACAAGTCTTATGGGTAACACATCTGCAACTGTTTCCACTCTACCACACATCGCACGTCCATGTGCATCATGAGTGCACGGCACGGATCTCCGTCACGACGAACTCGTCCACGATGTGCTGGTTCTGTACCAGGAACCCGACCACGCCCGCCACCGCCTCCGCGCCCAGCGCCGCTCTGGCCTGCCCGCTCAGCAGGTAGACCAGCGGCGTCGACGGCTGGTCGATCGCGAACTGGCGGTCATGGCGGTGCACGTCGTGCAGCGCCCTGATCGGGATGGGCCGCACCGAGGTGAACCACACCGCGACATCCCACAGCGGCAACGCCGGGTCGGCCTCGCCCGCGGCGTGGTAGCAGGGGACGCAGCCGTTCCCGGCGTGTTGCCCGTGCGGGCACGTCCACAGGGCGATGTCAGCCAGGCTCTGGTCGTGACCGCTCAGGATCGCCGCCTCGGTCACCCGGCGACGCGGGGATCGTCCGTCATGCGGGCGGGAGTGGTCGCTGCTGATGATCGGTTCCCTCCGCTCGCAGGTCGGCTTTCGACCCTATCCGCAGGCGACGGTACCGCGCCGCGTCGGCGTCGGCCGGGAGGTCAGCTGCTCCACACCTCGGCGTCGGCCAGGAAGGCTGTCGCGGAGTCGGCCGCCACCGCCGTGCCGCCGATCGTCATGCTGCCGGTGTCGCACGGCATGAAGACGTTCGTGAGCAGGTGCGGCACGCCTCCCAGGTCGAACTCCGGCACGCGGACGGCCCGCCGCTCGCGCGGCGGGCCTGGGATCTCGACCGTCACGTCGTCCGCCGTGGCCCGGAGCCCCTTGTCCAGGTCGAGTTCGAGGTGGACGGGCGCCCGCGTGAACGCGGGCTCGGGCCACGGCAGGCCGCGCACCTCGGGGAAATGCCGGGTGAAGCCGGCGGCCAGCCACTCACCCAGCTCCCGGTCCTCCGCGACGACCCTGGTCGTGCCGCCGTGCCACATCACGAGGGCGTGTCCTTGGCCGCGTTCGGACCAGTCGACCCGCCACAGGGAGGCGAAGGCGACCCGCTCGCCGGCGACGAACAGGGTGAGACCGGGATTGGCGCTAATCAATCGGACAGGCACCCGGTCACCCTAACCCGTCACCGGTAGGCCAGGCGGCGCAGCAGGATCTCCGCCGGGCCGCGGTGCCCGCCACGGCGCATGAGGTCGGCGATGAGGATCGACAGCAGCCAGGTCGCCGTGGCCACTCCCGTGGCGCCGGCGAGGCCGAGGTCGTCCTGCAGGTCCAGCCCGTACGGAAAGAAGAGCGCGACGAACACGACGGACTGGAAGAGGTACAGGCTCATGGAGCGCTGACCGAGCGCCTGGAGGGCGGTGGCCAGGGCGTTCGGCCGCCGGATGACCGGGATCGCCGCCAGACCCATGATCGCGGCCAGGCCGATGCCGCCGAAATGGCCGCTGAGCGGCTGGATGAGCGACGCGGCCAGCACCGCCGTGCTCGACGGCTCGGCCCACCAGCCGGCCTGCATGAGCCCCGCGGGAACGGAGCCGAGCAGCGACACCGCCGTGGTGACCACCGAGACGCGGATCAGCAGCGAACGGTGCCGGACGGGCTCCTCCAGCAGCCGCCGCCGCGCCGCCCAGATCCCGACGAGCACCCCGGGGATCACCATGATGACGCCGATGACCAGCCCGAACGGCCAGGCCACGAACCGGCCCACCAGCATCTCGACCGGGCCGAGCGCGCCGGGAGCGATGCTGCCGGCCTCGTACGACGAGATTCCCTCCGACAGCGGGTACCACATGGCGAGCCCGACCATCGCCGCCGACGGCACCAGGACGATGCCCGACACCCACAGGAGCGTCGCGTCCTTGGCCCGCAGCAGGCCGACGCAGAGCAGGGCGGCGATGCCGTACGGAGCGAGGATGTCGAGCGGGACGAGCACCAGGACGTGCACGAGCCCGATCACGAGCAACCACCAGCCCCGCCGGCGCAGCAGCTTGCGCACGCTCACCCAGTCGTTGCCGCGCTCCAGCTGCCGGTTCAGCAACTGGACCAGCGAGTAGCCGAACAGGAACGCGAACATCGGCCGCGCGTGGTTGTTGATCAGTAACTGGTGCAGGAAGGCGAGGACGTCGTTGAGCAGCGACGGGCCGCGGTCGACGGTCTGCACGTAGAGCGGCGCGTGCGCGTACGCGATGGCCAGCAACATGATGCCGCGGGCGAGGTCCGGGGCGGGCGCCCGCGCGGCAGGGGTGACCGGACCCTTCGGTGATGTCGAGGACTGGAGTGGCATGTTCACGGCTGAAACCCCCTTGGATACTGGCTTCGACGCTAATGAGCCAGGTCGGGGGCCGGAATGGGGATGAGGGCACGCCGGGGGTGTACTTAGGTACACGGTTGACGGCGGGGGCGGCTCAGGACCCGCTGACGCCGAGGCTGATGAGCCATTCCTCGGGCATGCGCACCAGGCCGGACCGTGGCACGAGTGCGGGTCCCGGGGCGTGCCGGTCTTCCTCATGGGCGGGCGGTAGGCCAGCATTGACCCATGACCAAGCTCACTGGACAGCAGATCGCCGGCGAGGCGCTGGACGGGTGGGTTCTCCTGCTCGGCGGCCTGCACACCCGCATCAGGACGGGGAACTTCGCGACCGGGCTCTCCGTCGTCGACGCCATCGGCGCGGCGGCCGAGGAGATGGACCACCATCCCGATCTCGACCTGCGCTACACCCACGTCGACGTCCGGCTCACCAGCCATGACGAGCGGGGGGTCACCGAGCGCGACGTCCGGCTGGCTCGTACGATCTCCCGGATCGCCGCCGACACCGGCGTGGAGCTGGAGAGCGGGAGCGTCTCCCGCATGGAGCTCGCCCTCGACACCCCGTCCCACGGGCGGATCCTGCCATTCTGGGCCGCCGTGCTGGCCATGAAGGACCAGGCGGAGGCCGGGGTCGACGACGAGGTGCGCGACCCGTACGACGCGCTGCCCGCGGTCTGGTTCCAGAAGTCCGGCAGCGAGGAGCCCCGCCAGCGCTGGCACCTCGACGTGTGGGTGGATCCCGAGCAGGTGCAGCCGCGCATCGACGCCGCGCTCGCCGCCGGCGGCACGCTCGTGGACGACGAGGGGGCGCCGAGCTTCTGGGTGCTGGCCGACCCCGAGGGCAACCGGGTCTGCCTGTGCACCTGGCAGGAGCGTGGCTGACCGCGTTTCGCCGGATAGGGGAGAGGGCCGTGGGGTAGCAGTGACCTCATGACAGAACGTGTGCCCGACCCCGCCCACCGCCGCCCGGCGGGACTGGACGATGTCACCGTCGAGGCGCTGGGCGGCTTCAGCGAGGCCCTGGAGATGATCCACCGGGCCAGGGGCCATCTGTACGCGATGCACCAGCTCACCGGCAGCGCCGACTTCGCGCTGGACCGGGTGGTGGAGCAGCTGCGCCAGGGCGGGCACGACGCGTGGGCCGACCGGATCGAGCGCGAGCTGATCGGCCGTAACGTCCTCGACGGCCGGTGGACGTTCCAGCTCGTGGAGGAGTACGACGACGGCTACTACCGCGAGTTCCAGGACCTCGAACGGGAGATCCGCGAGGACCTGGCCGCAGGCCGCCGCCACCTGTACGAGGCGGAGCTGAAGCAGCGCCGCCGTACCCTTGGCCGGCCGGGCCACGAAACGGCGCCCTGATCCCCCGAGCGAGCTACCCCCGGTTGTCCACTCCAGCGTGATGATCTCGGCCGGTCCTCCGCCGTAGCGTTCCTGGCGTGGCCGCGGCGCGCCCTTGACACCTTGCTCTGTGGTAGTAAAGAGGCCGATTGCGAGGAATGTGACAGCAGGGGGAAATGTGACGATGCTCAGCCGGCGGCGGCTCCTCCAGGCGGGTGCGGGCGCCGTGCCGGCGATCGCGCTCGGGGCGGCTCCCGCGGGGGCCGAGTCGGCCGAGCCGCCGACCACCGGGGTCGTGCCGGCGTCGATGGCCGGGTTCGACAAGGCGCTGAAGGCGTACATCAAGGAGCGGGACATCTCCTGTGCGCAGCTCGCGGTCGCCAAGAAGGGCAAGATCCTGCTCGCCCGCGGCTACGGCTCCTACACCAGGGCGGACGGGTCGACGGCGAAGGTGCAGCCGACGTCCCTCTTCCGGATCGCGAGCCTCAGCAAGAGCCTGACCGCGGCCGCGATCGTCCGGCTGGCGCAGGACGGCAAGCTGAGCCTGGGCGACAAGATCGCCGACCTGCTGGACCTGCCGACCGAGGCCGACCCCCGGCTTGCGAAGGTCACCCTCTGGCGGCTGCTGCAGCACACCGGCGGCTGGGACAGGGGCGTGACGACCGACCCGCTGTGGAACGACACCACGATCGCGGCGTCGCTGGATGTGCCGCTGCCGATCGACCACGCCGACATCATCAAGTACACCACCGCGAAGAAGCTCGACTTCGCCCCCGGCTCGAAGTACGTCTACAGCAACTACGGCTACATGCTGGCCGGCCGGGTCATCGCGCGGGTCTCGGGCCTGCCCTACGAGACGTACGTGCGGCAGAAGCTGCTCGCCCCCGTCGAGATCGAGCGGATGCGGCTCGGCCGCAGCCTCCGCTCCGAGGCGTTCTCCACCGAGGTGCCGTACGAGTCGAAGTACACCAGGAAGAGCGTCGTGGACCCGTCGGGCAAGACCGTGCCCTACCCCTACGGCGGTTTCAGCATGCCCAACCAGGACGCCAACGGCGGCTGGCTGGCCTCGGCCGTCGACCTGGTCAAGTGGGGCTTCGTCTTCGACGGCGCGGGGCCCGTGCTCAACTCCAGGTCGATCTCGCGCGTCTTCGCCAGGCCCGAGCTCGGCGAGAACCCCGGCGGCGACTGGTACGGCCTCGGCTGGCGCGTGCGCGAGAACAACGCCGGAGGGCTGAACACCTGGCACAACGGCAGCATGCCCGGCACGTTCAGTTTCTTCGCGCGCGTGCAGCACGGCGTCAGCTACTGCGCGATCTTCAACCGCAGGGAGGAGGAGGGCAGCCCGGACTTCGACGGGATCGACCCCATCCTCGGCAAGGCGATCGGCACCGTGAAGACCTGGCCCACCACGGACCTCACCCCGAAGTACTTCTGACGCGGCTCGGGCTGTCCGCGGGCTGCCCGGCGTTCCTGAACGGCGCCTGGTAGGCCCACTGCCAGGCCGTTTCGAGCGGCCCGCGCCGGAACCGGCGCAACCACACGGAGGACAGCACCATGATGAGCAGGCAGATCGCCGCCCACATGACCGGCACCCACCAGGGCCGGTACGCGTCGAGCCGGCTCGCCAGCCCGAGGCCCCAGCCGTAGCAGAGCACGCCGGCCAGCAGGTTCTGGAACACGTAGCCGGACAGCGCCGTCCGCCCGACGTTCGTGAGCCCCCGCCGTACCACGCCGGGGGCGCCGCGCAGGCCGAGCACGATGGTGGTGATCAGTCCGAGCAGGCCGAGCGAGACGAGGGGAGCCAGCAGGTAGCGGTCGGCCACGAACCAGCCGGGGCCGGCGAAGGAGGTGGCCAGGTTCAGCGGCACGCCCGCGCCGAGCCCGACCACGATCAACCTCCTGCGCAGCCGGGCGCCGCGATCCTCGAACAGCCCGGCCCGCTGGAGGCGGGCGCCGAGAAGGAAGAGGACGACGCCCATGGGGATGATGAAGATCAGCTCGATGCGGAAGATCGCGGCGTACTGCAGGCGCAGGGCGACCTGGTCGAGCCAGCTTCCCTCGGTGTAGACGGGGCTCGTGCCGCCGCCCGTGGCCGGCGCCTGCAGGGCCACCGTGGCCAGGACGGCCAGGGCGGCGTGCAGCGTCCCCATGCCGATCATCCAGCCGGTGATCGCGCGTTCGCTCCTGCCCACCAGGTACGCGACGATCACCGCGGTGACGGCGTAGCCCATCAGCACGTCGAACTCGAAGATCAGGATGTAGTGCAGCGTGCCCTCGGCCAGCAGGAGCGCCGAGCGCCACAGATACCGCCCCGGCCAGGCCAGGCCCTTGCGCACGGCGCTGCGGTACTGCAGTTCCAGGCCGATGCCGAAGAGCAGGGTAAGCAGCCCGAGGAACTTGCCGTTGGACAGGAAGCGCACGAAGGTCTCCACCGCGCTGCCGCCGCCGCCCAGCTGCAGCATGTCCAGGGGGCCGCCCGGAGCGGTGAAGATCCAGATGTTGGTGCCGAGCGTGCCCATGATCGCCACACCGCGCAGCACGTCCAGTGCGTCTATGCGTCCTTTCACACCTTCCAGCCTGCTGCCGCCACAGCCCGCCGCCATCGTCCCGCCTGACGAGAACGGCCGTACATCGATGGATGTACGGCCTTACGTCTTCGGTCGGTGGTTCACGGGCTGAGCCGCCGCCTGATGGGTAGGGGGCGCGTGATGTTCCGTCAATCCTGCTGAAGGAGGCGACAATGGACACATCAGGGGTCGCGAAGACGGTCCAGGACGTGATGCATCAGGGAGCGGAGTGCGTCGGCGAGCACGACAGCCTGCGCACCGCCGCGCGCATGATGCGCGACCTGTCGGTCGGGGCGCTGCCGATCTGCGGCGACGACGACCGGCTCAAGGGGATCATCACCGACCGCGACATCGTGGTCAAATGCTGCGCCGAGGGCAAGGACCTCGACTCCACCATGGCGGGCGAGCTGGCCCAGGGCCTGGTGTGGGTGGAGGCCGACCACAGCGTCGAGGAGGCGTTGCAGAAGATGGAGCAGCACCAGATCAAGCGGCTGCCCGTCATCCGCGACCGCCGGATCATCGGCATGATCACCGAGGCTGACCTGGCCAAGGAACTGCCCGACAGCAAGCTTGCCGAGTTCGTGCACCGCATCTACGCGCATTCCTGACCGGGAAGCACGATCAGGCACGGTGAAGCCCCGCGGAGCGTCCTGCTCCACGGGGCTTCGCCGTCGGGCCGGAAGTCCGGGTCAGGCGGCCAGCTTGACGTCCGAAGCCGTCCGCTCGCGGGCCGGGACGAGCCGCGCGCCCAGCGCCCTGGCCGCGATCACCATGGCGGCGGTGACCAGCACGATGTCCTTCAGGATGTACTGGGCCTCCAGGGTGGGCGGGCCACCGGGGAACATGTCGGTGAAGAACAGCACCAGCGGCGACATGAACCCCACCAGCGCCCCGGCCATCACGAGCAGACCGGCCTTGAGAAACCTCCCGGTGATCATGGTCAGCCCGATGAAGCACTCGGTGGCGGCGACGACGGCGAGCGCGACGCCGCCCGACACCACGCCGAACGTCAGCTGTTCCAGTGTGCCCACCGCGAGATCTTCCGCGGGGCTGACGCCCGGGAAGAACTTCAGGAACCCGAACCCCAGGAAGACCAGGCCGACGCTGATCCGCAGGGCGTCGATGCTGTGGCGGGCGAGCCACTCGGTCGTCGTGGCGAGCATCTTCGTGTACGTGGCGGTCATCTGCTTGCTTCTCTCTTCCGTCGTCTCCTGCTGACACGACCAAGCGTCGCCGGATCCGCCGTCCGAGGAATCCGCCGGCGAGCGGCGACCTGGCTACGCCGTCCCGCGTACGCCGGCGCCGGCCCGTCTTCGCCTCACGGGGTAGCCGGCGGCGGCGTCGTACCGGGCGGGCACGTTCGACAACCGCGCAAGAAGTACCGCATCTACCAGGAACAGGGATTACCCCTTCATGGACCACAGGGCGTTGACCGTTCGCGGCGAACGCACCAAGGATCGAGCTACGACCCATCTGTCGGACAGGGAGTGGCGATGCGAGCGGTACGCCGACCGGCGTCCGGCCCGGCGACGCGGTCATCCTGCACCCCCTCGTCACGTGCGGACTGTGCCGGGCGTGCCGCGCCGGCGACGACGTGCACTGCTCGGCCTCGAAGTTCCCCGGCATCGACACCGACGGCGGCATGGCCGACCTGCTGCTCACCAGCGCCCGCTCCGTGGTCAAGCTGGATCCCTCGCTGCAGCCGGCGGACGTCGCGGCGCTGGCCGACGCGGGCCTGACCGCCTACCACGCGGTACGCAAGGCCGTACCGCTCCTCTACCCGGGCTCGCGGGTCGTGGTCAGCGGCGCCGGGGGGCTGGGCCACATCGGCGTCCAGTGCCTGGCCGCCATGACGCCCGCCGAGATCATCGTCGTCGACCGGTCACCGGCCGCGCTCGAACTCGTCCGGGGGCTCGGCGCGGCCCACACCGTCCAGGCCGACGGCCGCCAGGTCGAGGCGGTCGCCGACCTCACCGGCGGGCAGGGCGCCCACGTGGTGCTGGACTTCGTCGGCGAAGGAGGCACCGAGGCCGAGGGCGTGGCGATGTTGCGCCGCGCGGGATCGTACTTCGTGATCGGTTACGGCGGGCGGGTCGAGATCCCCACGATCGACATCATCTCCAGCGAGATCAACGTGATCGGCAACCTGGTCGGCTCCTACAACGACCTGGACGAGCTCATGGCCCTGGCCGCCCAGGGCAAGGTCAGCCTGCGCACGAGGACGTACCCGCTGGAGGCCGTCAACGACGCCATGGACGACCTGGACGGCGGGCGCCTCCAGGGCCGCGGCATCCTCGTGCCCGCCAAGGGCTGACTGACCGGGTACGCGGCGGGACGCCGGTCATTCGCTCAGCTGTCGCGTCCCCAGCCCTTGCCGGGGTTCCCGTACGTGGCCCCTTTGGCTTTTCCGCCCTTCTTGGCCAGCCCCGGCGGCAGGCGCCCCGAGCGCCACGCGCCGGTGGAGCGCGACTGCGCGGCCCGGGACGGGTTGCCGCGTGGTTGGGCGGTTCGGGACTGGGCGTCGGGTGGTCGTGCGGTTCTGGAGGGGTCGTCTTCGGGCGGCCTGTCGGCTGACGCGCGGTAGGCGTGCAGCGCGCTGCTGGGCTGCGGCGCCGGGTGCGTGACGGGTTCGGCGCGTGGCGTCTCGTGGCGAGGGCCGGCGCCCTCTCCATCGGGCCAGGAGGTCGTGGCGAGCACCGCGACGATCAGGGTGGTCACGGCGGCCGCCTGCCGCCACCGCCCGGGCGCGGCCGCCCGCGGGCGGGAGCCCAGGGCCGGGATGGGGAAGAGGGCGCCGTTGGCAGGGACGAGGGATGCGGGCTCGGCCCGGCTCGCAGCGGCCTCGTCGTGGGCCGGCTGCTCCGGCTCCGCCACCCGGAGCAGTTCCCGGTGGGCTTCGGCGGCCCCGATGCGGCGCCCTGGGTCCTTGTCCAGCAGGCCGGTGATGACCGGGGTGAGCGGCCCGGCCTGCCGCAACGGGGCGGGGCTGCTGGTGAGCACCGCGCTCAGGGTGGCCAGCGCGCCGCTGTCGCCGAAGGGGGAGCGGCCCTCGACGGCCTCGTACAAGGTGGCGCCCAGCGACCACAGATCGGCCTGCGGGGTGGAGGGCCCGCCGCGCGCCCGCTCGGGGGCGATGTAGGCGGGCGTGCCGAGCACGATGCCCTCCCGCGTGAGGTGTGCCTGGTCGTCCAGCGTGGTGGCCAGCCCGAAGTCGGTCAGCACGGCGTGGCCGTCGTCGGACATCAGCACGTTCGCGGGCTTGACGTCGCGGTGCACGATGCCTTTCGCGTGCGCGGCGCGCAGCGCGTCCAGCAGTTCCAGCCCCACGCGCGCCACGGTGGTGGCGGGCAGCGGTCCCCGTTCCCTGACCACGTCGTCCAGGCTGCGGGAGGGCACGTACTGCAGGACGATCCACGGCCGCTCGTCGGCCTCCACCACGTCGTACACGACGGCGATGTTCGGATGGCTCAGCCGGGCGGACAGGCGGGCCTCGCGCATGGTGCGCCCGAGCAGCACCTCCCGCTCGGGTCCTGGCCGGTGGGGCAGGCTGAGCTCCTTGACCGCGACCTGGCGGTCAAGGAGCTCGTCGTGGCCGCGCCAGACCGTGCCCATGCCACCTCGGCCCAGCTCGGCCAGCAGCCGGTATCGCCCGGCCAGCAACCATCCTTCGTAGGGCGAAACCGACATGTCGGCAGAACTACCCGATCAAGATCCGCGCGCCACGGTCTCGTCACACACTGTTGCGCATCCGTTACGATCTCGCGGACGAAGTGATGTGTGGCGGCCATCACCTGGGGTGTGTGGATGAGAGGACCTGGCGCAGCGTCGCGGCGAAGGCCTCCGGGTCGCCTTTCATGCCGAACTCGCCGTCGAGGAACCCGGCGTGGTGGCTGGGGAAGACGACCGGCTCCGTGCCGAGGCGTGCGGCGACGGCCACGCCCGCACGGTGGGCCATCTCGCCCTCGGACTCCGCTCCGACGCCGACGACCACGCGGGTCGAGGCGGCGCGGAGCGCCTCGAAGTCATGCTCGTAGTGCGTACAGGTCATGAGGTTCTGTGCGAACATCACGTCGTCCCGGGAACCGTCGTCCTCCGACGGCAGCCCGAGCTCGGCGGGGCTCTGCACGGGCCGGTCGGCGAAGTCGGCGGGGATCTCGCCGCGCAGGCCCGTGACCGCGATGAACTTCGCCATCGCCGCTCCGAACCCGTGCCGGTCGTAGGTGCGGCGGATGTCGGCCACGGCGGCCAGCGCCTGTTTCCTGTCCGGCAGGACCTGGGCGGCCGGGGGTTCGTGCGCGACGAGCGTACGCACCTGTTCCGGGTGCCCGGCCACCAGCGCCAGCCCGTTGACGGCGCCGCCGCTGCTGGCGAAGATGTCCACCGGTCCGCCGCCGAGCGCGTCGATCAGCCGGTGCAGGTCGTCGGCGTGCTGGTCGGGCGTCGACTCGCCGCCGCCGGTGCGGGTGCTGCGGCCGATCCCGCGCGGGTCGTAGGTGACCACCGTACGGTCACGGAAACGGGCGGCCAGGCCGGTGAAGCCGCTGGCGTCCATCGGTGATCCGATCATCAGCAACATCGGCGCGCTGCTCGGCTCGCCCTCTCGTACGTCGTAGTGCAGAGTGCCGCCGGGCACCTCAAGGGTGTGGGCCATGAGTACGTCCTTTCTCCGACTTCGGTGATGAAGACCCGCGGCGGCGGCAGAACTCATCGGCGCCCGCGGAAGCTTCTGTCCGTGATCGATGGCACTCCTTCTCTGTCAGATCACGTCAGCCGCTCCTTGTCCAGCCGCCGGGGCGTGCGAGGCGCGGCACGCCGGGCCGCGGCGGGCGTACGACGCCGGGCTAACCTGGCACTATGGACGTTTCCGCTGGTGGCTATGGGCTGGGGCCCGAGTCGGGGCAGCTGCTGGTGCACACGACCCGCACCGGGCTGGGCGCCAAGGCCGGACATGACCTCACGATCGAGGTCACTCGCTGGCACGGAGAGGCCGCTGCCGATCCCGCAGACCCGGCCGGTTCCTCGGTGACCGTCGAGGTCGACGCGGATTCGCTCGTCGTCAGGCAAGGGACGGGCGGCGTCAAGCCGCTCACGGAGTCGGATCGCCGGGAGATCGGGAAGATCATGGGCGAGAAGGTCCTGCACACCCGGCGCCACCCGACGATCACGTTCCGGTCGACCCGGGTCGAGGGGAGCGCGGAGGAGTTCCGCGTCGAGGGCGAGCTCACCCTCGTCGGTGTCACGCGGCCGGCCGAGCTGCGCGGCTCGCTGGCCGGGGGCCGGGTGCGCGGCTCGGCGGTCATCGTGCAGTCTCAGTGGGGCATCCGGCCCTATTCGGCGTTGTTCGGCGCGCTCAAGCTCAGCGACGAGGTCGAGGTGCGCTTCGACGTCGGCCTCGTGCCGAAGGAGGTCTGAGGCGGGCCGGGCTCAGACGCGGCCGAGCGGGCGATGGGGCTCGGCCGGGAGCTCCACCTCCTGCACGCGGGGGTTGCGCAGCCCGGTGACCTCCACGACGGCCTGCTCGCCGACGTGCAGCAGCGTGCCGGCCGGCAGGCCGAGCAGGTCGATGCCGCTGGTGGTGACGTTCTCGCCGAGCTCGCCCGGCCTGACCGTGTAGCCGGCCTCGCCCAGCTCTGCGAACAGCTCCTCGTGGATGAGGTGCACCTGGCGCAGGTGGGGCTGGGTGGGGTCCTGCGCCAGCCGAGAAAAGCGCACTTTGCGCAAAATTTCTCAGCTTTGCCACACGCGCCGCTGCGAGCCGGGATGATCAGGCCTGGCCGTGCGCCGCGCGAGCGGCCGGCTGATCGAGTGACGATTGGAGCAACGTGCGAAGACGATCTTCCCTGCTCGCCGCCGCATTCACAGTGCTGGCGGCGCTTTTACCTCTTTCGACGGCCGGGGCGGCGGCCGCCGTGGACGGGGCCACGGGGGCCGCCGTCAAGAGCGGCATCACCTGGGCGCCCTGCGAGGAGGAGCCGGAAGCCGAGTGCGGCAAGCTCGCCGTGCCGATCGACTGGGCCGAGCCGAACGGCCCCAAGGTCGAAATCTCCCTCGCCCGCCGCAAGGCCCTCGACCCGGAGGCCCGCGTCGGATCCCTCGTGATCAACCCCGGTGGCCCCGGCGGATCCGGCGTGGAGGCCGTCTACGCCGCCCCCGGCTCGTACACCGAAGACCTGCGCAAGCACTTCGACATCGTCGGTTTCGACCCCCGGGGCGTGGGCCGCAGCCATCCGGTGACCTGCTCGGCGTCGGTGTACAACAAGTTCCCCTACGCCGTCATGAAGAGCCAGGCCGACTTCGACAAGTGGAAGGCGTTCGCCAAGGAGCTGCGCGAGGACTGCCGGCAGCGCACCGGCCCCCTCTACGACCACGTCGACTCGGTCAGCGTGGCCCGTGACGTCGAAGCCATCCGCGCCGCCCTCGGCGAGGGCAAGCTCAACTTCTACGGCATCTCGTACGGCACCCTGATCGGCCAGATGTACGCCGAGCTGTTCCCGGACAACATCAGGACCATGGCGCTCGACAGCAACATGGACCACAGCCTCGGCGTCGCGGCGTTCCTGACCACCGAGGCCGCCGCCGTGGAGGACGCGTTCGACCAGTTCGTCGGCTGGTGCGAGCAGGAGACCGCGTGCGCCCTGCACGGCAAGGACGTCCGTGAGGTGTGGGAGCGACTGCTGAAGAAGGCGCGTGACGGCAAGCTCTACTACCCGGGCGTCAAGGACCGTCCGATGACCGAGATCCAGGTCCTCTGGCAGGGCGTGCTCGGCACGGAGGGCCCCGCCTGGCAGCTGCTCAGCCAGATGCTCAACGCCCTGGACGGCGGCCCGCTGCCGGACGAGGTGCCGCCGCTGCCCGGGCGGCAGCCGGTGTCGGGGGAGACCGTCGAGCTGAACACCACGATCCTCTGCGAGGACTACAAGCTGCCGGTGCGCAACTACCGCGAGTACGCCGCGCTGATGAAGATCTCCTCCCGCATCGCCCCCGACATGCGCCTCAACCCGATGCCGGTCGAGGACCTGCCCGTCTGCCTGGGCCACCCCACCAACAACCCGCAACACCGGCTGCGGTACACGGGTGACGCCCCGATCCTGCTGGGCAACTCGATCCACGACCCCTCCACCCCGTGGATCTGGTCCGCCAACGTGGCCCGCCAGTTCGGCTCCAAGGCCACGCTCCTCACCTACGAGGGCTGGGGCCACCGCATCTACGGCAAGGACCGGTGCAGCACCGTGCCCTTCGACGAGTACCTGATCTCGTTGAAGATGCCGAAGAAGGGCGCCCGCTGCGAGGTCGGCGGCACCGACCCGACGCTCAGGATGTTGAAGAAGGAGGTGTGGCCGACGGACGGGCTCAAGTGGGGCAGCCCGGTCGCGTCCGCGGCCGCCCACCGCTGAAGCGCCGGCCCGCGCCGAGCTGAACGGCGCGGGCCCTCTTGAGGGCGGCATCCCCGGATGCCGCCCTCTCTGTGTTCTGCCGCCGCACCGACACCGGGCGGCGGCGTATCGTCGCGGTGTGGCGTGTTTCCTCTGCTTCGCCTGCCGTAACCCGATCACCCTGTCCGTGCGGAAGATCCCGCTTCCCCCGTACAAGGAGCAGCCGGTCGACGCGACCGTGTGGTACGAAAGGATCAAGCAGCCGCGGATGCCGCGCGGGACGTACGCGGCCAACCACCACCCCTACGAGTTCTCGGGTGAGCCTCCCGGCCTGGTCATCCATCCCGACGACGCCGTCGGCATGCGGCCGCATCCGGACATCTGCCGGCTCACCGGCTGCTGCGGGGTCAGCGGGATCACGGGCCCCAACCTCGTCTGCGCGGCCTGCGGCGCGGAGCTCGCCGTCCACCAGGCCGACTGTCATACGGAGAACCAGATGACACTGCTGGTGGAGGCCGTCATCCTGTCGCACGCCCACGACGACGATGGCCGTGGGTGAGGTGGCGCGTGGAGACCATCGAGACGCCGCGCCTCGTGCTGCGGCCGCTGCGCGTCGAGCACGCCGACGAGATGGCCGCCGTGCTGTCCGACCCGGCGCTGCACGCCTTCACCGGCGGCGTCCCGCTCACCGCGCAGGAGTTGCGCGCCCGCTACGAGCGGCTGGCGGCCGGGCCGCCGGGCTGGCGCAACTGGGTGGTGTGGTCGCGGGAGGACGAGTGCCTCACCGGCTACGTGCAGGCCACGGTCGAGGGCCGGACCGCCGAGATCGCCTGGGTGATCGGCACGCCGTGGCAGGGGCGCGGCCTGGCCAAGGAGGCGGCGAAGGCGTTGGTTGACCGGCTGGTGGGGCAGGGGACAGGCACGATTGTCGCGCACATCCATCCCGGCCACGCGGCCTCGGCCGCCGTCGCCACGTCCGCGGGTCTGCGATCGACCGGACGGTGGCACGACGGAGAGATCCGCTGGGAACGCTGAGCGCGCCAGGACGTCCCTAACGAAGGAGTCACGGGCGTAGATCACCGTGATATCAGAGGACGCTTGATCATGAACAAAGGTTTACGGCGTTTGACCGATTGTAATAGTTTTTTTGGTCGTTCGAAGATCATTCGGTAACGTCGTGTAAGCAGTCCGTACGCATCCGAGACGGACGCGTGCTCGAACACGGACGCGTACACGAGAGAAGGCCGAGAGGAACTCGTGGAACAGCAACCACAGGACACCGGAAAAATCATGGATACATCGGGAGGAGTCAAAGCCGCCCTTCCACCCCGTACGGACTGGGTGGTGTTCGGGGTGGCCGCTGCGCTGGCCCTTGCCTTCGTCATCTGGGGAGCGATCGCCACCGACACGCTGGAGGGCGTGTCGACCTCCATGCTCGACTGGACGATGCACAACCTCGGCTGGGCATTCGTGCTCGCCGCCTCGGGCTTCGTGGTGTTCGTGCTCTGGCTGGCGTTCAGCAAGTACGGCAAGATCACACTGGGTCAGGAGGGCGAGGAGCCCGAGTTCAGGACGGTGTCCTGGATCGCGATGATGTTCAGCGCGGGCATGGGCATCGGGTTGATGTTCTATGGGGTGGCCGAGCCTCTCACGCACTTCGCCGAGCCCCCTCCCGGCACGGTCGAGGCCACCGCGGCCCCGGCCACGCGCATGGAGACCTCGCTGGCCACCACGCTCTTCCACTGGACGCTGCATCCCTGGTCGATCTACGCCGTGGTCGGCCTGGCCATCGCCTACGGGTGCTATCGCCGCGGCCGGCGGCAGACGATCAGCGCGGTGTTCACCCCGCTGATCGGCGAGCGGCACGCCAACGGAGCCGTGGGCAAGGTCATCGACATCCTGGCCATCTTCGCTACCCTGTTCGGCTCGGCCGCCTCGCTCGGCCTCGGCGCGCTGCAGATCGGCAGCGGGGTCAAGGAGGTCGGCTGGATGACGGAGGTCGGCGAAGGCCTGCTCATCGTGGTCATCGCGGTGCTGACGGCGGCGTTCGTGTTGTCGGCGGTCTCCGGCGTGGAGAAGGGCATCCAGTGGCTGTCCAACACCAACATGGTGCTGGCGCTGGTGCTGGTCCTGTTCCTCTTCCTGGTCGGCCCGACCGTGCTGATCCTCAACCTCATCCCCACCTCACTCGGCTCGTTCGTCGGTGACCTGGCCCAGATGGCGGCCCGCACCGAGGCCAGCGGCGGTGAAGGGGTCGCCGCCTGGCTGTCGGGCTGGTCGGTGTTCTACTGGGCGTGGTGGATCTCCTGGACGCCCTTCGTCGGCCTGTTCATCGCCCGCATCAGCCGGGGCCGCACCATCCGCCAGTTCGTCGGCGGCGTGATCCTGGTGCCCAGCGTGGTCAGCCTGGTCTGGTTCGCGGTCTTCGGCGGCACGGCGATGAGCCAGGAGGCCGGAGGCGCGGGGCTGACCAGCGAGGCCACCGCGGAGGGTCAGTTGTTCGCGCTGCTCAACGAATATCCCCTCGCGGGCGCCACGACCCTGCTCGTGATGATCCTGGTCGGCATCTTCTTCGTCTCCGGGGCGGACGCCGCCTCGATCGTCATGGGCACGCTCTCGCAGCGCGGGACCATGGAGCCCAGCCGGGCCGTCGTGATCGTCTGGGGCGTGCTGACCGGCGCGGTCGCGGCCATCATGCTGCTGCTCGGGGGCGGCGGCGACGCGGCGCTCACCGGACTGAAAAACCTGACCATTCTGGCCGCGGTGCCGTTCATGGTGGTGATGGCGCTCATGTGCGTGGCGCTCACGCGTGACCTGCGGCACGACCCGCTGATCCTGCGCGGGCAGCGCGGCGAGGAGGCCGTGGAGTCGGCCGTCATCACCGGCCACGAGCTCTACGACGGCGAGTTCGAGCTCGCGATCGTCAGTGCCAACGGCGACGACGCCGAGGGCGCCGAGGACGCCAAGGCCGCCGGCGGCACGCCGAGCGAGAAGTAGGTCCACCGAAGAAACGACGCCTCCCGGTGGCGACCGGGGGGCGTCGTTTTCTCATGGTGATGCGCTGACCACCCCGTCAGCGCAGGGTGGCGGTGAAGGTGCGTCCGTGGGCGTGGCGGGTCGCCGCCCGGACCTGGGTGCCGCCCGGCACGCGGCGCACCGTCACACCCTCGTCGGCGGTGTCCAGGCGGAGAGGCCGGCCGCGCAGGACGACCGTGACGTGGTCGCGTTTCATCGTGGGGTCGGACAGGGCGACGACCGTGCGCTCGCCGCTGCGGACGATGACCGCGGCGGGGCCGTCGATGAGCAGGCGCTCCGCGTGGCGCGGGCCGCCGCCGAAGACGTTGGCGGCGACGATCCCGAGCTGCTTGTGCTTGACCGCCTGCACGTTCCGGTCGTTGGCCAGCACGGTCAGCGGGCCGTCCGCGTAGCCGCGCAGCCGGGCCTCCGTCGCGTTCGGGACGAGGGCGTAGGCGACGGCCGAGACCCCGCCGGCGGCCGGATGGGCGATGGAGGCGGTGAAGACGTTCTTGGTCACACCCGTGTCGGGATTGTTCGCCCGCACGACTCTGCGGCTGCGGGTCACCGTCTCCAGCCCGGCGGCGACGGGCTGCCGGGTGAGGAAGGCGTATCCGACCGACGTGCGGCGGGTGTCGTTGGCGTATCGCAGCCAGCGCGGCGGCGAGGTGTCGCCCGCCCGCCAGGACCCGCCCCGCCAGCCCTCGCCGGTCAGCACGACCGTGTCCCCGGGAGCGGCGATGCGGCTGTCCACGGTGGTCACCGCGGCGCGGCGGTCCTGGCCCGAGACGTCCGCGGCCAGCACCACGATCTCGTCGTCGAACATGAACCACGACTTGGTCGCGCGGGCGTTGCGGTAGACGACGAAGTCGTCGGGCAGGACGCCCTGCTGCTTGGCGGTGTAGGCGGCGTCGTCCGACTGCACCATGCCGGCCACGCCGTACGCGCCGAGCGTGGCGCCGCCGGAGAAGGTGTTGCCCGCCAGGGGGAAGTAGACGTAGGTGTTCTGCGACTCCGAGGAGGAGGTGAAGTTGAGCGGATGGTCCGGGTTCTCGTACCAGAACCGGCCGTACAGGTCGGGGACCGTGCGCCGCTCCTCCTCCGGCGCGGTGATCCCGGCCAGCCGGTACGGCGAGACGGCCGTGTAGTAGTCGACGCCGAAGACCTCGCGCTGGTCCTCGCCCGAGAGGTAGAGGTAGTAGGCGCCGTCGCCCTGGAACCAGGGCATGAGGTTCTCGCCGTTCATGTACTCGTACTTGCTGATCCGGTCGGAGCTGCGCGCCAGCGCGAAGGCGTAACCGGGGCGGCGGTGCACGGTCCTGTCCATCGAGTTGAACGCCACCGAACGCTCGGGCGGGTTCAGATCGGTGGCCGGGATGGCGGAGTCGGCGCGGATGGCCGCGTAGCGGGCGATGCTGACCGGGGAGACGAACGTGCCCGTGTCGGCCTCCGGCAGGAACTTGACGTATTTCTTCAGGGCGAGCGCGCCGTCGCCCTCGACGTGGTCGGCCAGGTCGGCGATGGCCTCCACGATCACCTGGACGTCGGAGTAGCCGGTGTTCGTCCGCGAGACCGCCCGCCCCTTGACGATCTCCATCATCCACCCCTCGAAGATCAGCGGGGCGAAGCCGTCGGAGATCCAGCGGTGGACCACGCCGGCCAGGTCGGAGCCGCCGCTCGTCGCGCCTTCGAGCGTCCTGAGGGTCTGCACCACGCGGGTCAGCAGGGCACGCCCGTAGGAGCCGGTGTAGGCGACGGAGTGGTGCTGGATGAAGGAGCCGTCGTGGTAGTAGCCGTCGGTGACCCCGTGCTGCAGGTCGTAGGGGTCGATCGTGGCGAAGACGGTGGCCTGGTCGGAGATGGCCTTGGAGACGCGGGCGTCGTCGCCGGTGAGCGCGCCCTGCAGGATGCGGTTGCCGGTGATGTCGGCCAGGTTGGCCCCGGTGTGGAAGCGCGAGTCGAGGTCGACGTCGCCGTCCTTGCCGTTGCGCAGGTAGGCGTCCATCGAGGCGATGTACGCGGCCGTCAGGTCGGGGCGTGTTTCCCGTACCCGCTCGTCCAGCAGGACCAGTGTCCTGCTCACGTGGGTGGGGATGCCGATCTCCCAGCTGTGCCAGTTGCCGTAGTAGCCCTTCGACTGGTCGCCGAAGTAGCGCTCGTGCAGCCACTGGAGCCCGTCGACGACCCGGCGCTGGACGGCGGCGTCACCGTCGAACTCGCCGCCGGGGCTGCGGGTCGCGAGCGCGATCTCGTACAGGTACTGGTAGGCCGAGCGCAGGTTGGCGTCGTCGGTGCCGAGCGCCAGGCCGGCGAACAGCTCGCCGTCGCCCGCCTGGTCCATCGCGGCAAGCCGCCGCCTGGCTGTGTCGAGCATCGCCGCCAGCTTGCCGGCGACCTCGGGGCGGGCGTTGACCTCCGCGGTCCCCGCGAAGGTCGCCACGGTGTTGGCGAGCAGCCGTGCGTGATCGGTCGCCGACGCGGCGGCGGCGCGCAAGGGTGCGGCTGCCATCGCGAGCAGGCCGGCGGCCGGGAGGAGGGAGAGGACCTGACGACGGGACATGTGCGGCACTGCGGGCTCCATGCCGTTGGGGGGTATGCCGGGCTCACCCTACATGATCTAGTTTTCCCAGCCCAGACCGCACGCGTGACCGGACGTCACCGTACGTTGCCCGATGGTTCGCGGGCGCTTTCGCCCATGACCACCGGTGGGCCGTCGGTGAGCTTCTTCGACGGGAGGTCGCCGGACTCCACGCAGTTCCGCCCCGCGGGCAGGGCCTGCGGCCGGTCGGGGAACAGGTCGGTGACCGGCTCGTGCGAGCTCGGCGCGCGCATCTCGATGGTCATCTCGACGTCGCCCGGCAACTGCCCGAGCCCCTGGGCGACGGCGAAGTAGGACACGCCGTCCACGACCTTGTAGGCGTGCGCGGCGAACGACCACGCGTCCCAGGCGCCCTCCGTCGGCGGGTCGGGGTCGTCGGACCTGCGTGGCGGCAGGCACACCGTGGCGTAGACCGTCCAGCCGCCGTCACGCAGTTTCCGCATGCCCTTCGCGGCCTGCCGCCGCGCCTCGCCGGCCGGATCCGCGGCCGGGCCGTCGGCCAGTACCACGGTCACCGTGCCCCGGGTGGCGGGCAGGTCGTCCGACTTCTGGAACGCGACCCTGCGGGCCGGCTCCTTGACGGCCTCGCCGACGAACGGCTGCGACAACATGACGTCGAGTTGCGCCTGGTCGGCGCGCGTCGTGGCGTCGGAGGCGGCACATCCGCTCAGCAGCACGCAGATCGGCACCAGCAGGAGCCGCCGGTTCATCGGGGGGTCACCACACCCTGGACGTGGTCGTAGCCCAGGGCCGAGACGTTGCCGTTGCGGAAGTCGTCTTCGCTGACGCGGGTCATCTCCCCGCTCGGGTTGTAGAAGACCAGGTTGCCGCCCTCGTGCCCGACGAGCAGCACGTAGTGGGCCGGGTAGGAGTCGCCGATGAGGACCGGCACGGTGTGACCGGCGTCCACTGCGCCGACGGCGTCGTTGAGCGCCGGGTTGACGGAGCCGGCGTCGGTGTCGTCGACGATCCGCCAGTCGTAGCGCGTGCCGAAGGAGTCGGCGTGCTCGTTCATCTCGTCGCTCAGTCCCCAGGGGGAGGTGCCCAGGCCCTGCGGCCACACGGTGTTGGTGGAGTCGTGGATGCGGTTCTGCTCGTCGGTGAACCTCTCCCGGAGCTCGGCGGCCGACAGCGGGTTGCCCTTGTCGTCCGTGGTCAGGCTCAGCGCGTACAGCGGGTCGTTCATGGCGCGGGCCACCATGATCGAGGTGGAGCCGCAGGTCGCCTGGTTCTGCTGCTCCAACTCGACGCCGTTGACGAGCACCGTGCCGCTGCTCGCCGGGTCGACCAGGCTGAGGTGCTCGCGCAACCAGCTCTCGCTCTTGCCGCGGATGGCCGAGGCGAAGGTGGAGATGTCATCGACCGAGTGGCCGGCCGCGAGCGCCTTCATCAGGTAGGCGCGTTCCGCCTCGGAGCCGGCGTCGTCGAGCAGGCGCTGCATGCGGGCGCGGTCGTCGTCCGACAGCGCCTCCATCTTCTCGGCGGCCCTGGCCAGCTGCGCCGTGCTCAGGATGCCGTTCTCCTCCTGCGCGGTGCCGTCGATGCCAGCGGCCGCCAGCAGCACCGCGTCGAAGGCGTCGATGTGCGGCGACCGGACCGCGCCCGCGCGTGCCTTGCCCTGCACGTCGCGGAGCCCGCGCTGCAGCGTGTCCACCGCGGTCTGCAGGTCTTCGAAGACCCTGATGGCGCCGGTGATGGCCCCGACGGCCCGGCGGATGTCGTCGGCGATGCCGCCGTCGCCGTCGAACGGCCACACGGTGTTCCACATGTTGCGCACGATGTCCTGGGCGCTGTTGAGCTCGCCCACCGCGTCGAGCAGGTCCTGCCGGTGCTCGCCGAGCCTGCGTTTCAGCCGGCGGAGCTCGTCGGCGTATTCCGTCAGCAACGTGTCCGCCTTGCGCATGGCGGGCGCTGCCTGCTGCAGCAGGTCGTCGGTCGCCTTGAGCGCGGCGAGCGCCTCGGTGGCGGCCTCGCCCTTCCACACCGACGGCACCGAGACCTGCGTATGGTCGAGGTCGGTTGCGGCCGTGTCGATGGCGCCAGCCATTCTGCGGAAGGCCCTGCCGAGGTCGTCGATGCCGTCGGGATCGCCGGGCACGTCCCTGAGGACCGAGCTCAGCGTGTTGATGGTGCTGATGACCTCGCCGATCATGGTGACCGGGTTGGCGATCGTCGCGAGGACGCCGACGCCCTGCTTGAGCCGGTTGATCGCGGTCGAGACCTGCAGATAGTCGTCCGAGGTCATGGACGGTCACCGGAGGCGGGCGTCTGCCTGGACCGGAGGTAGTCCTCGACCGACTCGAACCCCTCGGCTGACGCGCGCGTCGCCAGGCACCACTTCTCGAGCACCTCGCGATAGACGGTGAACTCCTTCTCCCAGACCTCGCGCACGCCGGTGATGGCGGCGGCCGGGTCACCGAGCTCGAATTCGGGCTCGGGGGAGTCGACCTTCTCCTTCCAGTCACGGCGGGCGATCCGGAGGTCCTCCGCGGTGTCGCAGACGACTCCGGCTCTCTTCTTGATCCCGCTGTAGGCATACAGGGCACCTGAAGAGCTCATGGTTCCTCCGGAGGTCAGCACCTGTGCGGATGGGAAGAAAACGCACAAATGAGGCATACGTGACCAGGGCTGAGAAATTTTACAGTTCATCTGCCGTCTGCACTATGGCCATGCGTCTCTCCATGTGAGACGCCTGGCCGTGCGGCGCTCTCGTACGGCGAACTGCCCGATAAGTTTGTCCGGCCAAGTCCATGCCGCTGAACGTCCGGTCGTGGGAGTGCCCGTGCGGCGCGGTCCACGACCGGGATGTCAACGCGGCGATCAACATCCTGGCCGCCGGACGGGCGGACAGGCTAAACGCCTGTGGAGCGCGGGTAAGACCGGGGCCTGCCCCGGCACAGCGCGACGAAGCAGGAAGCCTCAGAGGTGCCGCATCCTCACAACGGGGGATGGCCGGATGTTGACTCCGGTCGGCGGGAGTGTGGCACACTCTGCTACGTAGCAAAAAGTTTTGTTTTGTCAGTTTTTGTGTTTTCCGGAAGGTTGACAGATGCCGAGTTCCGCCGTGCCCCGACCGGAATACCCCCGCCCGCAGATGGTGCGGCAGGACTGGCTCACCCTCAACGGACCATGGCAGTTCGAGATCGACGGTGGAGACTCCGGCCTTGAGCGTGGCCTGCGCGAACGTGAGCTCTCCGGGACGATCACCGTCCCCTTCGCGCCGGAGTCGGAGCTGTCCGGCCTCGGGCACACCGACTTCATGGAGGCGGTGTGGTATCGCCGCACCGTGACGATCCCGGCCGCGTGGGCGGGCCGGCGGCCGCTGCTGCACTTCGGCGCCGTCGACCACGACGCCACCGTGTGGGTGAACGGCGTCGAGGTGGCCCGCCACCGCGGCGGCTTCTCCCCGTTCACGGCCGACCTGTCGGCCGTAGCGCGCCCCGGCGAGGACGCCACGATCGTCGTACGCGCCCGCGACCCCCGCGAGGGACCCCAGGCGCGGGGCAAGCAGTCGACCCGGTACGCGAACTACGAGTGCCTCTACACCCGCACGACGGGAATCTGGCAGACCGTGTGGCTGGAGCCCGTCCCCGACGTGCACCTGCGCCGCCCGCGCATCACCCCTGACGTCGCGACCTCCTCCTTCACCGTCGTCACCCCGCTGTCCGGCAACCGCCCCGGCAGCTCGGTCCGCGTGACCGTCGCCGACGAGGACGGCGCCGTCGCCACCGCGACCGCCCGAGCCGACGCGGACCTCGCCCCCTCCCTGCGCCTGGAGATCCCGCAGGACCGGGTACGCCCGTGGGAGCCGGGCGACGGCCACCTCTACGACGTGAAGGTCGAGCTGCTCGACGACGGCGGCGCCGTCACGGACACCGTCGACAGCTACGCAGGGCTGCGCTCCATCGCGATCGACGGCAAGCGCGTCCTCATCAACGGCCGTCCCGTGTTCCAGCGGCTCGTCCTCGACCAGGGCTACTACCCCGACGGCCTCATGACCGCGCCCAGCGACGCCGCGCTGCTGCGGGACATCGAGCTGGCGCTGGCCGCGGGCTTCAACGGGGCGCGCCTGCACCAGAAGGTGTTCGAGGAGCGTTTCCTCTACCACGCCGACCGGCTGGGCTACCTGGTGTGGGGGGAGTTCGGCGACTGGGGCGCCCACGACGGGCGCGAGCAGCGGCCGACCGCGTCCTTCATCACGCAGTGGCTGGAGGTCCTGGAACGGGACGTCTCACACCCGTCGATCATCGGCTGGTGCCCGCTCAACGAGACCCGGCAGCCGATCCACGACCACGTCTCCCAGCTCGACGACGTCACCCACGGTATGTTCCTGGCCACGAAGCTCGCCGACCCCACCCGCCCGGTCATCGACGCGTCCGGCTACAGCCACCGGGTGCCGGAGACCGACATCTACGACTCGCACAACTACGAGCAGGAGCCCGCCGCCTTCGCCGACCTGATGTCCGGCCTGAAGAGGGACGAGCCGTTCGTCAACGACGCCGACGGCCGGCCCATCTCCGTGGCGTACCGGGGGCAGCCGTACTTCGTCAGCGAGTACGGCGGGATCTGGTGGAACCCCGAGCTGGCCGGGACCGATCAGCGGGCGGACCGGCAGACGTCCTGGGGATACGGGCAGCGGGTGCGGACCGAGGACGCGTTCCACGCGCGGTTCGCCGGGCTGACCGAGGTGCTGCTGGATGATCCGGACATGTTCGGATACTGCTACACGCAGCTGACCGACGTGTTCCAGGAGGAGAACGGCATCTACCGGTTCGACCGGACGAACAAGCTGGACGTGGAGCGGGTGCGCGAGGTCCAGACCCGGACCGCCGCCTCCGAACGCTGACCTCAACGCCGGCTCAACACGTCCTCAACGCGCGCGTACGGATACTGCCGTCATGAAGATTCTCCAAGCGGTATCCGTAGCCGTTCTCGGGGCCGGCCTGGTGCTCACCGGGGCCGGGCCGGCCTCCGCCCAGACCGCCGGCACCGCGCCGGCCTGCGTCGGGCGGTCGCACGCCGACCTCGGCGGGTTCGCGTTCGTCAAGAACCGCTCCTGCGGCAGGGCCGTACGCGTGAAGATCGTCATCAGGCTCGGCAAGGACTCGCCCTGCTGGACCCTGCAGCAGGGGCAGATGCGCCGGCACAACTACTGGGGGAAGTACCAGAAGGTCGTCACCTGCTAGTCAGGGCGGCCGGCCTCAGAGGAACCGGGAGATCTCCCTCGCGGCGTTGAGCACGATCGGGGCGATCTCGCCGGCGTCCCGCTCCCCGATGGTCACCATGCCCACACTCGCGTGGGCCGGGCGTCCCGCGACGGAGATCGGGGCGGCGACGCCCCAGGCACCCGGCTGCAACTCGCCTTCGGTGACCGAGTAGCCGGCGGCGCGGGCCTGCGCTATCTCGGGGCGCTCTCCCGGGCGGGGCGGGCGGCCCGCCAGGATCGCGATCCCCGAGGCGGCGCGGTTCGAGGGGTGCCGGGTGCCCGCGCGATAGGTGACGTGGATCTGTGAGGCGCGCGGCTCGGCCACGGTGAGCACGACCGCCTGGCTCTCGTCGATGTCGAGCACCGTGATGAACGCGGTGGCGTTGCAGGTGTCGGCCAGCACCTGCAACGCAGCGGAGGCCGCGCTGCGCAGCCGGTGCTGCACGGCGGCGTTGAGCTCGACGATGCCGAGGCCCAGGGTGAAGCGGTTGCCGACCCGGGCGGCCAGCCGGTGGTTGCCGAGCGCGACGAGGTGACGGGAGACCGCGTTGCGGTGGATCCCGGCCAGCTGCGCGAGCTCGGTGATGGTCAACCCGTCCGGATGGTCCTTCAGGATCTCCAGCAGCCGCAGGCCGGTGTCGATCGTCTTCGACACCGCCGTGCCCGTCGTGCCCGCCGTGCCGGGCTGGTCGGCGGTCATTCGGCGCCCAGCCTGGGTGCGGGGGTGTAGTGCAGCGGCAGGTGCTTGACGCCGCCGATGAAGTTCGACACCAGCCGCTCGGGAGGCCCGGCGAGCCGCACGTCCGGCAGCCGCCAGAGCAGCTCCCGGTAGAACGTGCGCAGTTGCAGCCGGGCGAACCGGGCGCCGAGGCACACGTGCGGCCCGTCCCCGAACGAGACGTGGTCGTTGGGCCGGCGTGCGATGTCGAAACGCATCGGGTCGGGGAAGCGCCGCTCGTCGAAGTTGGCCGCGCCGTGGAAGACGACGACCTTGTCCCCTGCGGAGATGGGCTGCTCGGCCAGCACCACGTCGCGTACGGCGGTGCGGCGGAAGCTGAGCACCGGCGGATGCCAGCGCAACATCTCCTCGACGGCCGTGTCGAGCAGCTCCGGGTCGTCGAGCAGCCGGCGATGCTGGGCCGGATGGCCGAGCAGCGCGGCCAGCCCGCCGGGCAGGGCCGACCGCACGGTGTCGTTGCCCGCGATGACCAGGAGGAAGAAGAACATCGACAGCTCGGGGTCGGTGAGACGTTGCCCGTCCACCTCGGCCGTGGCCAGCGCGGTCATGAGATCGTCCGCCGGCTCCCGGCGCTTGCGGGCGGCGAGCGCGTGGGCGTACTCGAACATGTCCTTGAGCATCGCCGGGGAACGGGGGTTGACCGGTTTGCCGTCCGGGCCGCGCTCGACGGTCGCGTGGTCGGGATCCTGATAGCCGATCACGCGGTTGGTCCACTCCAGGATCAGGCCGCGGTCGGCGAGCGGGATGCCGAGGAGATCCGCGAGGTTGTGGATCGGGTAGTCGTCGGTCACGTCCACCGGCATGTCGCACTCGCCCCGCTCGGCGATCTCGTCGATGAGCAGCCGGGCCCGCGTCGCGATGCCGGCGGCGAAACGTTCGACCCGCCTGGGGGTGAACACGCCGGAGACGATCCGCCGGAGCCGGCCGTGATCCGGCGGATCGAGGTTGAGCATCATCCGCCGGATGAACGACAGGTCGGCCGGGTCGGGGTCGCGGATCTGGGTGGCGCCGAGCCAGGAACTGAACTCGCCGGGCGACCGCAGGACGCGCACGACGTCCGCGTGGCGGGTCACCGCCCAGAACCCGGGCCCGGCCGGCCAGTCGCCGACCTCGTGCTCCTCCTGCCAGTGCACGGGGTGGTGGTCACGTAGCAGGCGGTACGTCTCGTGCGGGATGCCCTGTGCGTAGATACGCGGGTCGAACACGTTGACCGTCGTACTCACGGGCAACCCTCCAAGGGATCGGTCAGGCGGCCAGGAAACGTTCGATGGCCGACACGAGGGCCAGCGGCGTCTCGTCCATCGCGTAGTGGCCGGCGTCGGCGAAGGTCAGCAATTCGGCGTCGGTGTACCACTGCAGCCAGGTGCCCCGCATGACGTCGGCGGAGAGCGCGGGGTCGTGCTCGCCGGCGATGACGAGCACCGGCGTGGCGGAACCGGACACCTCGGTGTGGAAGTCGGTCTTGGCCCATGCGTCGAGGTACGCACGGTAGGCCGTCACCGTGGAGTTGCCCAGCGAGCCGGCCACCATCTGGTCGAGCCACACGCCGGGAAGCCGGTTGCCGGTGGTGAGGTCGATGATGGCGCGGCGGTTGGCGGGCTCCTCGGCGGACCCGGAGAACAGCGCCCAGCTCTGGTCGTCGAACGGCACGCCGGAGGCCGGCACCGGGGAGATGCCGACGAGCTTGCTCACCCGCCCGGGCGCGTCCAGCATCACGCGCTGCATCGCCGTCCCGCCCATCGAGTGACCGACCAGGGAGAACGTCTCCCAGCCCAGCTTGTCGGCGAGCGCGATCACGTCGCCGGAGATCTCGGCGAGGGAGTACTCGCCGGTGAGGTCGCGCGCCTCGCCGTACCCCCGGTAGTCGGGGAAGGCGTAGCTGAACGCGTCGCCGTCCAGGTAGGGCTGGATGTTTTTGAAGGAGGTGCGGTCGCCGAACCAGCCGTGCAACACGATCACGTGGTGCTGCCCGGAGCCGGTGACGTCGTGGGGGAGGACGACGGGGGCCATGGTGTTCTCCTTAGCGTTCGGGGCAACCGGATGGGTCGGCGGGCGGCATCTCGCTCGCGGGCTGGGCGCCGCCGTGGCACTGCAGGCTGAACCAGACGTACTTGCCGTTCTCGTGCTGGACCGCGCCCCACTGGTCGGCCTGCGCCTCCACCAGGAACAGGCCGCGCCCGCTCTCGGCGAAGAAGTCGGGAGCCCGGCGCGTGGGGAGGGTCGGGTCGTGGTCGCAGACCGCCAGCCAGATCGTGGTGGCTCCGGCCCGTACGTTGATCCTGATCCCGGAGGATCCGCACGGTGGCGGGGCGGCGTGCTGGACCGCGTTGGTGACCAGCTCGCTGGTCAGCTCGGCGATCGTCGCCTCGTTCGCGGGGGAGAGCGGCATCTTCCAGGAGGTGAGCATCCCCGCCACCCAGCGGCGGGCGATGGATGAGGCGATCGGCGAGCAGGGCAGATCGCACCAGCGGGAGAGCAGCCGGGTCGTGGAATCGGTGAGCACGTTCACGGCGCGCTCGCTCTCGCCGGCAGCAGATGGCAGGTCAGTGCGCCGCCGATGCGGGCTCCCGGTCCCACGCCGCCCTCCATGGGGCGCTTGGGGGTGCGTCCGGCCTCGGGTTTCAAGGGATCAATCGCGAACACGGCGTGGGCTTCTCCCGGATGCCCAAATAATGGGCGCGGTGGTCAAAAAACGGGCGTGCAGCGAGGAAAGCATCGGCCGGAACAGGGCCGATGTCAATGCGATTGACAGAAAAAGTCGATCATTCGTCACGACGGTTGCGAAAGCTCTGCCGTGATGTCCCCTTTGCGCTGAAATGCCGCATGTCTTCGCCTGGGCCGGGCACACGTCGGGCGCGGAACCGGCCATCGGTCCCGCGCCCGCCTCTGTGCCCCGGCGGCGGCTCACCGCCGCTGGGTGATCTCCTCTGCGGGTTCCTGTACGGGCTCCCGTTCGGGCTCCCCGGCCGTGCGACGGCCGGGCCGGACCCGTGCGCGGATGAAAGTTTCACGGGCCGGAATATTCACGAAGGAAGTGTCCGGCCATTTGGCGCGCATATCGGGCGTTCGCCGGCGGACCCTTCGGCTGGCATGTAGTTGACATTTGTACTGGTTTTTGGAGAACCTATTTGGGAGCGCTCCCACGATTGGTTCCGCACCTTCCTCTTGAAAGGACACATCGGTGGATTCACTGCTCAAGAATCAGGGGCTCTTCCTGGCTCTGTACCGGATCGTGATAGGGCTGCTGTTCGCCTGCCACGGCGCGGCGACACTCTTCGGCGTGCTGGGCGGTCCGCAGGGCGCGGTGCCCGGCATCGGCCAGTGGCCCGGCTGGTGGGCGGCGGCCATCCAGCTGGTCGGCGGCGTACTCGTCATGCTCGGCCTGGGCGCGCGTGCCGCCGCCGTCATCTGCTCAGGCAGCATGGCCTACGCCTACTTCTTCGTCCACCAGCCACAGGCGCTCTTCCCCATCCAGAACGGCGGGGAGAAGGCCGCGCTCTTCTGCTGGGGTTTCCTGCTCGTCGCCGTCCTCGGCCCCGGACGCTGGGCGCTGTCCACGCTGCTGGCCCCCTCGCGCCCTCTCGCACACGAAAAGAGATGACGACGGCGGCCTTGCATACATTCCTATTGTCATTGCCGGCACGGGAGCTATTCCTGGCCGCCGGAATTCCTCGCGCACGCGAAAACCCGTCCGGGTGATTCAGATATTCACCACGACTCGGCCTTCGGTCAGATTTCTGTCCAAGGCCGGAGCTTTTCCGGATTGAGCACGGCCCAGATGCGCTTGATCCGGTCGCCTGCGACGTCGAACGCCATCACCACGACGGTGGCGCCGTCCTGCCGGGCCACCAGCCCGGGCCGGCCGTTGACCGTGCGCTCCAGGATGGTCACGTCGGGCGCCAGACGGGCGATCTCGACGAAGCGCCGTGCGAGGCGCTCGCGGCCCTCGATCGGGCGGAGCACGGCGTTGACGACTCCGCCGCCGTCGGCGGTGCCCGTGACGTCGGGGTCGAGGAGGTTGACGAGGGCGTCGATGTCCTTGGCCTCCCACGCCCGCTTGAAGTCCCTGACGATGCCGGCCTGCCGGGCCGCGGGCGCCGAGGGCGGTTGTGCGGCGCGGATGCGGCGGCGGGCCGAGGTGGCCAGCTGGCGGCAGGCCGCCTCAGTGCGCCCGACGATCCCGGCCACCTCGGCGAAGGAGTAGCGGAAGACGTCGTGCAGGATGAACGCCACCCGCTGGGCGGGAGTCATGGATTCGAGCACGACGAGGAAGGCCATGTTGACCGACTCGTCGAGGGTGACCCGATCGGCCGGGTCGGTCCCGGCGGCGCCCGGCCGGTCGGCGCTCCACTCCGACTGCTCGGGCAGCGGCTCCGGGATCCATTCGCCCACATAGCGCTCGCGCCGGGCCCGCGCCGAGCCGAGCAGGTCGAGGCAGATGCGGCTGGCGACCGTCGTCAGCCAGGCGCCGGGGGAGTCGATGGCGTCCTGCTGCTCCCGGGACATGGCGTACCAGCGGGCGTACGTCTCCTGCACGACGTCCTCCGCGTCGGCCAGGGAGCCGAGGAGCCGGTAGGCGAGATTGATCAGGTGACGCCGCTCGCTCATGATCGCGCTCAGGCCCGGATCGGGCCGGGCGTGTGCCGGCTCGGATGGCGTGGTCATGGTGCCGCGGCTCCCTCGTTCGCATCTGTCCTTACCCGTTCGACGAGACACGGCACCGAACTGTGAGGGTGACGCGCCACCTTGCGTTCCGCGGGCCTGCGGCACAGCCCGCCGAGCGACCGTACCCCCGTGCCCCCGCCGGAGTCACCCGGCGGGGGCACGTGCGGTGCCGGTGTCGGGCCCGTCAGTGTGCCGGGCCGTCGGGCTCTCAGGAGAAGGTGACGTCGCTGCAGATGTAGTACGCCTGGTCCATGTGCGAGGCCTGCCAGATCGTGAAGACGATGTGGCGTCCGCTGCGGCCGGGCGCGCTGGCGTTGAAGGTGATGTCCTGGCTCGGGGCGTAGCTGCCGGTCTCGCGTACGAGTTCCAGGTTGCCCCAGGTGAGCGGCTGGGTGGCGGGGTTGAAGCCCTGGCGGGTGACGTAGACGCGGAAGTAGTCGGCGCCGTGGCTGGCCTGGTCGTACAGGTGGAGCTGGAAGTCGGTGCCGATGGCGGTGGTCTTCCACTCGCCCACGGCGTCGAGCGAGTTGTAGCGGCCGCCCTCGGTCCGGCCCCCGCTGCAGAGCTGGCCGTCGGGGACGGCTGCCTGGTGGTTGCCGCCGACGTTGTTGCGGTAGAGGCCGTTCCAGTTCCACATGGCGTTCGGGTTGTCCTGCCAGGCCTGCCAGCACATGGGGTCTTCCTGCTGCATGGCCGGGTTGAGATGGTCGTCGCCCCAGCGCAGCCAGCAGCCGTAGTTCCGGGAGGCGGGGTTGATGATCGACCCGTGGGCCGAGGCGGACTGGGCCCACGGCAGCAGGCAGAGCAGGGCCGCGGCCACGATGGTGAGGACACGAAGCGCCCGGCGGGTGGGTACGGCGGGCTGGTGTGGTTGCATTGTGCGTTCTCCGTCTGTCCGGTATCGGTGGTCCGGGATGATGGGAGCGCTCCCAACCGTCGCTGTCACCTGTCGACGTGGAGGCGGCGGTTGACTGCTACCTTCACGGTCAGCCTTGTCGGCTGTCAACACGGGTGTGCTCGTACGGGGCGCTCGCGTGTCCCCGTACGAGCCGTGAGCAGCGTGGATGCCTCGGCCGGCCATCTGGCGTGTATGAAATTTCATGAAAGACAGTGCGGGCGAACCCGCCGCCGGAGGTCGCCGAGCCTAGTCGTCCTCGGTGAACACCATTTCGCGGCGCCTGCGGATCGTCGGGAGGACGGCGACGACGAGCGCCGCCAGAGCCACGGCCAGCAGCACCGCGGAGATCGGCCGGGTCAGGAAGACCGACGCGTCGCCGCGGGAGATGATCATCGCCCGCCGCAGGTTCTCCTCGAGCAGGGGTCCGAGGACGAAGCCGAGCAGCAGCGGCGCCGGCTCGCAGCCGCACTTGATCAGGATGTAGCCCAGGAGCCCGAAGAGCACGATCGCGTAGACGTCGAACGCGTTGAACCCCAGCGAGTACGTCCCGATCGAGGCGAACAGGATGATCATCGGGAACAACACCTGGTACGGGATGCGCAGCATGCGCACCCACATGCCGATCAGCGGCAGGTTCAGCAGCACGAGCAGCACGTTGCCGATCCACATCGACGCGATCAGGCCCCAGAACAGCGCGGGCTCGTCGGTGATGACGTTCGGGCCGGGGGTGATGCCGTGCACGATGAACGCGCCGACCATCAGTGCCATCACCGGATGGGCGGGCAGCCCGAGGGTGAGCAGCGGGATGAACGACGTCTGCGCGGCCGCGTTGTTGGCCGACTCAGGGCCGGCGACGCCCTCGATCGCGCCGTGCCCGAACTCCTGCGGCCGCTTTGAGATGCGCTTCTCGACGGCGTACGAGGTGAACGAGGCCAGCACGTGGCCACCGCCGGGCAGGACGCCGAGCGCGGCCCCGAGACCGGTGCCCCGCAGGATCGGGCCGACGATCCTGCGCCGGTCCTCGCGGGTGGGCCAGAGGTTCTTCACCTTGCTGACGATCGCCGTGCGGGTCTGCTCGTTCTCCAGGTTGCGCAGGATCTCGGCCACGCCGAACATGCCGACGGCGACCGACACGAAGTCGATGCCTCCGTACAGCTCGCGCTGTCCGAAGACGAACCGGGGCGTGCCGGTGTAGATGTCCTGGCCGACCGTGCCGAGCAGGACGCCGAGGAAGATCATCGCCAGAGCCTTGATCGCGTTGCCGCGCGCCAGCGCGATCGACACGATCAGGCCGAGCAACACCAGCGAGAAGTACTCGGCCGGGCCGAACTGCAGCGCGACGCGGGCCAGCGGCGGGGCGGCGACGGCGAGCGCGACGGTGGCGATCGTGCCCGCGATGAACGATCCGATCGCGGCGGTGGCCAGCGCCGGGCCGGCCCTGCCCTGCCGGGCCATCTCGTGCCCGTCCAACGCGGTGACCGCCGCCGACGACTCGCCGGGCAGGTTGATGAGGATGGCGGTCGTCGAGCCGCCGTACTGCGCGCCGTAATAGATGCCGGCCAGCATGATCAGCGCCGTCACCGGCTCGAAGTTGAACGTGATCGGCAGCAGCATCGCCACCGTCGCCGTCGGCCCGATGCCGGGCAGCACGCCGACCGCCGTTCCGAGCAGCACACCCACGAAGCAGTAGAGGACGTTCTGGATCAGGAGGGCCGTCGAGAAGCCCAGGGCGAGGTTGTCGAGAAGTTCCATGCCTCAATCCGGATGTCGCGTCAGAACCCCAGCCACGGGCCCCAGAGCGGGAGCCGCAGCTGGAGCCCGACGACGAAGATGAGCGTGCCGGCCACGGTCAGCCCGGCGGACACGGCCACGGCCGTGAGCAGCCGTACGCGCGAACTGGCCAGCGTGGTGAGCAGGGCGGTCACCGCCGACGCCGGCACGAACCCGAGCCCCCGTACGGTGAATCCGAAGAACACGAGCGCGAGCGTGATGACGCCGACCGCACGCCAGGGGATCCGCCCGAACACGATCGCCTCGCCGGCGATGAGCCCCTTGATGACGATGGCCAGGCCCAGCGCGGCCACGAGCATGCCGACCAGCAGCGGGAAGGCGCCGGGGCCCATCCGCAGGGGGGTGCCCAGCTCGTAGCCGAGCGACCCCACCACGAACGCGCCACCGAGCAGGATGAAGATTCCCCCGGCGAGGACGTCGGGGAAGGAGCGGCGGCGCTCCACCTCAGGAGGCCTTGACGCCGGCGTCGGCGATGACCTTGCCCCAGGTGCCGAGCTGCTCTTCGAGCTTGGTCCTGTGCGCCTGCGGGGTCGCGCTCTCGGCCGGGACGGGCGCGGTGCCGAGCTTGGCCATCTGGTCGATGACCTTCTGGTCGGCCAGCGCGGCCTTCAGCGCCTCGGACAACTTCTGCACGACGTCCTGCGGCGTGCCCTTCGGGACGTAGAGCCCGTGCCACACGCTGACCTCCAGGCCGGGCAGCCCGGCCTCGGCCGTGGTGGGCAGGTCGGGCAGGCTCTTGACCCGCTCCGGCGTGGTGACGGCGTACGCCTTGACCTCACCCGCGGTGATCTGGCCGCTGGTGTTGGTCGTCTGGTCGCACATGAAGTCGACCTGGCCGCCGACGAGGTCGGTCAGCGCCGGGCCGGTGCCCTCGTACGGGACCTCCTGGAGCTTGACCCCGGCGGCGGTCTGGAACAGCAGGCCGCACAGGTGGGACGCGGCGCCGATGCCGGCGTTGGCCAGCGTGACCTTGTCGGCGTTCGCCTTCACGTGGGTCACGAGGTCCTTGAGCGTGGCGGGCGCGAAGTCCTTGCGGGCGACCACCGTCATCGGCACCTCGGTGACGAGCCCGACCGTCTCGAAGCTCTCCAGCGGCTGGTAGCCCAGGTCCTTGTAGAGGGCGGGCGCCGTCGACATGCCGATGTGGTGCATGAGCACGGTGTAGCCGTCGGGTTCCGCCCGCGCGACCTCGCCGGCGCCGACCGTGCCGCCCGCGCCCTCGACGTTCTGCACGACGATCTTGCCGCCGAGCTTGGCGGCCATCGGTTCGGCGATCAGGCGGGTGACGGTGTCCGTCGGGCCGCCCGCGCTGAACGGCACGACGATCGTGATGTTGTCGTCCGGGTAGCCTCCGCCGGCGTCGGCGGTGCCTCCACCTCCGTTGCCGGAACACGCGGCGATGAGCGAGACGACGCCGATCGTGGCGATCATCCGCGCGGTGGCCCGGTATCTGCTGGACGTTCTCATGTCGAGGCCTCCTCGTCAGCGCATTCGCATCCGTGGTGAGTGCGCGGCCTCAGTCTGGGCTGGCAGGGGCGCGGATAGTGTCAGAGGAATCCCAAGGAATGCGCAGGACGTCAGAGAAATCCCAAGAACGGGCTAACGCGGGCGTTTTACCGGGTCGTACAATCCACTATGCGGATCACCATCATCGAGGATGACGACCGCGTGGCGCGGGGTCTGGTGACCGTCCTGGCTCAGGCCGGGTTCGAGGTCCACCGCATCGCCACCGCCGCCGAAGCCGTGCGCGCCGACCCCACCGACGTGGTCCTCGTCGACCTGGGCCTGCCCGACGGCGACGGGCTCGACGTGATCCGCAAGCTGCGCGACCGCCCGGAAACCGCCGTCATCGCCGTGACGGCACGCTCGGAGGAGCACGAGCGCGTACGCGGCCTGCGCGCCGGCGCCGACGACTACATCGTCAAGCCGTTCGGCATCCCCGAGCTCCTCGCCAGGATCGACGCCGTCCTGCGGCGCACCCGGGTGGCCCGCGCCCTCAGCCACCCCGACGAGCCCCTCGTCCTCGGCCCGCTGCGGATCGGCGTCGGCACCCGCGAGGTCACCGTCGACGGCGCCCCCGTGACGCTGACCCGCAAGGAGTTCGAGCTGCTCCTGCTGCTGGCCAGGCGGGCCCCCAACGTGGTGAGCCGCGACGTCATCCTCGACCAGATCTGGGGCGCCACCTGGGAGTCCTCCAGCCGCACCCTCGACACCCACATCGCGGCGCTCCGGCACAAGCTCGGACCGGGCGAGATCATCCGTACGATCCACGGGGTCGGCTACCGGCTCCTGGCCGACCGGCCGGAGCCGGCCGGCTGACGCGCCATGCACCGTCGCCTGCTCGTCGTCCTGGTGCCTCTCGCGGTGCTGCTCGTCGCGGCGCTCGGGGTGCCGCTCAGCGTCACCGTGGCCGAGCGGGAGATCCAGGAGACGTACGTCGACCGGCTCAACGACGTCGGGCGGTTCTCGTCGCTGGCCGAGACCGCGCTCTCGACCGGGCGTACCGAGGCGCTCCAGCAGGAACTGGCCCGCTACCACGAGCTGTACGGCATCCCCGTCGCGGTGATCGACACCTCGGGCACGGTGCTGCTCGGACCCGCGGACGCCTACCAGGAGGCGGCCCGCGAGGAGCCGGCGCTGCCCCGCATCGTGACCGCGGCGCTGGCCGGGGCGAGACCCGAACCCTCAGGGGAATGGGCGCCCTGGGACGACTCCGCACTCGTGGTCGCCGAACCCGTGGGCCGGGACAGCGAGGTCGTCGGCGCCGTCGTGACGATCTCCGACCTGTCGAAGACGCGCTCCCGCATCCTCGCGCGCTGGGCCCGGCTCGCCGCACTCGGGCTGCTGCCGCTGATCGCGCTCGTGGCCGTCGCCTGGCCGGTGTCGGCGTGGGTGCTGCGGCCGGTGCGCGAGCTGGACGCGGCCAGCTCGCGCATCTCCCAGGGCGACCTCACGATCCGCGCGGACGCCGAGGCGGGCCCGGCCGAGCTGCGGCGGCTGGCGGAGTCGTTCAACACCATGATGGACGCCGTCGAGAACGCCGTGCAGCGGCAGCGGGCGTTCGTGTCCGACGCCTCGCACCAGCTGCGCAACCCGCTGACCAGCCTCCGGCTCGCGGTCGAGAGCCTGGAACCGCACCTGGGCCCGGCCGACGGGGCCGGGGCCGGCGACGGGCGTCAGGTGTACGCCGTCGCCGTCGACGAGCTGAAAGCCATGCAGCGCATGCTGAACTCCCTGCAGGCCAGCGCGCGGATGGAGAGCATACGGACGGCGTCGCCGGTGGACCTCGACGCGGTGCTGGCGACGCGGGTGGACCGGTGGCGGGCGCTGACGGAGAACGCGGGGCAGACGCTGACGGTCGACGTGCCGCCGGGACTGCGGCTGCTGGAGCCGTCCGGAGGGTTGGGCAGCATCCTGGACGAGCTGATCAGCAACGCGTTGCGGCTGTCGGACGCGCGTGCGGTGCAGGTGACCGCCCGGGCCGATCCCGGTGCGGCCGGCGGCCCGGGTGGCGGGCCCGGCGGCGGCTCCGGGGCCGGTGGGGTGGTCACGATCGCCGTCCGTGACGACGGGCAGGGGATCGACGCGTCCGAGCGGGTCCAGGCGCTACGGCGGTTCTGGCGCTCGCCGCGGCACCAGAACGTGCCGGGGACCGGCCTCGGACTGGCGATCTGCGCCGACCTGGTGGGGGCCGCCGGTGGCGAGTTGCGGCTGGAGGACGGGTTGCCGCGCCCGGCCGGGTCGGGGCACGGATTCGCCGCGGTGGTCGTGTTGCCCGCCGTGCCTCGGGTGGCGTCGTCGCCGGACGCGCCGGCTCCTGCCCCCGCCTGGGACTCGCCTGCGACCTCCGCGTGAGCCTCGCCTGGGACCCCTGATTCCCCCCGCCGGAGCGGCGCTCGGGATCAGCGCTTGCGGTCGCGGAACCAGGCGGCCGCGCCCGGATGGAGCGGGATCGACGCGGTGGAGATCCCGGTCCGTACGTTGATCTGCCACGCCTCGGGTACGGCTTCCGGACCGGCCCCTGCGGCGTCGGGCCCGCCGGAGGTGATCGTGCCGGTGTGCGTGAAGATCGTGTCGGTGATGGCGTGGACCATGTCGTCGGGCAGGTCGTTGCGCGCGAGAAGCACGTTCGGGACGGCGAACGTGCGGGTGGCGGGGACACCGGCGTAGGCGGTCGCGGGGATCATGGCCGGAGTGTAGGGACCCGGGAACGCCGTGAAGAGCGCGGGCGCCTGCTCGTCCAGGTGGATCAGCCGGATCGCGTGTTGCCGGGCCAGCTCCGTGATGGCGGGTGTCGGGACGCCGGTCAGGGAGAACATCGCGTCGATCTCGCCGTCGCGCAGCGCCGCCGCCGACGCGGCCTGGCTGAGGTAGCGGCCGTCGGCGTCCACCGGCCCGGACTCCAGGACCCGCAGGGAGGTGAACTCCGTGCCCGAGTCGTGGGCGCCGAGGGAGACCCGCTTGCCCTTGAGGTCGCGGAACTCCTCGATCGGCGAACCGGCCATGACCACGAGGTGCAGGTGGCTCTCGTAGAGCCGGCAGATCGCCGAGAGCCCCTCGGGAGCGCTGCCGTCGGCCATGATCAGCGCGTCCAGGCTCGTCAGCCCGAGTTGCACCTCGCCCGCCCGCAACATCCGGATGTTGTCGGTGGACGCCCCGCTCGGCACGGTGCGCACCGTGGCGCCCGGCACCTGCTCGGAGATGTGGCCGGCCAGCGCGCCGCCGATGCGCCGGTAGACCGCCCCGGCCGGCCCGGTGGCCAGCCGCAGGTCGACCTCGTCGGCTTCGGGCTGCCGGCCGCACCCGGCGAGCAGCCCTCCAGCGGCCAGGAGCACCGCCCGCCGGCTGGGCCGCGGCTCCGGGTTCAGCAGCACCATGCCCGCGATGATACGGACGCTCGCCTTCGTGCTCGGCGACTCCGTCTGGAAACCGCACCCACATGGACCTCAGCCGAGGAGCGTCGTCAGCCCGTCGTACTGGATGCGGGCGGTCACTCCCAGTTCCGTGCTGCCACGCCAATCCGCGCCGAACTCCGATTCGGCGATCAGCCAGCCGTCATACCCCACACGCTCAAGCGCCCGCAGGATGGCAAGATAGTCGAGCTCTCCGTTGCCCACCTCGGTGCCGCCGCCGGTGACGCGCTGCTCGATCCGGTACGCGCCGAGGTACGCCGGCGGCTGTTCTCCGCCATGTTCGACGCGCTACGCATCGAGAGGGCGGCACTCGCCGACATGCCCGTCATAGGCGCCGCGACCCTGGCTCTCAGGGAGTTCTTCGCCGCCCCTTTGGAACATCCGCATCGCCCCTAACATGACGCCCGAGGCATCCGCGAGAGCGCGGTGTCCCCTTTGATAAGAGCCAGGCGCACGGTGGCGAACCCGACGGTCACGAGCACCACGAGCACCGGCCCGGCGTGCACGATCGGCAGCACGGGACCGGGCACGAGGGACGACAACGCGTACCCGGCCAGGGCGGCGGGCGCCACGGGCGGCCGCGAAGCTATCCCCTCACCAGGGTGGTCAGATGGGAACCCGCCTGCACCTTGGCCACCTCGTCGGCGAGCAGCCTGTCGTTCAGCAATTCGAAGTGGTCGTCTCTGCACAGGCCGAAGACCTGGCCCATGTTCTGCCGTCTGGCTCTGGCGTAAATTTCGTTGAAATGGTGATCGTAGTGAACGGAGAACAGGATCTTGATCTTCGGGTTCATGGCGTGCAGCCTGCCGATGCGCTGGAAGAACAGGTCATACCGGCCATCGCCCTCCCAGTAGTCCCACCAGTCCTCGGCATGTCGCTGGATATGCGCCAGGTTCTTCTTGCTGATCTTGTGGAGATATTCCGACATGTTGCGGAACTCAGTCAGGTTCTGCGGGATGCGAGCGACCTCTTTGAGCTCCGCCAGAGGGTCGGACGGATTCATCGTGGCGAACGCCCCGGACACGACCATCGACGAGTGATTGATGTTGGGATCCAGTAGCAATATGGCCGAGACATGTGGATCTCGTGTCGGATGGGCCTGCCAGAATTCGCTCAGCCTGATGATCATGTCGGCTCCTAACGAGAAGCCGACGAGAACCATCTTCTTCTGCGGATACTTCCTGCGGAGGCTGTTGAGAGCGCCGTTGACGAGTTCCACGTGGGTGGTGAGGCCCACCGGCCGGTATCGCTCGTCCCGCGCCTCGTCGGTGTTGAACCCGAAAAGGGTCAGCGCCGCCGTGTGCTCCCGCGCGATGTTCATATAGGGCCGGAAGTCGTTCGCGTCGAGCCCGAGCCCGGGCAGGAGCAACGCCAGGGTCCTGGAGCCGGTGGCACGTTCCAGATAATGCAGCTCGCGTCCGATCACCGCCTCGTCGTCGGGGAGGTCGTCCTCGAAATCGTCCATGTGGATGTCGAAGGACTGGCTGAGAATGCTCCGGTTTCCCTGCCTGCGCCGCTCCACCATGCCGCGCACTTGCCAGGTGGCCGCGCACAGGATCACGGCGAGGAGCGGAACGGTGAAAGACGCAGCCGTCATGTTCACCCACATCCACTCGATCGCCTTCCTGGCCTCGTCGCTGTAGATCCCGATGACCACGCCGACGGTGGCGCCCACTCCGCCGATCAGTACGCGGTATCGCCGGAACAGGCTTGGGAGGGTCTTGCGCCCGTCGATGCTCTCAGCCACCTCCGGCCTGCCTCCGCCCGCCGATGACGACGGGCAGATCCGTCCCCACCGTGACCGTACCGAGAAGGTGAGCGTCGCCGGCCTCCGCCAGGTGCAGTGGCGACGGGTGTCCGACGAGCCGGCCCCGCACCCGGCAGCCCGGGCGGAGAAGGGCGTGGCTGGGGTTCATGGTGAGGAACAGTCCCGGGGAGGTCATGTTCTGCATGACACATCGCTCGATGGCTGCCTGAACGTGTTCGCCGTACTGGAAGAGAACGAAGTTGCACGTGATGACGTTGAACCGGTTCGCGCGAATGAACTCGGCCAGCCGAGGCAGGTCGAGCATGTCGAGTTCGCGGATCACGACGTCGCCCTCCACGTCCGCTGTCTGCTCGAAGGACCACAACAGCTCCTCGAATCGCTCCTCGTAGTACGGCGACGGACCGTAGCAGGCGCGTACCCAGTCCATGGTGGGCAGCGGGTGTGCGTCGACCCCATAGCGAACGGCCAGCGGTATGACGTGATAGTCGGGGGCCCATGGCTCCCACGTGAGGTCCGCGGCGAACCGATCGTAAACGGTCTTGTTGTTGAGCTGGCGAGGTAAAATCCCGATTCCCGTCCCCAGGTCGAGAAAGCGCACCTCGTCAATTCCGTGTGCGGCGGCGAACGCTCCGATGAGCAACTGCGGCACCAGGAAGCGGCGGGCGCCCGTGAAGGAGTTCGACCGTCCAAGCAGTTCCTTGGCCAGCGTCTCCTCGTTCCGCCCGACCAACTCGACAAGGGCGTGCACACGCGCCGTCGCATCACCGGGCACGTCGAACAGGGCTGTCGTCCCGGGCTCACGCAGGGCGATGTCGCGGACCGCGGCGCTGATCAGCGTGATGAGGTGGGCGTCACTGATGCCCGGCCGGGCAGCCCATACGGCGTACAGCAGGCGGTGGAAGGCCGGATCTCCAGCGTCGAGCACTCCGCCGAACGCCTGGTGGAGCACGGACCATCCATGGTGGCCCTGCTGATGTCGTTGAATGGCCGTGAGAGTACGGCCGAATTCTTCTCGCCGCTCGCGGAACACGGTGCTCCCCTCGGGTCGCAGACTACGGAGAAACCTCTCTTACCGGGGCATCCGGCTGGGCAGTGGTCAGCACCCTCCCGTGCCTTCCGTGGGCGGGTCCCGCCGGCGACGACGCCGTCCGCTTTCTGCCGGGGGTTTCGACGCGGCGTCCCCGGGCACCGGCGACACGGTCATCCGCCGGACACCTCAAACGGAACGTGTAGGTGTCGGCGAACTCCAGCACGATCGAACGTGCCCAGGCAGGCACGTCGAGCCGGTCCATCGCCTCGATGACGGCCACCATGCAGTGCCGGGCGGCGCCAGCCAGACGCCGGTCGTTCATCGCGTCCCGGGCGGCGGTCGTCCAGTCGGCTCTCAGGACGGGCCGAAGCAGGGATTCGACGATCCCTACGGCCTTTTCCGAGGCGTGCCGGTCGTCGAGCAGCGTGCTCACCGTGACGATGGGCACCACCCAATTGTCGCCTTCCTGGGCGTCGATCATCCTCAACTCCAGATAGCCGCGCGGACGAACCGGAGGAATCACTGATCGGAGGTGACTGCGCAGATCGTCGGAAGAGACGGGCCGCGGCCCCGCGCCACGCAGCCAACTTCGCATGGTGAGGTCGATGGGCGGATCCTGCAGGGTGCGCGTGTGCGGTTCTTCGATGCTCACCACCCGGGCGTCCAGCACATATTCCGCCCATCCCTCCCGGGGGTCCCCTTGGAGAGGGAGCGGGTTCGTACGGGTGGGATCTGTTCTGAATCTGAGCATTTGTCGCCCGGAGCGGCCTGCCACGCCGGCATCGACCGGAGAGTTGGCGAACATGGCTGTGAACACAGGCCCGAGGCTGTTGGCCAGCCACCACCGGCGTCTCCAGCCGCGCCAACCCGATGATCTATCGCCTGCATCGATATTTACCTGGGCAGAAGCGGCATTGCACATCATGATGCGGCCATTAGGCCCATATCGGTCATAACTCCGCTCCAGTGCTACATATCGAGGTATGTCGACTACGCGGACCGCTGGGCGATCGTCCAGCCCTTTCCCCACCAGGCACAACCCTGAGTTCGTGGCCGCGCATCGGAGAAGCGCCAGATCGCAGGCCGTCGCTTCGAGACATTCCGCGAGGGAGTCGGCGGGGGCGGTGCTCAGCTCGAGCTGTCCACCCGGTTCGACCGATATATAGCCCTTACCGGGCAGGGAATCGACATCGATTTTCAGAATCGCTTGCATCTCCGCGAGCCCGACCCGCATGTCGGGTGAGCCGCTGCGGATGACCAGCCACTCTAACTCGGCACCTACCCGGCCTACATGAGCACGCGAGAACGCATTGTTGTAGATCCATTCCTTCGCCGCGAACTCCGTCATCGTGCTGCTCACGCACCACCTCTTCCCCGTGCCCTCGCCAAGAGCGCGGCGGCCTTATGCAAGTACGTGCCGAATGGAGTTATCCCGTGTAGCCTATTAAGCCAGCAGGGGTTCTAGCTGTCCATAGTAATCCAGCACCGTATGGACCACTAAAGTCCCGCTCAAATCCCCCATAAGGGACAGTCAGCTGTGGTCGGCCGTAATGCCAAAGATCGCTCCGACGTTCAACTCAAGCCTTGGAAGCAGCGATGAGAACCGAACTCCTCACTTCTCCGGTAAGTGATCAATCGGGACAGCAGTTGACCTATATTGAAAGATCTTCACCCTCCTCGGCCATGGTGATATTCCTGCACGGGCTTGGTCTGGACGCCGACGACTATCGCGATTACCTAGAACACCATGACGAGCATCACAGCATCGCGATAACCCTCTTTGGTTTCGAGGCGAGGACATCCGTTTCTGGTCGGCCGATTTCGCTGTCCGACCATGTCCGGATGGTCGCCGAGCTGATCAGCGAGCTCAATGTCAAGAATCCCGGTAAAAGAATCCACCTGGTCGGGTTCTCGCTGGGTGCAGATCTGATTCTCCGCCTCGCCGAACACTGGCGGGCGGACCCGTCATCGGCTCCGCCGATAGCGGAGACGCTGCTCCTCGACCCGAACGTGAACCAGTCGACGATGACCATCTCGAAACTGTTCGCCGAGGCAGACCGGGCAGATCCGCTCTCGGTCTTCAAGGAGCTGATCTGTCTGTCCGCGGACCTGGAGCTGTTCCGCACACTCTGCTCATACCTTCTCAAGATCTCGAAGAAGGACTTCGCCCAGCTCTGGCAGCTCTCCCGCGACATGCTCGACTACTGGGACCCTGACGGCTACACCCAGATCGGCGCGCGCCTGGCAACGCTCGCCGGGGTCTCCGGAGAGGTGCGGGTCGTGTTGTCAGCCCCGTACACCGAGCACCGGGCCTCCCTCGAGAAGGCGATCCGGCACGAGCCGCGCATCTCGGTTGAGCTCACCGACCTGGGACACTTCGACCTGATCAGCGAGGATTCCCTCTCACGTCAGTTGCACTCCGTTCGCTGAAGCACCCTGACCGTCCGCGGAGCCATGGCACGGCCGGCGGGATGCGACGATCGGCGGGTGGACACATGTGTCTTCTGCGAGATCGTCGCCGGGCGGGCTCCCGCCTACCGGGTGATGGAGGACGAGCACGCGGTCGCGTTCCTGGACCGCGCCCCCGCCGCGGCGGGCCACACGCTGATCGTGCCTCGCAATCATGCGCGGGATGTGTGGGAGCTGCCGGAGGACGCCTGCGCCGAGGTCGCCCGGCTGGTGCATCGGGTGAGCGCGCTGCTGCGGGTGGCGCTGGCTCCCGACGGATTGTCGGTCACCCACGCCACGGGGGAGGCGGCCGGGCAGGACGTCTTCCACTTCCACGCGCACGTCGTCCCGCGGTGGCGGGGTGACGGCGTGAGGCTGATGTGGGAGACCCGGCGAGCTTCGTCCCAAGAGTTGCAAGAGGTGCTGGAGCGGGTGACCGCGGCTCGGTGAGCGGTTCCGCCGCTGTCACGTCATCTCAGGAACTCCCGTGCGCCCCGCAGCCGGGTCCGGAGCCGCCGCTGGGTCATGCCGCACTCCAGGCGCACGTCTACCGGGCCGGGCACGCCGGCGTCCGCTCTCCGGGCGGAGGGCAGCCGGTCGGCGTCGAGGCCGTCGCGCCGGGCGATGAGCCGCCCCAGCTCGTACCGGCTCACCGCGTCGGCCCCGGCGACGTGGTGGGTGCCGTGGTGGCCGGAGACGGCGAGTTCGAGGAGCGCCGCGGCGAGATCGGCTGCCGTGGCGGCGGCCAGGGCCACGTGCGCGGCTCCCGTCGCCGTGGTCGCCCAGTCCGTCTGCCGGTAGGCGGCGTTGATCACGACCTCTGGCCGGCGTGCCGAGATCAGCGTCCCGACGTCCTCTCTCCGGCGCACGTCGAGCGGCGACCATGCGACGCCTTCCGTCTCTCCTGGCCGGGAGAGGTAGGTCGCGGCGACCTCGTGTCCGGCGGTGGAACACTGCCGGGCGAGTTCGCCGCCGAGCAGGCCGCTGCCGCCGACGATGAGGAACCTCATAGCGGGCCACCATAAACGATCCTCCCTGTACCAAGATCGTTCGTGCGGGTAGGGTGTGGACCCCCAAGACACCGCGAGGTGAGGCGTGCACCAGATCCGAACGGAGATCCACATCGCGGCATCTCCCGAGCAGGTATGGCAGATCCTCTGCGATTTCGACGCCTATCCGGAGTGGAACCCGCTGGTGCCGAGGATGCGGGGCGCCGCGGTGACGGGCAGCCGGCTGTCCCTGCCGACCGCCCTCTGGCCCGGTGGCCCCGTCGTCATGCCTATGCGCGCGACAGTGGAGGACGCGACGCCGCCGCGGCGGCTGGCCTGGCGTACCAACATGATCGCGCGGGGCGTCGCCAGCTCGGTGCACGCTTTCGAGCTGTCCCTCGACCAGGAGCGTGGTGGCACGCACGTGCGTCACCAGGAGACCGTCACCGGGGCGGCCGCTCCGGTGATGTGGCCGATGTTGCGCCGGTTCGAGCCGGTGTTCGAGCAGCTCAACCAGGCGCTGAAGAGCCGGGCCGAAGCGTCGTCCTAGCTCTCGCCGGCACCAGTGCGCGGGGCGGTCAGTGGTGCTCGGCGTAGTGGCGCGCGAGCAGGTCCTCGCCCCAGTCGTTACGCAGGTCACGCCACACGGAGTGGATGTGGTTGGCGTCGTCCTGGGTGTTGTCGTACTCCAGCAGGAACGTGGGCCCGGCGACGCAGTAGTAGTGGCCCTGCCCGCGCTGGTCGGATCCCATCCAGGCGAACGTCACCTGGTCGAGGCCGGCGTCGAGCACGTCGCGCCAGCAGGTCTCGCCGTACCAACCTGGGGCGCGGTCGAAATAGCGGCGGATCAGCCGTTCGAGCAGATCCTTGGACGACGTGGACATGTCGGCACGGGACAGCCCGCGGGGTACGCGGCCGGGATCGGCCGCGGGGTCGTTGCGGGTGAGGACGTCGTCGGGGGCCACCTGGCTGGTGACCGCGATCGAGCGCTGGTGCGGCGCGAGGTCGGCGAGCAGCGCCCGGCCCAGCTCCTCCTCTTCGGCGAGCAGCCGCAGACCCCGCTGCGGCCCGGACAGGACCATGGCCGGCTCGGCGCCGAGGAAGCTCGGCGTGACGGCGACCGCGTCGCCGGCGACCGTGATGTGCACCGCGAGGTGGTGGCCGTTGACCCGCCACGTCCACGGGTCCGCTCCTCCTGGGTCGCCGAAGACCCGGAACCAGTAGCGGTCGCCGTCGATCTCGTCGACGCCGGTCGCCAGCCGGCGCCGGATGCGTTCGAGCTCGATGACGCCTCTCGCCGTGCGCGCACCGGCCACGCCGCAGCCGGCGTCGAGCAGGGCGAGCGCCAGCTCCTGCTGCCCGGAGGTCATCTCGGCCAGCGGCAGTCCCGGACGGGGCCCCGGCAGATAGGACCACTCGGTGCGCTCGGGCGAGCCGAACGCCGCCGTCGCCGCGGCCCTCCGCTCGGTGTCGAGTGAGCCGAGGAAGCGCAGCACCGCCTGGCGCATCGTATGGACGTCATGGGCACTCATGGAAGCTTCCTTAACGGGAGGAGGGAGCCGTGAAGGTCAGAACACGGTTTCTGACGCCACGAACCGCAACATCCTGCAATCTAAACGACAGCAAGGTGGTACGGATCGTCGATCGTCCCCGTTCAGTCCGCCCGCGCGGCGTGGATCGCGCTGAACGCCAGGAGAGGGGCGGCGGTCCGTGCCGGATCCTCCAGAATGGGCGTGTGCCCGAGACCGGGCAACATCTCGATCCTCGCTCCGGGGACGACGCGGTAGCCGGCGGCGGACGAGGACCGCCATCGACGGTCGCCTTCGCCGAAGATCACCAGCAGCGGCTTGCCGAGCGCCCTCAGCCGATCCGGCAGCGCCCGCTCCTCCAGGTAGGCGCGGGTGGCCTGCATCGTGGTGGTGAACGTGTGGTAGGTCATGCTGCGCACCTCGTCCAGGAACTCGTCCGGGATCCGGTAGCCCGCGCGGCTGAACGCAGGGCCCGCCAGCCGGCGGATCTGCTCGTTGGCCGGCGGCCACTGGGAGGGCCCGATCGCGGCGGTCTCCGGTGCGATGAAGGCGTCCAGGCTCGGGCCGGTGTTGATGAGCGCGAGCGCGGTCACCAGGCCGGGTCGCTGCTCGGTGAGGGCGGTGGCGACCGCGCCGCCGCTGGAATGGCCGGCGACCAGGGCACGCTTGACGCCGAGCCGGTCCAGTGCCATGCCGACCCGGCGTCCCTGCTCCGGGAGCGCGTAGCTGCGGTCGGCGGGTTTGGCTGACCGGCCGTGCCCGAGCAGGTCGATCCGGATGACGCGATGAGCTCCGGTCAGCATCGGAACCAGCGCGTCCCACGAGCGGGTCGAGGAGGCGGACCCATGGATGAGCAGGAGCGTGGGTGCGTCGCGGGGGCCGTCCTGGCACACGTGGATGTCGCCGTCGTCCAGGGACAACGTCGTACGCTCCGTGGCCTCGGCGTGCGGTCTGCCGTCAGGAATCGTCATGGTGCCACTGTGGCCGCCGGTACGCACCGGTGGATTGGACGAATGTTCCCCTCAGCCGGCTCGCCTAGCATGGGACGGTGCGGACGTTCGTCCACGGCGCGGCGGTGTGGGGCGTCGCGCGCCCACGGAGGCCCAGCCGGGTGGCCGGTGTCACCATGGCCGGGTTCCGGGCTCATGACCTGAGCGCGCTGCGCATGATCCCGCACCCGGCCGTGACCCTGATCGTGGAGTTCGGCGCCGGTTCGCCCGTGGTGGACCATGCCGCCGGGCGGCTGCGGGGCAGCGTCGCCGCCGGGCCGGGGATCGGGGCGGGAGGCGCGGTCTGGGCGTGGGGCGAGCACGTGGAGTGCGTGCAGGTGCGCCTGTCTCCGGTGATCGCACGCGCGGTCCTCGGCGTCTCCCCGGCCGAGCTCGACGGCGCCGTGGTCTCCCTCACCGACCTGTGGGGCCGTGCGGCGTCACGGATCCGCGAGCGACTGGGCGAGGCCTCGTCGTGGCAGGAGCGTTTCGCCCTGGTCGACTTGCTGATCGCCCGCCGGTTCGCGGCTGGAGTGCCCGTGGACGGGGAGGTGGCCTGGGCCTGGAGACGCGTCGTCGGCGGCCGTGGCGTCGTCAGGATCGACGCGCTCGCGGGGGAGACCGGCTGGAGCCGCAAGCGCCTGTGGTCGCGGTTCCGCTCGCAGCTCGGCCTGCCGCCCAAACGCGCCGCGAAGCTGGTCCGCTTCGACCATGCCGCCCACCGTCTCGTCGCGGGTGAGGGCGCGGCCCTCGTCGCGGCCGACACCGGCTACGCCGACCAGTCCCACCTGCACCGCGACGTCGTGGAGTTCACCGGGGCGACCCCGGCGACCGTGGCCGGAGAGCCGTTCCTCGCGGTCGATCCTCTCGCCTGGTCCGCTCACGTCGCGGAAGTGCTTGGGTCCGGTCGCCGGCCGTCGCCGGACACCGGCGCCCAAGATCGAACCATTTGACCTCCGATGGGATCACACTTGATGACCATAAGTCCGCCGACTCGTAACATGTTCGTGGACATCATCATCATGATGATCTCGGTGGGTTCAGGCGCGGTCACCCGGGCGGTGGCGGGTCCAGCCCTGTGAGGCGGTCACCGGACGGCCACGCGCGGGCTGAGGTTCGACGGTGCGGCCCTCGTACGGCGTCGAGAGCACGACATGGGAGTTCATCTCGCCGTGCTCGCCCAGCCGTTCGAGCAGCCCTTCCAGGTGCGGCATCGAGGCGACCCGCACCTTGAGCATCGTGCACCAGCTGCCGCTCAGCTTGTGCACCTCGGTGACCTCGGGCAGGTCCTCGGCGGCCGTGGTCTTGAGCAGGCAGCGGCCGTGCGCACAGCGCATCTGGACGAAGGCCGTCAGCGGCTGCCCGGCGCTCGCCGGGTCGATGCGTGCCTGGTAGCCCGTGATCACCCCCGAATCCTCCAGCCGCCGTACGCGTTCGGCCACGGCGGGCGCCGAGAGGTTGACGCGCTGGGCGAGCCGGTTGAAGGAGAGCCGCCCGTCGCGCTGGAGCTCGCCGATGATGCGCCAGTCCGTCTGATCCAGCGGTCTGTCCATGTGCAAAGCCTCGCACGCCGGATGCTTTGCGATCCAAAGGCGCACAGCCCTGAAATCCGTTGTTCGCCCATTCATCGGCGGATGCGGCGTTCCTATCGTGAAGGCCATGGTTGTGGAGGCGCAGGCGGGCCGGGCGACCCGCACAGGACGGGCGATGGCGGCGCTGTGCTCGGGCACCGCGCTGATGAACGCGGCGATGGCGGTCGCGAGCGTGGCGGGCACGCTGGTCGCGGGGGACCGGCTCGGGACGGGCTGGGCGGGCGTGCCGGCCACGGCGGGCATCATCGGGACCGGCGCGGGCGCGCTCGTACTGACCCGGTTGACGAACCGCGCGGGCCGGCGCGCGGCCCTGGTCACCGGCTACGTCATGGCGGCGGCCGGAGCCTGCCTGGCGGTCGCCGGGGTCGTCGCGGGCGACATGATCGGCCTGACCGCCGGGATGGCGCTGCTCGGGCTCGGCAACGCGGGGGCGCAACTGTCACGGTACGCCGCCGCCGAGCTGCATCCGGCGCATCGCCGGGGGTCCGCGATCGGGGTCGTGGTGTGGTCGGCGGCCTTCGGAGCCGTCGGCGGCCCGCTGCTGCTCGACGCGTCCGGCGACACGGCCACGGGGATGGGGCTCACGTCGCGGGCCGGGCCGTTCCTGCTGGCCTCGCTCGCCTGCGCGGTGGCGGCGCTGGCCTCCGTCGCGGCGCCCGCGCGGGCGGGCTCCGCCGCCGCGCCGCGCATGTCCTTACGGCGGCTCGCCCGCACGCCGGCCGCGCGGTCCGCGCTGGTCGCCATGGTGGCGGCGCAGGTCGTGATGGTCGCGGTGATGACGGCCGCGCCGCTGGAGATGCACCTGCACGGCGACGGGCTGGGCGCGGTCGGGTTGACGCTGTCCGCGCACACGCTGGGCATGTTCGCGCTGTCCCCGGTGACAGGCCGCCTGTTCGACCGTTTCGGCGCCCGGCCGGTGATGCTCGCCGGGCTGCTCCTGCTGGTCGTCTCGGCGGGATCCGCCGCCTTCCCGTCGGTACGGCCCGTGGCCCTTTTCCTGCTGGGCTACGCCTGGAACCTGTGTTTCGTCGCCGGCAGCGGCCATCTGGCCAGTGACCTGCCCGAGTCCGAACGGCTGCACGTCGAGGGCGCGGTCGACGCCGCCGTCTGGACCGTCGCGGCGGGCGCCGGCCTCCTGTCCACCGTGATCATGTCCGCCGGAGGGTACGGCGCACTCACCGCGACGGCCTGCGCCGTCGCTGTCCTGGCCACGCTCGCGCAGGCGCGCCCGCGGTGGGGCCGCTGAGCTCGGGGGCATCGGACACACTCAGATATCCTCGATGGCCGCCTCGCTGGCCCGCTCGGCACGCCGGTGGGTGTCGGAGTGCTCGATGATGCCGTCGGCCACCCGGCCGAGATGCTCCACGAGCGACGTGTACGCCTGCGGCATCACCCGCAGCAGGTCCGCGTACTCGGCGTCGAACCCGGCGCTGGGCTCCATGGCCTCGCTCACCGGGTGCATGCCCGCGCCGGCGAACGTCCGCTTGGCCAGGTCGTCGAGCCGCCCGGCCACCTCCCGGACGGCGTCCGAGGCGGCTCGGAGACTGGTGTGGTCGACTTCCTGATCGTCCCTGCGTGCGCGAGCCATGCGCAGATCCTAGTCAGGGCGCGGCGAGCACAGCTCACCAGTCAGGCGCTGCGACGTCCAGTACGGGCTGCAGGAAGCGGAGATCCCATCGCCGCTCGAACTCCTGCTCATAGCCGGCGGACCGCGCCCACTCGCGCAGCGCCTCGCGGCCCGCCTCGTCCCCGATCCGCCGCGTCGCGTCGGCGGTCAGAGGGGGCAGGTCCTGCTCCCGCCGTCGCTCGTTCTCCTGCTCGACGGCGGCCTGGTACGCGTATCCGTAGCTGCTCTCCCAGCCCCAGGACTCACCGCGGGCGGCCGCCAGTTGCACCCGCATCTCGTGCGCCTTCACCTCCCCGTCGACTTCCTCCTCGATGGCCGCTTTGATGTACTCCTCCCGTCCCATTGTGAGCGGGTTGGGTTTGCCCTCGTTGCGTGCGTGGTTCACCTCGTGGACGAACGCCTCGGCGAGCTCTTCGGGTGTCCGGCCCGCGACGTCCAGGGCGAGTACGTCGACCTCGTCCATGTAGGCTCCGTCGGCGCCCAGGAGACTGTCGTCCTGGTAGATCACGGTGATGCCGTGGTCCTTCGCCCAGGCGAGCGCCGCCCTGCCCGCGGGCGTCTCGCGAAGCACCTCCTCGGTCAGGCGCTGTGCCTCCTTGTCCGACCGCATCAGGTCGAGGTCCCACAGGCTGGAGACCGAAGTGATCACCGGAGCCGTGTACGCGGGTATCAGCCAATAGCCGATCACCCCGGCTCGGTGGAGTGTGTCGCGGACGACCAGCTCCACCTGCTCCCGGAACTTCTTCCGCATCTGCGCCAGCGTGCGACGCGCTCCCATGACGCGGGCGTACCGGATCACCGTGCTTGCCGGGCCCGCCGCGAGAGCGGCGAGCAGCGAGGCGGCCAGGATCGCCACGACGTAGACGACGTACGCCTTCCACATCACCCGGAGGATCACGATCGCCATCGTCCCCAGGCCGGTGAGCAACGCGCCTCTGCTTCCCTCCTCCAGCCGGCGTCCGAGACCGTTCTCGTCCTCCCAGTGAGCCTGGAACGCTGTGACGTCGCCGCCCTTGTTGGCCGTCCAGGCGTGCCGCGCGGCCGCCTCGACCTCGCCGGAGGACCTGCGCAGTTCGAGGCCGAGATCGACCCACGAACGGGCGGCCTTCATGCGTTCCTCCTCGTCCGGCAGACCGAGGGGCGCCACGTCCTTGACGAGGTCGTACACGCCGGCCAGATGCGGGGGAAGTTCCACTTTTGGATCCTGACGACGGGTCTGCGGTGAGAGCAGAACAATATGCCGAATGGCGGTGGCCTGGGAGGAGCAAAGGAGCCGGGGCCCAGCCGACGGCGGTCCCGGCGCGGCAGAAGTCCGTTCTCATGGAGTTCTCAGGCGGACTTTGTAGCACTTTCGCCTGAAATTTATGACTATGGGGCGATGGAGCGCGTGCCGCAGGAGGCCGGTGCGGCCGAGGCTCAGCAAGCTCGACGAGCCGTGGCCGGAAAGGCCCGGCGGATGGTCACCGGGGGCGGCGTCCTCGTCGTCGTGGCGTTGCTGGCGTACTGGGTGGGGAGCGGCAGGGGGAACGGCGACGAAGCCGCGCCCAGGCCGAGCCCGACGCCGACGCCCAGCGCAACGCTCGCGGTGCCGGACCTCTTCAAGAGAGTCGGGCCCTCCGTGGTGGTCATCCAGGCAGGGAAGTCGCTCGGCACCGGGGTGATCGCGGCCGACGACGGGACGATCCTGACCGCGTACCACGTCATCAAGGGCACGAAGAACGTCAACCTGACGTTCGCCGACGGCACCAAGGCCAAGGCCGCGGTCGCCTCGTCGAACCCCGAACGCGACATCGCGACCCTCAAGCCCGCGAAGCTGCCGGAGATCGTCGTCCCGGCGACGCTCGGCGGGGGCGTGGCCGTGGGCGCGCCCGTCGTGGCGATCGGCAACCCGCTGGGCCTGACGTACAGCGTCACCACCGGCGTCGTGTCGGGCCTGAACCGCAGCGCCGCCCGGAACGCGGAGGAGGGCGACCTGAGCGGGCTCATCCAGTTCGACGCCTCCGTCAACCCGGGCAGCTCCGGCGGCCCGCTCCTCGACGCGCGCGGCCTGGTCGTCGGGATCGTCGTCTCGATCGCCGACCCGGGAGGCGACGAGGCGTTCGCCGGCATCGCGTTCGCCGTGCCGATCGGCGTGGCCCTGGGCGGCACCGAAGGCGACGGCCCGCCGGGCGACGGGCCCGAGATCTGATCGAAGCCTCAGGAGAAGGAAGCCCATGACCTCGACCAAGCCCACCTCGTCGGCCCACCCGCTCGAACACGTGCTGTTCGAGGTCAAACGGACGATCGTCGGGCAGGACGTCCTGCTGGAGCGCATGGCCGTCGCGCTGGTCGCCGACGGCCACCTGCTCGTCGAGGGCGTGCCGGGCCTGGCCAAGACGCTCGCCGTGCGGTCGCTGGCCGCCGCGATCGCCGGGAGTTTCCAGCGCGTCCAGTTCACCCCCGATCTGGTGCCCGCCGACCTCGTGGGCACGCGGGTCTACCACCAGCACTCGGGGGAGTTCAAGACCGAGTTCGGCCCGGTGTTCGCGAACCTGCTGCTGGCCGACGAGATCAACCGCGCCCCCGCCAAGGTGCAGAGCGCCCTGCTGGAGGTGATGCAGGAACACCAGGTGACGATCGGCCGCGAGACCTTCCGGGTGCCCGAGCCGTTCCTCGTCATGGCGACGGAGAACCCGATCGAGTCGGAGGGCACGTACCCGCTGCCTGAAGCGCAGGTCGACCGTTTCATGATGAAGGTGGTCGTCGACTATCCGACGCAGGCCGAGGAGCAGGCGATCGTCGACCGGGCGTTGCGCCCGCCGGAGCCGCCGCAGGCGATGGTGACGGCCGACGACCTGGTCGCGATGCGGGCCCGCGCCCAGGAGGTGTACGTCGATCCTTCGATCGTCGACTACGCGGTCCGGCTGGTCTCCGTGACCCGTTCCCCCGCGACCGCCGGGCTCGGCGAGCTGGAACGGTACGTCACCTACGGGGCCAGCCCGCGGGCGTCCATCGCGCTCGTCACGGGCGCACGGGCGCTGGCGTTCCTGCGCGGCCGCGACTACGTCCTGCCGCACGACCTGGCCGAGCTCGCGCTCGACGTGCTGCGCCACCGCCTCGTCCTGTCGTACGAGGCCCTCGCGGACGACGTCGACGCCGACACGATCATCACCAGGGTGCTCGGCGCGGTCCGGGCCCCCGACGTCGTCCTGCAGAACCGCTGAGCCATGGCCACCGCCCCCGACAAACTCCTGCTCCGCCTGGAGTGGAAGGTCGTCCGCAGGCTCGACGGCCGGCTCCAGGGGGCCCACCGCACCACGTACCGCGGCTCCGGGATCGACTTCACCGGGTTGCGCGCCTACGCCGACGGCGACGACGCCCGGCACATCGACTGGAACGTGACCGCGCGGCTGGACGAGCCGCACGTCCGCGTGTTCACCGAGGACCGCGAGCTGACGGTGTGGCTCGTGCTCGACCGGTCGGCGTCGATGGCGGCGGGCCGGCCGGGACGCGGCAAGCACGACGTGCTGGCCGAGCTCGCGCTCGTCCTGACCCGGCTGTTCGGCCGGGGCGGCAACCGCGTCGGCGCCCTTCTGTTCGACACCGGGATGGTGCGTGTCGTGCCGCCGGGCACCTCACGGCGGCACGCGCTGCGGATCGCCGCCGAGCTGGAACGCACCTCCGGGACACGCGGCGGCAGCACCACCGACCTGGCCGAGATGCTCGACGCGGCCGGACGGCTCGCCCGCCGCCGCGCCCTCGTCGTCGTGCTGTCGGACTTCATCGGCGACGGCGACTGGGAACGCTCGCTCCAGCGCCTGGCCCGGCGGCACGAGGTGGTCGCCCTGCGGATCGTGGACACCGCCGACGACGTGCTGCCAGAAGCCGGGCTGATCGTGGTCGAGGACGCCGAGACGGGCGAGCAACTCGTCGTCGACTCCGCCGACCCGCTGCTGCGCGTACGGTTCCGCGAGGCCGTCGACGACCGCGACGCCCGGCTCGCGGCGGGCATGCGCCGGGCCGGGGTGCCCGTGCACCGCGTCGACACCGACCGCGACCTGGCCGAGGCGCTCGTCGAGGTCGTCGCCCGGACCCGGGACCGGCGGACATGACCGAGCCCGCCGGGCGGCGCACGATGTCGGGGAAGGAGACCTCATGACCCTGTCCTCCCCGCTGCTGCTGGTCGCCGGGCTGCTCGTGACGGCGGCGCTCGCCTGGGCGGCCGTCGTCTCGGCGCGTCGGCGGACGGCGGCGCTGGCCGCGGCCGGGGTGGCCATGGCGGGCGGCCGGCGGGCGTACCTCGGAGCCGGGCTGACGATCGCGGGCGTCGGCGTGCTCGCGATCGCCACCGCCGGACCGGCGGCCATGGTGCCGGTGCCGCGGACCGCGGGCACCGTCATCCTCGCCATCGACGTCTCCAACAGCATGGGCGCCGGCGACGTCGCGCCCAACCGGCTGGCGGCCGCGCAGCGGGCGGCCCGCGCGTTCGTGGCGGCACAGCCCGACAGCGTCGACATCGGCGTCGTCGCGTTCGAACGGGGCGCGCTCACCACCGCGCGGCCCGACGCCGACCACTCCGTCGCGCTCAAGGCCATCGACCGCCTCAGACTCACGGGCGGCACCTCGCTGGGTGCGGCCATCACGGCGGGGCTGTCGGCGATCACCGGCAAGCAGGTGGCCGTCGGCCGAGACGGCGAAACACCCGACATCGGCTACTGGCCGTCGGCGACGATCGTGATGTTCTCCGACGGCCAGAACCAGGGTGGCGACGTCGAACGGGCCGCCGAAGTGGCCCAGCGGGCAGGCGTGCACATCCACACCGTCGGGGTCGGGACCACGGCCGGGGCGACGGTGCAGGTCGACGGCTACCACCTGCAGACCTCGCTGGAGGAGGAACCCCTGACCGTGATCGCGCAGACCACGGGCGGCGCCTACCATCCCGCCTCCGACGCCGCGCGGCTCGACGGGATCGCCGACACGATCCATCTCCGGCTCACCGTCTCCGACGAGCCGCTGCCTCTCGCCGGCGGGCTGATCGGGCTCGCCCTCGTGCTGCTCACCGCGGGAGCGGCGCTCACGGTGCTCCGATCCGGACGGGTGATCTGAATGGTGTTCTCGTGGCCGTGGGCGCTGCTGTCCGTACTGATCATCCCGCTGATCTTCGCCATCCGGTGGTGGGCGCGGCGGCGCCGGCGGCGGGCCGCCGTGCGGGTCACCTCGATCGCGCTCGTACGCAGCGCCCTGCCCGGCCGTACCCGCTGGACGCGGAAGATCCCCCCAGCACTGTTCGTCGCCGGGCTCGTGCTGCTCGTGGTCGGCGCCGCGCGGCCGCAGGCGTCGGTGCCGGTGCCGCAGACGTCGGCGACGATCCTGCTGGCGCTCGACACCTCCGGCTCCATGTGCTCCACGGACGTCGACCCCAACCGCATCACCGCCGCGAAGAAGGCCGCCGCGGAGTTCATCGAGTCGCAGCGGGGCGGGCCGCGCATCGGCCTGGTCACCTTCGCCGGCAGCGCGGGTCTGCTGGTGCCGCCAACCGACGACACGGAGTCGCTGGTCGAGGCGCTGGACGGCCTCACCGTGGGCCGCGGCACCGCGATCGGGCAGGCCATGCTGACCTCGATCGACGCGATCGCGGAGGTCGACCCGTCGGTCGCGCCCACCGGAGCGAACCCGCCCGGCGGCGGGTCAGGTTACGCCGGCGCCGCGATCGTCGTGCTCACCGACGGCGCCAACACCCAGGGAGTCGACCCGCAGACCGCCGCGCAGGAGGCGGCGCTGCGCCGCGTCCGCGTCTTCCCCATCGGCTTCGGCAGCACCGACCCGGCCCCGATGGTCTGCGAGAACTCGCAGTTCGACGGCCGTGGCTGGGGCAGCTGGGGCGGCTTCAGCGGACGCGGCGGGTTCGACAGGGGCCGCAACATCCGCATGCTCGACGAGCCCGCGCTCAAGCAGATCGCCGAGACCACCGGCGGCACCTACCACCGTGCCGAGAACGCCGACCAGCTCCAAAGCGCCCTCGACGCCCTGCCCGGCACCTTCACCGTCGTCACCCAGCGGGTCGACACGGCCGCCGCCTTCGCCGCCGGCGGCGCCGTCCTCATCACCGCGGCCCTGTCCCTCTCCCTCTGGTGGAACCGTCCCCGTCGCCCGGTTGCAACTTAGGTTGCCTAGCAGTCTGCAACCTCAGTTGCCTAAGCTGGCGATGAAGAAGCGTGACCTGGTGGCCACCATGCTGGATGTGGACGTCTCCAAGTTCGACGCAGACTTCGACCTGACCGTGGCCGACGATGAAGTCGCCACAGAGCTGGAAGCCACGCTCTTGACGCGTCTCGCGGCGAGGATCGTCAGGATGAAGGCGGTCGAAGCAACGCAAGCGACGGTGGCTGATCTGGCGCGAAGAGGTTACGTTCACCGCGATATCGGTTACCTGCTGGGCAGCACGTCCAGGCCGGGCGGGGCAGAATGACCACATATTCGGGTTTGGCGCATCGGTGCGTTCGCGAGTTGATGCGAATGGATACTCGTCGCACTGCTTCGGATAGTCGCCTGATGACGCATATCCAGGCCACATGCGATTGCATTTCGTGTTCGTGGCGTCCTGATACGAGGCCGCCTGTTTCTTGGCTCTATTGTGCAGATTTCCGGTATTGGGTGAACCGCTGATATCGCATCCGCCGAGGCTCTTTCCTAGGATATCTGGCCAAGTCTGTCCATCGGGATCCACGCAGGCGTTCCAGTAGTGCTGATAGGCCTGTGTGATATCCCATTCCTTGAGGGTTTTTCATCCTGCGGCGCGAGGATGATGAGGGCCATCGGGGCCCGATTGGGAGCCGCAACGACCCGCGTGCCCTCGGGGAGGCACCACGCACGGTCACGACTGAATCCAGGAGACGATCATGAACGATGATTCGAAGAACAACGACACCTCTGCGCTGCCGCCGGTCGTCGACCGGGACACCTGGCAGGCCGACGTAGATGCGCTGCGGGTTCGGGAGAAGGCCCATACCCGCGAAGGTGACGCGATCGCGGCGGCGCGCCGGCGCCTGCCCATGGTGGAGGTGGATGCCGGCCTTGAGCTGATCGGACCGGACGGGCCGGTGACCCTGCTGGACGCGTTCGAAGGACGTCGACAGCTCATCGCCTACTACTTCATGTGGTGGCCCGGCCGGCCCGCGCCCGAGCAGTGCGAGGGCTGCACGTTGTTCCTCAGCCAGGTCGGCGAGCTGTCCTACCTGCACTCCCGTGACATCACCTACGCAGTGTTCAGCCAGGGCCGCAACACCGCGTTCGGCCCGGCCGATGCCCAGGTGTCCTACGACGAAAGCGTCCGCTATCGCGACTTCATGGGCTGGGACATGCCGTGGTACTCGGCACAGCCCTCCCTTGACGCGCTCCTCGTCGGTCGCGAGCTCGGCCTGATGCACCTCGTGTGCTACGTGCGGGAGGGCGACCGCGTCTTCGAGACCTACTGGACGTCGCGCCGCGGCGTGGAGGCGATGGACTACAGCTACGCGCTCATGGACCTCACCGTGTACGGGCGCCAGGAGCCGTGGGAGGACTCGCCCTCCGGCTGGCCGCAACCGCAGGTTGACAGGGAGTCGGCACACATGCGGACCAACGGACGCCCCACCGCCCAGTGGCCGCGAATCCATACCGGACACTCCGACGACCTCGGAACCGCGGAGACTGGAACAGCGCCCATGCCTCGCAACTGTCACTGATGCCCGCACAAGAGAATCTTTGCCCTGTGGTGATGTGACGCGCCGGTTGGAGGCCGGGCCGGGCGGCGTGGTGTCGCCAGGATGTGCGGGTGGCAGGACGAGTACGCGTTCGCGGTATCGATGACCACGAGGGCCGGCGCCTGCTGCGGATCGTCCACAGAGGCAGGGGTCGGTGGTGACGTGGCGGCGGGCGCAGATGGTGCTGCTGTCCACACAGGATGGCGATCGACAAAACCGCTGATGGTGCCGGTGCGCCGGCTGAAGCAGGTCCGTCACTCCCGGCGGCCCCGCCCCTCCGGCGCCTGGCGGCCGAGGAGCTTCTCGATGCTGCGGCGCTCGCGTTTGGTGGGGCGGCCCGCCCCACGAGCGCGTACGGCCACCGTCACGGTCTCCTCGCGGGGAGGCGGCGGAGGGCTCTTGTCGACGTAGCACTCGGCTGCCACGGGGGCGCCGACGCGCTTGGTGATGATCCGGGAGACGACCACGATGCGTTCGCGGCCCTCGTGCCGCACCCGGATCTCGTCACCGACGCGGACGGCGTGCGCGGGCTTGACCCGCACCCCGTTGACCCGGACGTGACCGCCCCTGCAGGCGTCGGACGCGATCGAGCGCGTCCTGGTCAGCCGCACCGACCAGATCCAGCTGTCCACCCGGGCACTCACCTGCTCGCCTGCCACCCCGACACTCTACTGAGCCGGGCGGCACCGCGGCATGCTCAGGTGGGGCCGTAGCGGGCGGCGATGTCCTGGGAGCTGGGCCACCGGCTGTAGGTGGGCGACTGGGGCCAGCCGTCGGGCGAGTCCTGCCACTCCTCCTGCCGCCCGTACGGCAGCAGGTCGACCAGCGCGAACGTGTGGCTGAGCTGCTCGGTGCCCCGGCCGCTGGTGTGCCAGGTGCGGTAGACGGTGTCGCCGTCGCGTAGGAACACGTTGACGGCGAAGCCTTCGCCGGGCCCCGCTCCGACGTCGGCGCCGAACGGGCTGTTCGCGGTGGAGTACCAGGTCATCGTGTTCCCGACCCGCCGCTTGTAGGCGAGTGCCTCGTCGATGGGGCCCTGGGTGACGACGACGAACCGGGCGTCGTAGTCGTCCAGGAACTCCGTGCGGGTGAACTGCGAGGTGAAGCCCGTGCAGCCGTGGCACTGCCATTCCTCGCCCGGGAACCACATGTGGTTGTAGACGATCAGCTGCCGCTTGCCGTCGAAGACGTCCGCCAGCCGGACCGGTCCGTCCTCTCCTTCGAGGACGTAGTCGGGCATCTCCACCATGGGCAGGCGGCGGCGCTGGGCGGCGATGGCGTCGAGTTCCCTGGTCGCGGCCTTCTCCCGGGCACGCAGCGCGTCGAGTTCCCGCTGCCAGGTGCCGGCGTCGACGACGGGTGGAAGCGCATTCGTACTCATGGTCCCTCACTGTCATGTGCGTGGTTGTCCGTGTTCAGGAGATAGACCTGCCCCGGGCGCGGAACTCATCGCCGGCCGGAGGCAATCAGACGTGCATCGCGTGCAAAACGTGCGTCGTGCACGTTCGTGCAGATCCGTTGACCATCCGTTCATGCGCAGGTCACAGTGGCGCGACACCCCGAGCACCGGAACAAGGAGTGCCTGTGACCACCCTCCACTACACGCGCGACATCCCGATCAGCGATGCCACCGACGTCCTCGTCGTGGGCGGCGGGCCCGCGGGCCTCGCGGCCGCGATCGCGGCCGCGAGGGCCGGGGCGTCCGTACGGATCGTCGAGCGGTTCGGCTTCCTCGGCGGCAACCTGACCGCCGGGCTGGTCGGCCCGTGCATGACGTCGTTCTCGCTGGACGGGAGCACGCAGCTGATCCGCGGCGTCTTCGACGAGTTCGTCCGCAGGATGGAGGCCGCCGGTGGAGCGGTCCACCCTTCGCGCACCAGGGCGGGCAGCCAGTACTCAGGGTTCATGGTGTTCGGGCACGAAGCCGTGACGCCGTTCGACCCCGAGGTCGCCAAGCAGGTGGCGATGGAGATGTGCCTGGAGGCCGGGGTCGAGCTGCTGCTGCACAGCTTCGTCGCCGACACCGTGGTGGCGGACGGGCGGGTCACCGGCGTCGTCGTCGCGAACAAGAGCGGCCTGGCCGTGGTGCCCGCCACGGTCACCGTGGACTGCTCCGGCGACGGCGACGTGGCGGCACGCGGGGGCGCCGCCTACGCGTACGGCCGGCCGGGGGACGGCGAGGTGCAGCCGATGACGGTGTTCTTCCGGGTGTCGAACGTCGACGACGCCAAGGTCCAGGCCTACCAGGACGCGCACCCTGACGAGCTGTTCCCCTTCCAGGGCGTCGTCGAGCGGGCCCGGCGGGAGGGCCGGTTCCCGATCCCGCGCCGTGGGGTCCAGATGTTCAAGACGCTGGAGCCGGGCGTCTGGCGGGTCAACACGACGCGGGTGCTCGGCATGAACGGCACCGACGTCGGCGACCTGACCCGCGCCGAGGTGCTCGGCCGGCGGCAGGTGAGGCAGCTGATGACGTTCTTCCACGAGAATCTGCCCGGCCTGGAGGAGGCCAAGCTGCTCGACACCGCCGCCACGGTCGGCGTGCGCGAGAGCAGACGTATCGTGGGCGAATACGTCCTGACCTTGGAGGACCTCGTCGACGGGAGGCATTTCGACGACGTCATCGCCGTGGCCGGCTACCCGGTCGACATCCACAGCCCGGTCAGCGGCGACGGGCCGTTCGAGGACGGCATCCCGCCGACCGCCAACATCTACGAGATCCCGTTCCGCAGCCTGCTCCCGGCGGAGCTCGACGGCGTGCTCGTGGCGGGCCGGTGCATCTCCGCGACCCACGAGGCGCTGGCAGCGGTGCGGGTGATGCCGCCGTCGTTCGCGATGGGCGAGGCCGCCGGGCTGGGCGCGGCGATGGCGGTCGCCGCCGGTGTCGCGCCGCGGCGGGTCGACGTGCCGGAGCTCCAGCAGCGGCTGCTCGACCAGGGCGCCTACCTCGGCCCGCGCGCTGAGCGGCTCCCGGCCGCGAGCGGCCGGTCGGGAGGCGAGCGATGATCCGCCGGGTGGTCTCCGCGAGCACGATCGGGACCGCGCTCGAATGGTACGACTTCATGTTGTACGGCACCGCCGCCGCGCTCGTGTTCGGCAAGGTGTTCTTCCCCGAAGGCGACCCGCTCGCGGCGACGCTGGCCTCGCTCGGCACGTTCGCGGTCGGTTTCTTCGCCCGCCCCATCGGCGGCCTGCTCTTCGGCCACCTCGGCGACCGTCACGGACGCCGGTTCGTGCTCGTCGTGACGTTGACGGTGATGGCCGTCTCCTCGACGGCGATCGGCCTGATCCCCGACTACGCTTCGATCGGCGTCGCCGCCCCGGTGCTGCTGGTCCTGCTGCGGGTCACGCAGGGGCTCGGCGCCGGCGCGGAGTACGCGGGCGGCGCGCTGATGGCCGCCGAGCACGCGCCCCCGGGCCGTCGCGGGCTGTTCGCCGCAATCCCGCCCACGGGCAACGCGCTCGGCGTCATCCTCGCCGCCCTGGTGTTCACCCCGTTCACGTGGCTGCCCGAGGACGCGTTCCTCAGCTGGGGCTGGCGCGTGCCGTTCCTCGTCAGCATCCTGATCCTGCCCGTCGGCCTCTACATCAGGTCACGGGTCGACGAGACGCCGGCGTTCACGGAGACCGTCGAGGCCGGCGACCGGAGCAGGGCGCCCCTCGTCGCGGTGTTGCGGGAGGCGCCGGGCTCGCTGGTGAAGAGCTTCCTGGTCAGCGTCGGGCCGAACGTCGCGACGTACATACCGAGCGTCTACGCGCTGTCGTACGTGACCGACAACGTCGGCCTGGCGGCGGCGGTCGCCACCGGCGGCCTGCTCGTGGCCAACACGATCAAGCTCGTCACCCTGCCGCTGTCCGGCGCGCTGTCCGACAGGTTGGGGCGCAAGCCGGTGTTCATCGCCGGGGCCACGCTGTGCGCGGTCGCCGCGTTCCCGTTCTTCTGGTTGCTCGACACCGGCAACACGATGCTGGTCTGGCTCGCCATGGTCGTCGTGCTGACGTTCGCGAACGACCTGATGCTGGGCTCGCAGGCGTCGATGTTGCCGGAGCAGTTCCCGACCAGGATGCGGTTCACCGGGGTGGCGGCAGCCAGGGAGCTGGCCGCCGCCGCGGCGGGCGGCACCCTGCCGTTCATCGCGGCCTTCCTGACCGCGCGCACGCAGGGCACGTGGGCGATCTCGGCGCTGATGGTCGTCATGTGCGCCATCGCGGTCGCCGGCGCGCTCGGGGTCAGGGACGGCCGCAGCATACCCTTCAGCAGCGGAAGCGGCGTCAGGGATACCGCTCCAGCAGAACGTGGGCGGTGATCTCGTCGACGACGAGCTCGGTGACGTAACCGCCGTTGAGGGCCGCGTGCAGGGCGTCCACCTTGTGGTCGCCCGACACCGCGCAGATCCGGTGCTTGATCTGGCGGAAATGGTCGAGGTCCGGCCCGCTCGTCCTGGCGTTGAACCTGACGCCGTCGTGTGACCCGTCCGGCCGGTAGAACGAGGTGGCGATGTCGCCCACGGCGCCGTCCTCCGCGAGCGAGGCGAAGTCGTCCTCGTCGAGGAAATAGCCGCTCAGATAGGGGCTGCTGGGCATCCCGTCGGTCACCGTGCCCAGGCTGAACAGCGCCGCGTCGGCGCTCTGCTGCAGCTCGACGACCCAGCGCACGCTCCGCTCGCGCAGCAGCAGCTCCCTGGTGTGCGCCGAGTCGAAGAACAGCGGCACGGGAAACTGCTGGACGTAGGCGCCGAACGCCGACCCGAAGGCGGACAACATGGCGCCCGCGTAGTGCATGCCCGTCGTACGGGCGTTGCCGAGACCGTTCAGCTGCACGATCTGGCAGTTGGTGGTCTCCTTGGGCACCAGGCACCGGCTGATCGCGTTGACCATCGTGCCCCACGACACGCCGATGATCATGTCGGAGTCGAAGACGGAGGTGAGCAGCCGGGCCGTGTGGACGGCGCACCGTTCGAGCCGCTCCACCGTCGACGCGGTCGTGGGCACCGGCACCACGTGCGCCTGCACGTCGTAGCGGCCGGCGAGCTCCGCCTCGCTCCGCGTCGAGCGGGTGCGGGGCGGCATCACGCGGATCTCGACCAGGCCCACGTCGCGCGCGTAGGCGAGCAACCTGGACACGGTCGAGCGTGAGGCGCCGAGTTCCCTGGCGATCGTGTCCATCGTGACGCCGTGCAGGTAGTACTTCCGCGCCGCCCACAGCGCGTCCTCCACGCGGTGGTCGACCGAGGGGCGTTCACCTTCGACGGACATACGGCCTTCCTACAGCGGCGGGCCGCCGACCGGCAAGCGTCGCTCCAGGTGAGAGGGCCCACGCGGAGCAGCGCTGAACCATCGATACGGCCTGAGCGGTATCGTTGCCCCCATGTCGAGGAGCACCGTGCCGGAGGGGCGCGAGCTGACCCGCCAGCGGGTGGTCGAGGCCGCGGCCGGCCTCCTGGCCCGCGAGGGACGCGAGGCGGTCACCACCCGCGCGGTCGCGGCGGCGGCCGGCGTGCAGCCCCCCGCGATCTACCGCCACTTCCACGACATGGACGGCCTGCTCGACGCGGTGGCCGAGCATGGCTACGCCGCGTTCGTCGAGGCCAAGCGCGCCGTCCCCGCCCCCGACGACCCGGTCGAGGACCTGCGGGCGGGCTGGGACCTCGCCGTCGAGTTCGGGCTCACCAACCCGGCGCTCTACGCCATGATGTACGGCGAACCCCGGCGCGGCACCGAATCGCCCGCCCACAAGGCCGGCATGGAGCTGCTCCTCGGGCGCATCCGCCGCATCGCCGCCGCGGGCCGGCTCCGCGTCGACGAACCGCTCGCCGCCGCCCTCATCCACGCCACCGCCCGCGGGGCCGTGCTCACCTGGCTGTCACTCCCCGAGGACCGGCGCGACCCGGCCCTGCTGACCGCCATGCGCGAGTCCATGGTCACCGCCGTCACGACGGAGAAGCCGGCCGTACGCGACCCGGGCCCCGCCGGCGCGGCCCGGGCGCTGCGCGCCGCGCTGCCGCAGCAGAGCACGCTCAGCGAGGCGGAGCAGCACCTCCTCGGCGAGTGGCTCGACCGGCTGGCCGCCGACGGGTAGGCCTCTTCGCCGCTCAGGCGCCGGGCAGGTGCTTGCGCACGACGGAGCTCAGCGGGGTGGGTTCGTGGCCCAGCAGACCGGCGAGGGCCGGGTCGACGGTGGCGAACTCGCCGGCGCGGGCGGCGACGAAGATGTCGATCAGCTGGCCCGCGTACTCGTCGGGCACGCCGTGCTCCGTCAACTGCCACCGGAACCGGTCGTCGGGTGTGACGGCCCTGGTGACGGTCCGGCCGGTCACGTCCCCCGCGATGGCGGCGACGTCGTCGAAGGTGAGCGCCTGGGCCGCGGTGAGCGGGGGAGTGGGGCCGTCGAAGCGGCCCTCGTCGGCCAGGATGGCGGCGGCCGCGTCCGCGAGGTCCTCGTGTGCGGTCCAGCTGACCGGCCCGTCCGCGGGGAGGGCGATCTGGTCGGAGCGCATGGCCTGGCTGAGGAAGCGCACCACGGTGGAGGCGTAGAAGCCGTTGCGCAGCGAGGTGAACGGCACGCCGCACGCGCGCAGCGCCTCCTCGGTCGCGGCGTGATCGCGGCAGGGCTGGAAGTGTGAGGAGGCGCCGGCGGCCATGTGGCTGGTGTAGAGGACGCGGCGGGCGCCCGCCGTGACGGCCGCGTCGATCGCGGCGCGGTGCCGGCGTACGGCCTCGTCGCCCATCGCGTCGATCGAGACGATCAGCACCTGGGTGGCGCCCTCGAAGGCGTGGGCGAGGCTGCCGGGGTCGGCGAAGTCGCCGTGCCGCACGCGTACGCCCTGGTCGGCGAAGGCCCGAGCCTTGCCGGGGTCGCGCACGCTGACGCCGACCTGGGCGGCGGGGAGGCGGGTGAGCAGGCGCTCGACGATCTGGCGCCCGAGCAGTCCGGTCGCGCCGGTCACGATGATCATGTCGTACTCCAGTGATCCGTTCCGATGGAAACGCTGAAATCGTATCACTGATATTATCGATGGAATCAATGATAGGTATCGCTGATACCGGCGTGGGCCCGCGGACGGTTCATCGTGGTTCCGCGGACGGTGAGGAGGGCTGAGGAGCGGCGGGGGCGGTCAAGCTGCTCAGCAGGCGAAGCGCGTCGGCGGTGGGGGAGCCGGGCTCGACGTTGTAGACGCACAACGTCTGGTCGGGGTCGCCGGGAGGCTGGAGGGTCTCGTACGAGAAACAGAGCTCCCCGACCTCCGGGTGGTAGTAGCGCTTGGTGCCGTAGGTGCGGCGCAGGACGCGGTGGTCGTTCCACCAGGTGGTGAACTCGGGGCAGCGCAGGGTGAGCTCGCCCACGAGATCGGCCAGCCGCCGGTCGTTCGGGTAGCGGCCCGCCTCGAAGCGGAGCATGGCGACGGTCTCGGCGGCGATCCGCGCCCAGTCACCCACGCGGTCGCGGGCGACGGGGTCGAGCAGGTAGTAGCGGGCGAGGTTGCGCTGGGTGGCGGGCAGAGCGTCGAAGTCGGTCAGCACCTCATGCGCCAGCCGGTTGGCGGCCAGGATGTCGGTACGCCGGCCGACCACGAACGCGGGCACGTGCTCCAGCGTCTGGAGCATGAGGTGGAGCCCCGGCCGCACCCGCTGCGGAGCCGACGGCGCGCGGCGCGCGGACGCGGGCCGGGCCAGCAGGTCGATGAGGTGCTCGCGTTCGGCCGGGTCCAGCTGGAGGGCGCGCGCCAGAGCCTCGACGACCTCCGGGGACGGCGTACCGGCGCGGCCCTGTTCGAGCCGGGTGTAATACTCGGTGCTCATCCCGGCGAGGCGGGCGACCTCGTCGCGGCGCAGCCCCGGCACCCGCCGCGCACGACCGTCCTCCGGCAAGCCCGCCCGCTCCGGGGTGATCCGGGCGCGCCGGGAGCGCAGGAAATCGGCGAGTTCGCTCCTTCTGTCCATAGCATCATTGTCCTTTCGCCGCCGGGGAACGCCCGCGCCTGGGTGGCCCTGTCCGTACCTGCCTCGCCGGTACCTGCCCGCGCAGGGCCTGGTCGGAGCCGTTTCCGAGGGCTGTGGGGTGGTGTGCTGGGTATGGGCCCGACGGGGTCCGGTTCAGCCGTTCCGAAGGGGTTCACCATGTCCACGGAGACTTACGCCAAGCCGCTGACCGTACGAGCCGCCCAGGTCACCGAACCCGGCGGCGGATTCAGCGTGGTCGAGCGCGAGCTGCCCGAGCCTCAGCCGGGCCACGTACGGCTGACGGTCGAGGCGTGCGGCGTCTGCCGATCCGACGCGGGGTTCGTCAACGCGGGCTTCCCCAACGTGACCTTCCCGCTGGTGACCGGCCACGAGATCGCCGGACGCGTCGAAGCCCTCGGCGACGGCGTCGACAACTGGAACGTCGGCGACCGGGTGGCGGTCGGCTGGTTCGGCGGCAACTGCGGCACCTGCCCGGCCTGCCGCAGGGGCGACTTCATCCACTGCGCCCGCATGCAGGTCCCCGGCTGGACCTACCCGGGCGGCTACGCCGAGGGCGTGGTCGTACCCGTGTCCGCGCTGGCCCGTATCCCCGACGAGCTGAGCGCCGCGGAAGCCGCGCCCATGGGCTGCGCCGGCGTGACCACGTTCAACGCGCTGCGGCACAGCGCGGCAGGGCCAGGCGACCTCGTCGCCGTACTCGGCCTGGGCGGGCTCGGCCACCTCGGCGTGCAGTTCGCCGGCAAGCTCGGCTTCGAGACCGTGGCCGTCGCGCGGGGCGCCTCCAAAGCCGAGGCGGCCAAGAACTTCGGCGCCCACCACTACATCGACAGCACCGCCGGCGACGTGGCCGAGCAACTGCGGGCCCTGGGCGGGGCGAAGGTCGTACTCGCCACCGCGGCCAGCTCGCAGGCCATGAGCGCCGTCATCGACGGGCTCGGCGACAACGGCGAACTCATCGTGCTCGGCGCCACCCCCGAACCCATCCAGGTCAGCCCGTTCCAGCTCATCTCATCCAGCAGAACCATCCACGGCCACCCGTCCGGCACGGCACGGGACGTCGAGGAAACCCTGCACTTCGCCGCCCTCACCGGGGTCCGCGCCATGATCGAAACCCGCCCTCTGGACGACGTCGCGGCCGCCTACGACCGCATGATGACCGGCGAGGCCCGCTATCGCATGGTCCTGACCACCGGCAAGTAACCACCACCCGGGGTCCTGTGGGGAAGCGACAAGCACACCGGCTCGCCGCCTCCCCACCGGTTGCCCACCTCCAGGGGGCACGCCGCCACCAAGGCTGCGGTGGAGCATGACTTCGATGCTTACCAGGGGAGACGCCGACCGCACGGCGATCAGCTCCGCACCGACACCTTCCGCACCGACACCTTCCGCACAGCCTTACCTGGTGAACAGTCGGCGCCGAGGTCACTGCCGATCAGCGACGTGTCTGTCGAAGAAGGACAGGGTGCGCTTCCAGGCGTCGTCCGCCGCCGGGCGTACCAAACCGTGGCGGAGCGGGAACAGCGCGAGGCGCGCGATCGGGTGGTGGCCGTCGGTCATGAAAGAGTGGCCGGCCTCAGGGTAGATCGTGACATCGTGGTCGACCCCGAGTGCCCGCAGGTGCTCCCGCAACCGTTCGCCGTGCGAGCGGAAGCCCCTGTCGCGGCCGCCATAGGAGGCCACGACCGGGCAGACCGAGGCCAGTTCCTCCTTGCGGCGTGGCACCGCGCCGTAGTTCACCGCCGCCGCCCGCACACCGGGTGGCGCGCCGGCTGCGTAGGCCAGGGCGAAGCCCGCACCCATGCAGAACCCGATCACGCCGAGCCTGCTGCCGTCGACCTCTTCGCGGCCCGCCAGCCATCGCCGGGTCGCGTCGATGTCGGCGGTGGGGCCGTCGAGCCTTCCCGTCGCGAGCTGGTGCATGACCCGGGCCAGGCACCTGACTCTGGAGCCGTGGCTGTAGAGGTCGGGTAGGACCGCGACGTACCCGTGTTCGCCGAACAGCCGTGCCACCTCCAGCATGTCCGGTTCGACGCCGTAGATCTCGTGCACGATGACGACTCCGGGCCATCCTTGCGTGGGTGCGGACCCTTCCGGCATCGCCACCGCCGCTGCCAATGAACCGCCGTCCGCGAGCGGGATGCGCACGTTCTGCGTCATGGGGACTCCCGTGATCGGACGAGGTGACGTTCCCGCTTACGTTCGTATCTGTGGGTAGTGAGCTGCTCGGCGTTGCGCAACAGCCGGTCCCGGGCCTGCTTCAACGCGGTGAACCTCGCCGGAAAACGGACGATCAGCTCCTCCTGGAACCGGGTCTCGGCCGCGGACCTGACGGTGACGTAGCCGGTGGTCCGCTTGCACCGGGCGTCGCTCACCGCGACCGCGCGTTCCCTGGGGGAACTCGCGGGGGAGTCGAGCCGCCACACCGGATCCTGCAAGGCCGCGAGCGGGTCGGGGTAGGTGAATCCATGCGTTCTCATGCACCTGCTCCACGCCCGGGTCACCGCCACGACGGCCGGGTCGCTCTCGGAACGCACGACCGAGCCGGAGTCCAGCGCCGACAGCCACGCGAAATCCGCTTCCGGGACCCCGTCCCACAGCCGGTCGTCCGCCTCGCGCGAGCACGCATGGTCGACTGCGGTGGTCGGCGACGCGCGCACGAGCGGGCCGGGCACGTGGTAGCCGTGGCGTTCGGCGTCCCCGACGTCCGTGATGCCGTACCGGCGCATGTTCCGCTCCAGCCGCACGCCTGAAGCCGGTTCCGAGCCCCGATCCGCAGCACCCGTGCAGAAGCCCCGTGCGGCCTGTATCGCCACCGCGTCAGACGGGGTCAGCAGGTAGCCGTCGAAGGGCAGGGCGAAGCCCGGCGTTGGGGCGCTGCGCGAGAGAACCATCAAGGCGAGCGCGCCCAGAACGACGCCGGGCCACCGCTTGACCGCCACTAGCAGGTGAACTTGGCCGAGCTGGCCCGGTTGTCGCCGATCCCGTAATTGCTGAGACTCGGAAGCTTCTGCCCCTTGCGGATGAACGTCGTGGCCGCGCCCGAATAGCCCGGATGCTGATAGATGGTGACCACGCAGTTGGTGTTGTTCCTGACCGAGCTGGTCTCGTTGTCCATGCCGTCGTCGGTGACCTTACGGTTGCCGTCGATCCAGACGTTGTCCCGGAAATCCTTGTCGGAGGTGTAGAGGTTTCGCCAGTGATCGGTGTTCCCGCTGTTGTAGTTCTTGTTCTCGTACAGACAGAACGCCGTGCTCGCGCAGGTTCCGCCGGGATCGGCGCCGGCCGGTGCCGGGCCTGTAACGGCGAAGGTCACTGCCGCGGCGGCGGCTCCCAGAATGACCCTGCTCCAGTTCGGAAGTGACATGTTTCCCCCAGGTTGGCATTCGTACGTGCTTCACGATCGTCAATGCGGCGGCTGGCTCGAGGCGTCGAGGGCGGCGGTCTGGACGGTCCCACCGGACAGCGTGCCGACGGTATTCAGCCCTCATTCTCTGAGGAGGATCGGGAGAAGTCGTTGACTCTGGGTCCACGCGCATTGGCGTTCGGTCGCGGGTCCGCCCGAATGGGGTTCGCGTGCGCGGATCGGCACCGGCCCGGTCGATTATGGTGAGGCCGTGGCTTCCCTCCAGCATCGCCGTGAGCAGCTCAAAGAATTCCTGCGGGCCAAGCGGGAGGCGCTCTCGCCGGCCGCGGCCGGCTTGCCCGAGGGTGGGCGCCGCCGCACTCCCGGACTGCGCAGGGAAGAGGTGGCCGTGCTCGCCGGGGTCGGGGTGTCCTGGTACACCTGGCTGGAGCAGGGGCGTGACATCAAGGTCTCGGACGCCGTACTGGACGCGGTCGCTCGCGCGTTGCGGCTTGAGGAAGCCGAGCGGCGCCACCTTTACGTTCTGGCGGGGTTGAACCCGCCGGAGCCTGGCGGGCGGCCGGGCGCGCCGGCGAGCGGGCAACTGCGCGCGGTGCTAAATGCCTGGATGCCCAATCCGGCACACGTGCTCGACCGGCACTACAACCTGGTGGCGGCGAACGACGCGTCCAGGTGGATCTTCGGATTCGACGACGACGTCGAGAACTGCATGGTCGCGTTCTTCACGCACGCTACCTACCGCAGCCGGTTCACCGAATGGCACGAGTTCGCGCCCGACATGGTGGCCGACTTCCGCGCCGCCGCGGCACGTTATCCGGACGATCCGGTGTTCGGGCGGATCGCCGGGGAGTTGTCGGCGGCGAGCCCGGAGTTCGCCGAGCTCTGGGCACGTGCGGATGTCGGTTCCAGATCCCAGGGGATCAAGGCGATCAGCCACCCCGAGGCCGGTGACCTCACCTTCGAATACAGCCTGTTCCGGCTGCCGGATCGCGCGGACCTCAACGTGGTGCTGCACACCCCTCACCCGGACACCGACACCAAGGAGAGGGTGGAGCGCTTGTCGATGTCAGGGACCGGCTGACGCGGCCGCGTCAGCATTGTGTTGAGAGGCCTGGAAGACTCAGTTCGACTTCGAGGACAAGCTTTCCTGTGGTGCCGCCGGACTCGATGCGCCGGTGCGCCTGCGCAGCCTGCTCCAGCGGCAGCGTCTCGGTCCGTACCCGCAGTTCCCCGTTCGCGGCCGCGGTCACCGCCCGGTGCAGCGCCCGGCCTGCCTCCTGGGGGAAGGCGGCGGCGAAGGCTGCGAGGTTGAACCCGGAGACCGTCTTGTTGGTGAACCACAGTTCGTTGGCCGAGATCCCGACGTCCTCGGCGCCGGACGCGTTGCCCATCACCACCAGCCGGCCCATGGGCGCCAGCAGGTCCGATCCGGTACGGCGTGCCGTACCGCCGATCATGTCGACCACGACGTCGAACCGGCCTGATTCGGCCACCTCGTCGCGCAGGACGACCTCGTCGTACCCGAACTCCTTGGCGGCCTGGACCTTGGCGGGGTCGCCGACGGTGCCTGCTACGCGGCCCGCGCCGAGCAGCCGCGCGGCCTGGCCGAGTTGGCTGCCCACGCCTCCGGCTGCGGCGTGGATGAGTACGCTTTCGCCCGGTTCGAGGCGGGCGACCCGGTCGAGTACGAGAAACGCTGTGGTGCTGTTGGACGGGAGCGCGGCCGCGGTCCCCAGCCCCAGGTCGTGTCCGTCCAGGGGAACCACCAGGTCGGCGGAGGTGGTCGCCACCTCGGCGTATCCGCCGCCGTCGACGATCGTCAGCGCGGCGACCGGCTGGCCTGCGCGCAGCCCTTCGACGCCGGGGCCGAGGGCTCGGATGTGGCCGGATACCTCGATGCCGGGGACGAACGGGAGCGGGACGTCCACCACGCCCCGCCGGTAGAGGATCTCGGCGAAGTTGGCGCCGGCGTAGGCCACGTCGATGGAGACCTGCCCAGGCCCGGGATCGGGGACCTCGACCTCGTCGAGACGGAGGACGTCGGCGGCGCCGAATTCGGGAATCGTGATTGCCTTCATGCCGTCCATCGTGCGGGGACGACCCCGAACCGGGCAGTGTCAGCTCATCCTGGGTGTGTCACCACCAGCATGGGTCAACGTCTGCGCTGCCCGGCGGGGGGATCCTCGTCTCGTGCCCATTCGGCCCACTCCGCCAGCGCGCCGTACAGCCGGATCGCCGCCTCGATGGCGATCCGGAGCGAGTGGGTCTGCGGACCGTCGCCGAAGTCGCCGCGGTCCTTGGCCTCAGCGTAGGCTTGGTATTTCTCCAGCTCGCCGCGGTAGTAGGCAGCTTCACGATCAAGGTGAGCGCGCAGGTCGGCGGGCTCCATCAGCCAGAAGAACGCTGAGCGCAGCAGAGGCTGCAGCCGCATGGTGTGGTCGACCTCGCCATCGGTCAGCCATTGCCTGACCGCGGCGAGACCGGCATCGGTGATCCGATAGGCCTTGCGGCGCCGCGGTCCCTCGCTCTCGACCTCGATGAGGCCCTCGCCCGCCATCCTGTTGAGCTCGGAGTAGATTTTCGGGTGCTGGGCCGGCCAGACTGAGCCGAGCATCTCCTGAAACCGTCGGGCCAGGTCATAGCCGCTGGCGGGCCCTTCGGCGAGCAGGCCGAGCAGGCCGTATCGCAACGACATCGGCGGCCCCCCTTTCCGGAACCCATCTTGACATGTTCCTGGGGACATGTGCACGCTCTCATATGTACCTAAGGACATGTCCTAGTGGACTTATGGAGGCCGGCATGCCCCATGCAGTACTCGTCACCGGCGCGACCGGCGGAATCGGCCGGGCGATCGTCAAGGCGCTCTCCGGATACACGGTCTTGGCCGGAGTCCGGCACAAGAGCGACGCGCTGAACGGCGTCCGGCAGGTCGTCATGGACGTCGCCGATCCCGACAGCGTCGCCGCCGCGGCCAAGGAGATCACCAGGGAGGTAGGCGACCACGGCCTGTACGCTGTGGTCAACAACGCCGGCGTGATCGTCCAAGGCCCTCTTGAACTGGTTCCGCCCGGCGAACTGCGCCGCCAGTTCGAGGTCAACACCCTCGGCCCGGCCTACGTCACCCAGGCGTTCCTGCCGTTGCTGCGGCTCGGCCGTGGCAGGGTCATCAACATCAGCGCCTCGACCGCGCGGGTACCCGTACCGCTGCTGTCCGCGCTGTCCGGGAGCAAGGCCGCGCTCGCCGCGATGTCGGCCGCGCTCCGCCTGGAACTGGCCGCCTGGAACATCCCCGTCATCGTCGTCGAACCTGGCAGCACCGCCACCGAGATCTTCGCCAAGGCCGAAAAGAACGCCAGTGCGGTTCTCGCGCTGGCTGACCCGGAACGGGTGGCCCGCTATGCCCGCCACCTGGCCGCGGCTGCCAAAGCTCAGGCCGGCCTGCGTCCCGCGCCTCCGGAAGCGGCCGCCGCAACCGTGCTCGACGCGCTTCGGTCGGCCAAACCGCGACGCCACTACGTCGTCCCCGGCGATGCCCGCATCGCCGGCCTGCTCCAGCGACTTCCTGCCGGTCTGCGCGAATACCTGCTCGCCCGCACCCTCGGCCTGACCAAGATCGGCACGCAGGCATGAGGACGATCGTGCTGGTGGGGGCCACTTCCGGGCTCGGCAGGCTCGCCGCCCGCCGGCTCGCCGCTGCGGGTCACCGGATGGTGCTGATCGGCCGTAACACCGATCGCGCCGCGAGCTTGGCCCGCGAACTGCCTGCCGCCACGGTCATCACCGCCGACGTCGCCACCGGCGCCGGAGTCGCGCGAGCGGCCGAGCAGGTGGCGGAAACGGTCGACCTGGTCGACACGCTGGTCAACAACGCCGGCGTGATGGTACCCGAGCGTCGCATCACCGCCGAGGGCATGGAACTGAATTTCGCGGTCCACCACCTGGCGCCCTACTCCCTGACCTCCCATCTCCTGCCCCTGCTGAGGAAGGGCCTCGGCCGGGTGATCAACGTCAACTCCGAAGGACACCGAGCACCCTTACGCGGGCCGGGCCCGGTCGAGCTGGACTTCGAGGACCTGCAGAGCAGCAAGGTCTACGATCCGTTATAGGTGAACAGCAAATTGGCCAGTTTGGTGCGGCTGTAGACCAAGAATTGCAGGCCGGTGGCGGCGTGTTGAAGCGCAAGTAAGGCAGGCTTTCTCCTTCCATGGTGACTTCTCGACCCCTGATGCTCGCGCTCGCGTGCACAACTCTGATCGCAACAGGATGTGCCGCGTCCACGTGGCGGGACGTACGCGTCGCGACCCTGTCGCCGGACGGTAGAACGTTGACCGTCGAGCTGATCTTCGGTGCGCCCGACGAGACGGGCCGGCCGTGCGAGCGGGTGACGGACACTGAGGTGGCTGAATCGCCTTCTCGTGTGGTCGTCGGGGTTGAAGTGGATGCTTCCTGCCGCCGTAGCTGGCCCTGGGAGCAGGGGTTGACCAATATGGTCGGACGGGCTCATTTCGTGCAGCTCCAGCTGGCGGAGCCGCTGCGAACGGACCGTCGTCAACACGAGCAATGAGCCCGTCATGGTCAGCCAGGAGCGGTGAGACGGGTCACCCCGGTCTCGGTGCTGGAGATCAACACCTGACCGCGGGCAGCGGGAACGCCCTGCGGGGCGTGTGAGGCGGATTGCCGGCACGGGCGGAGGGCAGGGGTGCGGGATGCGTGCTCCGTCCTCGCCCCACGTCAGCCGGCCCGTGATGTACCACCATTGGTCCCGGATGACGTTCATCCACTGGCGCTACCGGCCGGAGCAGGTGCAGGCGCTCCTGCCGGCGCAGCTCGCGGTCGAGACGTTCGACGGGGCGGCCTGGGTGGGGCTCACGCCGTTCCTCATGCGCGACGTCCGGGTGCCGGGTATGCCTGCGCTGCCGTTGTTGTCCACGTTCCCGGAGACGAACGTGCGGACGTATGTGCGCGACGCTCGGGGACGTACGGGCGTCTGGTTCTTCTCGCTGGACGCCGGGCGGCTGCCGGCCGTGCTCGGCGGGCGGGTCGGCTACTGGCTGCCCTACTGCTGGTCTGATATGTCCGTGGACGCGAAGAACGGGCACACGCGCTACAGGTGCCGCCGGCGCTGGCCCGGGCCGGGTGGCGCGCGGTGTGACGTGGAGGTGGAAATCGGTCTGCCGCTGGCGGAGCGCGAGCGCGACGAGCTCGCGTACTTCCTGACCGCCCGCTTCCGGCTGTTCAGCCTCGTGGGCGGACGGCTGGCGGCGGCGCCGGTGGAGCACCCGCCGTGGCCGCTGCACCACGCCTCCCTGCACGGCCTGGACCAGGACCTGGTGCGGGCCGGCGGGCTGCCCGCCCCTGAAGGGCGGCCCGTTCTCCTCGCCTCCCCGGGGGTGCCGGTCAGGGTGGGGATGTGGAGCTGGTGACCGTGAGGGCCGGCGCGCGGAACGTGCGGCGGTAGGCGTCGGGCGGTACGCCGAGCGTGCGCTGGAAGTGGCGGCGCAGGGTCGTCGCCGTGCCCATGCCCGCGGCCGAGGCGATGCTTTCGACGCTGTCGTCCGTGGTCTCCAGCAGCTCCTGCGCGCGGCGGATGCGCTGCATCAGCAGCCACTGCAGCGGGGTGGTGCCGGCCGTCGAGCGGAAGTGGCGGGTGAGGTGGCGTGCGCTCATGTTCGCCTGGCGGGCCAGGTCCTCCACGGTGAGGGGCTGGTCGAGCCGCCGCATCACCCAGGGGAACAGCTCGGCCAGGGGATGGCCGTCCCGGTCGGGCACCGGCGTGGTGACGAACTGGGCCTGCCCGCCGGCCCGGTGGGGCGGCACGACCAGGCGGCGGGCGATCACGTTGGCGATCGCCGAGCCGTGGTCGCGGCGTACCAGGTGCAGGCACAGGTCCATCGCGGCGGCCTTGCCCGCGGAGGTGAGCACGCTGCCGTTGTCGACGTAGAGCACGTCCGGGTCGACCTCCACCAGGGGATGGCGCGCGGCCAGCTGCTCGGTGTGGGCCCAGTGCGTGGTCGCGCGCAGCCCGTCCAGCAGGCCGGCGGCGGCGAGCACGAACGCCCCCGTGCACAGGGAGACCACCCGCGCGCCCGCCTCGTGGGCCGCGCGCACCGCCTCGACCAGGTCGGCCGGCGGGTCCTCGCCGGCGTCCGCCAGGGCGGGAACGATCACAGTGGCGCAGCGGGCCAGCTCGTCGAGCCCGTGATCCGGCTCCACCAGGAACCGGCCGACCCGTACGGCGTGCGTCCCGCACACCCTGAGGTCGTACCAGGGGGGCGGCAGGGCGTCCGGGGCGGAGCCGAACACCTCGCAGGCCAGGGCCAGCTCGAAGTGGAGCATCCCGTCGGCAGCGGCGACCGCGACCGAGCGCGGGTCTGGACTCATGTCGGGAATTGTACGGGTCATGTCGTTCCGGACACTGGCCCCGATGGGCCGGTGCGGCCAGGATTTCGGAGGCGGATCACTTCGAGCACGTGGGAGCGGGCATGGGATCGGGTCGGAACGTGGCGGTGTACGGCGCCTACGGGCACACCGGGCGGTTCGTCGTCGCGGAGTTGCGCGAGCGCGGGTACGTACCGCTGCTCCTCGGCCGCGACCGGGACAAGTTGCTGGCGATGGGGGAGCCGTCCCTGACGCGGCAGGCGACGGTCGGCGACCCGGGCTCGCTCGACCGCGCGCTGGACGGCGCGGCCATCGTGATCAACTGCGCCGGGCCCTTCGCCTCGACCGCCGCCCCGCTGGTCGAGGCGGCGTTGCGGGCCGGCATCCCCTATGTCGACGTGGCGGCCGAGATCGAGGCGAACGCCGACACGTTCGCGCATTTCGCGCAGCCCGCCCGCGACGCGGGCATCGTGGTGGTCCCGGCGATGGCCTTCTACGGCGGTCTCGGCGACCTGCTGGTCACCACCGCGATGGGCGACTGGACGGCGGCGGACGAGGTGCACGTCGCCTACGGCCTGAGCAGCTGGCACCCCACCGCGGGAACGCTCGCCGCCGGCGTGGTCTCGGGAGAACGGCGGGGAGGCCGCCGGGTCCGCTACACCGGCGGGCGGCTGGAATATCACGACGACGCGCTGCCGACCCTGGAATGGCGGTTCCCGGCTCCGCTCGGTCCTCAGAAGGTCATCGGGGAGTTCACCATGGCCGACGTCGTCACCGTTCCCAGCCACCTGGCCGTCCCCGAGGTGCGTACCTACATGACCGCCAGGGCGGCCGCGGACCTGTCCGCTCCTGACGCCTCGCCGCCGGCCGCCGTCGACGAGCGCGGCCGTTCCGCGCAGACCTTCCTCGTCGACGTCGTCGTCCGTTCCGGCGGCGCGGAACGCCGCATCGCCGCCGCCGGTCAGGACATCTACGCCATCACCGCGCCGCTCGCGGTGGAGGCCGCCGACCGCATCCTCACCGGCCGGACCAGAACCACCGGCGTCGCCTCCGCGGGGGCGGCCTTCAACGCCCCCGACTTCCTGCGCGCCCTGTCCCCGCACCTCTCGCCGCAGGTCCCGCTCGGCTCACGCGGCTGACCGGTCCGGCCCTGTCGCTCGCCTGTGGAAGGGTCGTTGTCATGTCCCCAATGGTCCGGGCTGCCGCGAGACTGGACCAGGCACGACCCAGCCGGGAACAGGCTGTCCCCGCCTGACCAGCGGCCCATGCCGGGATCCCGACCGTGCCCGGTGGCAGTTTCCGTCCGCGATGTGGCTGGATATGTGATCGCGCGTCAGCGGCATTCGTGGTCTCATGTCGTGAGCAGTGATCGAATGCAGGGATTTTCGTGCGCATACGCAAGCTGGCGCCCCTCCTGACCGGCGCGGCCATCGCCGTCTCCGCGACGATGGTGGCGGGCGCCGCCCCTGCAGGCGCGGCCGGACCCTGCGGTAGCAGCTACACCCGGGTCGGCGTCTACGCCATTCACCACAAAGTAGACGGGAGCCGCCGCGCGCCCAGCCGGTGAAGTCGCGCGGTTCCCGGCCGAGCACCTCCCGCACGCCGTCGGAGAGGTGCTCGGAGGAGTGGTCGCGGATCTCCGCGAACAGGTCGCTCGCAGGAGGGTCAGCGGTCGCCGGCCCAGTATCTCTCGTAGGAGGACGGCACCGGCGTGTCGGCGCGGTCATGCCGGATGTAGAGCACATCGCGGGCGGGCACGACGTCGCCCCGGCTGTCGATCCAGTAGACGGGCAGGCCCGCCTCCCGCATGATCCGCCTCGCCGTCTCGGCGGTGTCCGAGTAATAGAGAGCACGGTCGAAGACGAAGGTGTCGGCCGTGCGGTCTATGTAACGGACAACCGCGTCGTACCCCATGCACAGGTCGTCGATGTCGCTCTGGCCCGCGTCCACGATGGCGAGTTTGGGGCGCAGGGCCAGCAGGTGGGCGCGCATCGCCTCGGGCAGCGGCGGATCTCCGTCGACGAGCAGGAGCCTGTTGTCCGGAAGCTTGGCGAAGTTGTCGAGCCAGGGTGCGAACGGCGCCGCGGTGCCCGCCGGTTGCTTGTCACTGAAAAGCCAGTCGCCGATGGCCAGCGCGTCCATCTCCGATGTGGTGAACAGGCGCAGAGCCTGCTCACACGTCTGCACCAGCGGTTCGCCGCGGTCGTTGAACGAGGTGTTCAGCAGCACACCGACGCCCGTGCGTGCCTTGAACGCCTTGAGGAGAGCGTAGAAGCGGGGGTTGCTCCGCTCGGTCACGGTCTGCACCCGTGCGGTCCCGTCGACGTGCCCGACGGAGGCCAGCCGGTCGCGCCACTCCTCCCGGATCGGTGCGACGACGGTCATGTACGGCAGGTCCTGGTCGGCTTCGAAATAGGTGGACAGGTCCTCACGGAGCACCGAAGGGGCGAACGGCCGCCAGTTCTCGCGGTGCTTGATCCCGTCGTTGATCCGCTGCTTGATGCCGTCCACCAGCGGATTGCCCAGCACCGAACGGTTGCCCAGCGACCTCGGCCCCACTTCCGAGCGACCCTGCACCCAGCCGAGAGTCCGGCCTTCGGCGAGGAGGTCGGCGGCGGCCTCGACGACGTCGTCCATCCTCCTGCCGCGCTGCCCGAACGTGGCCGCGGCCCGCTCCACGTTGTCGGTGTCGATCGGCTTGCCCCAGTAGGGATGTTCCATGTGCCAGCTCCCGCGCCGCCGGCCGGCGAGTTGGTGGTACGCGTAGAGCGCGCCGCCCAGTGCCGTGCCCGAGTCGTTGGCCTGCGGGTAGACGACGACCTCGTCGAACAACCCGCTGCGCATGATGCGGCCGTTGCTGACGGAGTTGAGCGCCACACCACCCGTCAGCAGCAGCGTGCGGCTGCCGGTCCGCTCCCGCAGATGGCGGGCGGACTTGAGCATGATGTCCTCGCAGACGGCCTGGACCGCGGCGGCGACGTCCTTGTGGAGCTGGGTGAGCGGCTCCCGGCTTCGTCGCGCGGGGCCGAAGCATGCGGCGAACACGTCCTGTGCCATCTCGACGGGGGTGTAGCGGCTGTTGGAGAGCGCCGCGGCGGGCGCGTAGGAGAAGTCGCCGTCCTCGCCGATCAGCACGAACGTGTCGAGCTGTTCGCGGTGGCGCTCGGGATCACCGTAACCGGCGAGCGCCATCGTCTTGCCCTCCTCCCCGAATCCCCAGCCGAGCCAGTAGGTCGCCGCCTGGTAGAGGAGCCCGAGCGACTGGGGGTGCGGGGTGGTGCGCAGCACCTCGAGGTCCTGGCCTGACCCGTGGACGAGCATCGCCGTCTCGGTCTCTCCGCTGCCGTCGACGCTGAGGATCGCCGCGTCCCGATAAGGACTCGCGTAATAGACACCGGCCGCGTGGCAGACGTGGTGACGGATGCTGACCACCCGCTCGGCGGGGAACCCCGCCGAGATCAGGGACTGGTGCCAGGTGGGAAGGCGCCAGTCGAGGTAGGCAGCCGTCTGGTCGACTGCCTGCTGGGTCATGTAGGTCCTGGTCTGGTCCTTCACTTCGTCCAGGCGGGCCGGGTCGATGCAGTTGGTGACGAGGTCGATGTCGCCCGGCTTGACAGCGTGCTCATCCAACGCCTCGAAAAGAGTTGACAGCGTGCTCGACATTCCGTGCTTGACCCGGTTGAAACGCTCCTGTTCATAAATGAAGAGCGGTTCTCCATCTTTGATGAGTGCGAAGCATGCGTCGTGCTGAATCGGTTTGGTGCCCAGGATGATCACGTGAGGCCGCTTTCGTTCTCGTCTCGTGAGGAATGCTCGGTCATACCGGGGGAAGCAGTTCGCGTGCGCCTGCTTCTCCAGTCCTCTCCAGCCAGGCCCGGCTGCGCATGTCACGGTTTAGCATGATGAATCCGTGAATGTCCACGCGCGTGTTGTGGAGACTTTCACGGGTAGGCGGCACGCCCGGCTCGCCGCGCACGACGATGTGACCGGAGGTCGCCCGCGCGCGGGCGCGCCGCCCCACCGCAGGACAAGGGCGGGACGGAACGCCCAGGCTTCGAGTCGCACGCTCGTTCTCGCGGCTGCGTTTCGACTGCGGAAAATCCGCAGTCATGACACGATTCCAGCCTGGGGCGTCACGTGATTTCCGGCAATCATCTTTCCTTGCTGGCAGGACGAGGAGTCGTGATGGTGGAAATGATTCGAGTCGAGAACGCGGAAATGCCCACTCGCTGTCATGCTGTGACTGTCGGACCGCCACCAGGCCGTCTGCGATTTCCGCCGTGCCGCTGTCTTACGACCACACGCCGGTTCGCGCGGTGCCGCGCGCCCAGTCGGTGAAGTCGCGCGGTTCCCGGCCGAGCACCTCCCGCACGCCGTCGGAGAGGTATTCGGAGCGGTGGTTGCGGATCACCGCGAACAGGTCGCGCAGGGCCTCGGCCTCGGCCCGGGACGCGCCGTGCCCGACCAGCTCGGCGATGTGCTCCTCGGCTTCGAGGGCGACGTACCGGATCTGCCGGCCGGTCGCGGCGGAGAGCTCGGCCGCGACCTCGGCCAGGGTGAGGGTACGCGGGCCGGACAGCGAGTACGTCTCGCCCGCGTGCTTCTCGTCCAGCAGCGCGGTCACCATCACGTCGGCGATGTCCTCGGTGTCGATCCACGGCTCGGCGCCGTCACCGGCCGGCAACCGGAGCTCGCCGGCCACCACCTGGCCGTGCATGAAGTCCTCGCTGAAGTTCTGCATGAACCAGGCGGGCCGGACGATGGTCCAGGCGGCGCCGCTGTCCTTGACGGCGTTCTCCAGGTCGAGCTGGGCGTCGTAGACGGCGAAGTCGCGGCCGGGGCCGCCGACGCCGCGGCCGGACAACAACACCACCCGGCGCAGACCCTCCGCCGCCGCCTGCTGGACGAACCTCCCGGCCTGCGCGAGACCCGGCGGATCGACCGGCGGGGCCAGGTAGGCCGTGTCGGTCCCGGCCGCCGCCGGGGTCCAGGTGCTTTCGTCGTACCAGTCGAGCCGCTGCTCGCTCGATCGCGAGGCGAGCCGGATCGGGACGCCGCGCGCCCGCAGCCGCTCGGCGACGTGGCGGCCGGTCTTGCCCGTGCCGCCCAGGATGAGGATCGGTGTCGTTGTCATGATTCGAGTTCACCGCGAAAGCATGAGACGCACCATGGCTGGGAAGCGCATTTCCATGTGCGAGCGTCTCGGCTACGGTGCCCATGGGCCGACGCCGGACACGTGTTCCACCTTGATCCGGCCGATGAGCGCCGTCGTGGACTCGCGGTTGGCGAAGGGGTAGCCGGTGCCGAGGTAGCGCTGGGCCTGCCGGTCCATGAAGGCGGCGAAGCGCTCGGGGATGCCGGGGCCTTCGAAGGTCACGGTGCCGCGGACGATCAGGTGCTGCCGCAGGCCGTGCTCCGAATCCCGGTCGTCCTCGATCAGCACCGTGACGCGCGGGTCACGCCGCAGGTTGCGGACCTTGACACGGTGTTGCTCGACGCCGAACACCAGGTGATCGCCGTCCTTGGAGATCCACATGAGGCTGACCTGGGGCGATCCGTCAGCATTTATGGTGACAAATGTGGCACACCGGTCGGCTTCGAGAAGCCGACCGGCGGCCGGCGAGAGCTTCTGCGTCGTCATGAAGCGCACGATAGCCAGCCCAATGGGAACCAATGAGTACCTTAGGAACCGTGGGTGACTTTGACGGGCCGGGGGATGTGTTCCTGGCCGACTGCCCGGCCCGCCTGGCGGTGGAGGTGATCGCCGACAAATGGTCGGTGGTCGTGCTTTACGCGCTCAGCCGCGGTCCGCGCCGGCACGGTGAGCTGGTCGAGCTGATCGGCGGCATCTCCAGGAAGATGCTGACCCAGACCCTGCGGCGGCTGCAGAACTACGGCCTGGTCGGCCGGCGGGCCTACGCCGAGGTGCCGCCGCGGGTCGAGTACGAGCTGACCGAGCTCGGCGAGACGTTGATCGACCCGATAGCGATCCTGACCCGATGGGCCGAGCACCACGGTGACGCGATCCTGGCCGCGCAGCCCGAGTGACGATGCCGCGGGTCAGCTGCGGGCGCGGCGGACCAGGGCCTGGCCGGCGGGCAGGTCGGCGACGAACGCCCTGAGGAAGGCGAAGACCTGCCCAAGCTCGCGGCCCTCGGCTGCGGCGTCGATCGACTGGTAGAGCCTCTCCTCGATCTCGGCGATCTGCCGTACGAGCTCGGCCCCTTCCTGGGTGAGCGACAGGTCGATGTGGCGGCGGTCGTGGGCCGCCACGTCACGCCTGACCAGGCCGAGGGCGACCAGGCGATCGACGAGCCTGCTCGGGCTGTTGCCGCTCTCGCAGACCAGGAGCTCGCCGAGGCCGTTGAGCGAAAGCGGGCCGTGCTCCTGAAGGACGCGGATCACCTCGGCCTGGGACGGGGTGATGCCGAGCGGCCGCAGGGCCTGACCGAGCATCCGGTTGCCCTCCCGCTGCGCGGCCAGGATCAGGTATCTGAGCTCCTCAGCGGGCCGCATGGGTCAGCTCGCTGTCGCGGGTCGTTCCGGTCAGGAAGGTCTCGACGGCGCGGGCGTAGGTCTCGGGATGCGTGAAGCGGAACATGTGCCCGGTCCGGTCCAGCACGATCTCCCGGGAGCCGGCGATGCCGGTGCGCAGGGTCCGCGCCGCCTGCTCGCCGATCAGCTTGTCGTGCGACGGCGTGATGATCAGGGTGGGGACGCGTACCCTGTCGAGACGGCCGGTGTAGTCGGCGGTGAGCGCCGCGCTGACGCGGGCTCCGAACGACGTGGCCGGGGTGTTGTCCAGGAACAACCGGCGGCTGTCGGCCTCGCTCCAGGGGATCTGGCCCGCACGGTCGTGGGGTGAGGCCAGCCGGTGGGCGTGCGCGCGCAGCGCCAGCTGCCGGTAGGGGCCGCCGCGCAGCCTGCCCATGACCCGCATGGCGCTCTTCCAGATCGGGGAGGAGACGGGGTTGGCCGCGAAGCCGCCCGACATCACCAGGGCGCGCAGCCCGGCCGGTTGCCGGACGGCCAGTGCCAGCGCGATGTTGGCTCCGAAGGAGTCGCCGACCAGCACGTAGTCGTCCAGGTCCGCGACGTGGGCCGCGGCGGCGTCGGCGTAGGCCTCCATGTCGGCCACGCCTTCGGGGAGCCTGAAGGTGCGCTGCGGGCGATGGGCCAGCGGGGTGAGCTGCGCCAGATCCCACGGGGCGCCGGAGAAGCAGGGGATGAAGACCAGGGTCGGTTCGTTCGACATGCGAGTAGATTACACGACATATATGTCGTGTCAACTAATTGAAGGACGCTGAGGTCAGCGTTGCCGCACGATCACCCGCGGCGTCGGGGGCGGCTCCTGCTGCTCCGCGGTGAGCCGTTCGTCGCGGGTGATGAGCCCCAGCTTGCCCAGCAGGGCGATCGACCGCCGCCAGGCCTGCCGCGCCTCCTCGACGCGGCCGAGCTCGTAGAGGACCAGGCCGAGCCCCCAGGAGATCTCGGCCTCCCCGAAGTCGCCGGAGCCGCCCAGCTCCCTGTGGGTCTCCATGGCCTGCCGGTAGTGCTCCACGGCCTCCTCGAACCGGCCCGCCCGCCGGTACGCCTCGGCGCGGTGGACGAAGGCGCGCAGCCGCTCGCTCGGCATGCGCAGCTCGCCCAGCAGCTCGATCGCCCGGGTGTGCAGCTCGACGGCCTCGTCGTAGCGGCCGGCCGCCTGGTGGACCAGGCCGAGATGGGTGAGGTTGACCGCCTCGCCCCTGCGGTCGCCGAGCTCGCGGTTGAGCCGCAGCGCCAGCGTGTGGTGCTCGGCCGCGCGCTCCGGCTGCCCCGACGTGCGGTAGGCGACGCCGAGGTTGTCGAGCAACGACGCCTCCATCGTCGCCTCACCCGCCCGCCGGTAGGCGTCGAGCGAGCGGTGCAGGTGGGCGATGCCGTCCTCGCTCGCCCCCATGCACACCTGCACCCAGCCGAGGTCGCCGTGGATGCGCGCTTCGTACCGGATGTCGCCGGTGCCGGCCGCCGCGGGCAGGGCCGACTGGGCGAGGCTGAGCTGCTTGAGCCAGTGGCCGCGTTCGTACAGCAGGACGGTGAACGTCGCCGCCAGCGAGACCACCAGGGTGGCCGTGGAGGGGTCCGCGGCCGTGCGGACCAGCGCCAGCACGTTGTCGGCCTCCGCGTCCGTCCACGCGTGCACGTCCTCGCCGCTCGCCGGCCGGGCGCCGGGGTGATCGAGCCTGCGCGGGCCGATGCCGGCGCGCCGGCCGGAGTTCGTGCCGATCACCTTGATCGCCGTACGGGCGGTCGCCAGCTGGCAGTGCAGGACCCGCCGGACGAGCTCGGTACGGCAGCCGGCGGGGTCCTCCGCCTCGGCCCGCTCGCGGGCATAGAGCCGCAGCAGGTCGTGCAGGCGGTAACGGTCGGGGGCGTGGCTCTCCACCAGCTGGGCGTCGACCAGCGCGTCCAGCAGGTCACGCGCGCGATCCTCCGGCAGCCCGGTCATCGCCGCGACGACGACGGGCCCGACATCGGGCCCGTCGAGCATCCCCACGTACCGGAACACGCGGGCGGCCTCGGCTCCCGACGGGCTCGCGCGCAGGTCCTCGTAGCTCTCCTGGAAGACCGCGCGTACGGCACGGTCGTCGGCGCGCAGCTCGTCCAGCCGGTGCCGGGCGGTGGCCAGCCGCTCGGCCAGGACCGACACCGGCCAGAAGGGGCGGCCGTTCAGCCGCGCGGCGGCCAGGCAGAGCGCGAGAGGCAGGCCCCCGCACAGGCGCACCACCGCCGCCGCGGCGTCCGGCTCCCTGGCGATGCGGTCGTCGTGGACCATGCCGCCGAGCAGGTCGGTGCCCCGCCCGACGTCGAGGACGTCGAGCGGGACGTGGACGGCGTCGTGCAGCGAGGTGAACATCCGGCGGCTGGTGACCAGGACGGCGCAGGCGGCGCTCCCGGGGAGCAGGGGCCGCACCTGCGCGGCGTCCCTGGCGTTGTCGAGCACGATCAGGATGCGCTTGCCGTCGGTGAGGGACCGGAACCGGCCCGCGGCCTCCTCCAGGTCGGCGGGCACGGCCGAGTCGGCGGTGCCGAGCGAGCGCAGGAAGCGGCCCAGCACGCTGTGCGGGTCGACCGGGCCGGCCTGCGGGATGGCCCCGTGCAGGTTGACGTAGAGCTGCCCGTCGGGGAAGTGCTCGACGAGCCCGCGGGCGACGTGGACGGCCAGCGCGGACTTCCCGATGCCGCCGATGCCGCTGATGTGACACAACCGCGGGCCCGCGGGGCGGTCCGCGGTGAGGGCGGCGCGTACGCGGGCGATCTCGGCGGCCCGCCCGGCGAAGACGGCCGGGGGCGCGGGGAGTTCGGCGGGCACCGGCGGCGCGTCCGGCGCATCGGCGGCGCCCTGCCCGGAGTAGGGCCACGCCGCGGCGGCCGGCTCGGCCGACAGGGCCCGCCGGTGCAACTCCTGCAACTCGGCCCCGGGCTCGACGCCCAGCTCGTCCACCAGCCGCCGGCGGGCCTGCCGGAACGCCTCCAGCGCGGCGGCCCGCCTGCCGTCACGCAGCAGCGACAACATCCACAGGTACGTCAGCCGCTCCCGCAGCGGATGCTCGCTGATCAACATCGGCAGGTCGGCCAGCGACTCGACGGGCGCGCCGAGGCTCAGGCCGACGGCCACGTGCTCCTCGACCACGGTCAGGCGCTCCTCCGCCAGCGCCTGGCCGAACATCGCCGGCAGCCAGCCGCCCGAGACGTCCGCCAGCGGCGGCCCCTGCCACAGGCGCAGCGCCTGCCCGAAGAGGGCGTCGGCCTCGCGGGGCACACTCTTCCTCGCCTGGTCGACCAGCTCGCGGAAGCGGTGGAGGTCGACGTCGGCCGGCTCGGCGTCGAGGCGGTAGCCGGGCGGCGCGGTGACGAGCGCGGCCCGGGGGACCGGGACGAGGACCCGCCGCAGGCGCGAGACGTACTGGTGGATGGCGTTGCGCGCGGTGATCGGCGGCTCGTCTTCCCAGACCGCCCGCATCAGCCGCTCGGTGGTGACCACCTGGCGCACGTTCAGTAACAACATGGCCAGCACCGACCGCTGTTGTGGAGTGGACGGGCCGACGAACCGGCCCTCCGCCCAGACCCCGACCGGCCCGAGTATCCGGAACCCCACCTGACGCAAGCGCCGCCCCTTCCCGACGACCGGATGCGCAGAAAGCCTATCGTGCCCAGGTCACCGAGCCGCCGGGCCGTTTCGGGAAAGCCATTTCATTGGCATTTAAGCCGGCAATAACGGGACGCCCACAAAGTTTCCCCGACTATTTCTGCGCGGTCGAAAGGAGAAAAGCTCATGCCTGTTGAAACACGTGGTTCGACGGCGGCGCCCGCCCCGGGCGCGGAGGCGGCGGCGGAGCGGACCGCCGCCCAGCCGGCCTCGCGCTCGCCGCCATGCCCTGGCAGCCGATCACGCTGGGCGAACGGCCCACGGAGACGGTCGCGTTCATCGCCTCGCTGCGCGACAACCTCGAACGGGGCACCGTCGCCGCCTGGACGGGCGCGGCACGGCCCGGCTTCGACACGGCGCCGCTGCTCCACCTGCCGCCAGCCGGCCGGTCCCCGCCATATCGGTCTGAGACCGTGGGCCCGCCACGTTCGTGAGCCACTGCAGGGCAGCCGGAAACCGGATTGATCGGATCCGCCGGCGATGCCACCATTCCTCGAATGGAGGAAGACGAGCTGCGGTGGATCCAGGAGAACGTCAGCCTGGCCATCGACCAGCTGGGGCCGCTGAGCGACGTGGACTTCGGCCTCAACCAGGCGTCCGTCGAGTGGGTCGATGGCTTCATCGAGCGCCAGCGTTCCCGGCCCGGCTTCGACCCGGAGCAGATCGACGGGCTGGTCGGCGTGCTCGGTTCGTTCCTCGGCGCCTGCGTCGCCGCCGCCACGGGCGGCCACTGGCGCAGGACGGACGATGACGCGTGGGGCGTGCTCCTTCCCGACGGCAGCACGGCCTTCCCCTTCACGAAGGTGCGTAAGCAGTTCCGTGGCGGGCTGGAAGAAGGCGAATCGATCGCCGGCTTCTACCGGGTCGCGGTCGGCTTCGTCGCCACGGGCAAGTTGCGGGAGGCACGCGAGCGAGGGACTGGCCCGGACTCGTGACCGGGCATCACCGCACAATAGGAAGTGAGCGGTCACCGGCCCGGTTCGGGGGCGAGGGGAGGGCCGGCGGCGAGGTCGGGTGCGTCGCGCCAGGTGGCGAGGAATTCCTCCGCCACGGCGCACGAGCCCGCGTACGGGCCGCCGGGATGTTCCAGCGCCCTCCCGGTGAGCCGGCCGACCCGCTCTTCCACCAGGTCCCGCGCCGAGGCGGCGTCGGAAACCCGGCCGGCGCGTTCGGCGAGGTAGCCGATCGTGGCGCCGGCCCCGCAGACGAAGTCCGCCAGCGTCACCACGTCCCGCTCCGCAAGGGTGCGCAGCCCGGCCTCGGTGTAGGGCACATTCGCCCCCGGAGCGACCAGGCGGGCGCGCACCCCGGCGGCGCGTTCGGCCGTCAGGGTGCCGGTCCGCGCGCCGGGCACCAGCACGTCCGCGGCCACCTCGTACAGGGCCTCGGCGGGCCGCACCGGCAGACCGAGCAGGCGCACACAGGCGTCGCCGTGCTCGGCGCGCAGCTCTTCGAGGGCGGCCACGTCCAGCCCGGCGGGGTCGGTGACGCACCCGTGCAGGGTCGAGAGGGCGACGAGGCGTGCGCCCCGCCGCGCGGCCTCCCGTACGACGGCGCCACCCACCTTGCCGAACCCCTCCACCGCGAGCGTGCGCCCGGCCAGCCCGCCGAGCGCCGTCTCCGCGGCGACGACCACGCCCAAGCCCGTCACCATGGTGTCCACCAGCTCGCCGCCGACCTCCTGGTGCATCACCGAGCCGGTACGGTAACCGGGCAACGAGGCGAAGTCCTCCGTACGCGTGCCCAGATCCGAGGCCGTGAGGAAGGCGCCCTTCTCGACCAGCGGGGTGATCTCCTGGCAGTAACGGGCCAGGGCGGCCGTCCGGTGCTCGGGCTCGGCCCGCAGCACCGCCTTGGCGCCGCCGATCCGCTCGCCGAGCACGGCCAGCTTGTACGTCATCGCCCGCGCCAGCAGCCCGGCCTCGTCCCGGGTGACATCAGGGGCGAGCCGGGTGCCGCCCGCGGAAGCCGGGCAGTCGAGGTCGAAGGCGATGCATCCGTCCACCGAGGCCAGGTCCATGATCCTCATGCGCGCTCCTCACGTCGTCCGATCGGCGGCCGGGCAGGCGACGGCCGCGCCTGACGACCAATCTCGACGCGAATCGCATCCATGTCCACCAGAGCTCACTTCGTCACTGGAAGCCGTCAGGGCAGAGGAAGGTCCGGATTCTCGCGGGCGCGTTCGCGAGGAGCGCCGGCCGGTCCTCCCGCGAGCAGAAGTTGCTGCCGATGTTCGCGTCGACGAAACGGGTGGCGTTCCGCTTGGCGATGAGGTCGATGCCGCCGACCGAGGGGGAGCCGAGTTCGGCCGCGACCCAGTAGCCCACGCACCGCTTGCGCGCGACCACGGCGTCCCCGGGCAGGCTGCCGCCGTTCAGCGCGGCGGCCTGCCGCAGGATCGCGTCGTCGGACGCGCAGGGAATGCCGGCGTCGGTGCGGCGGGCGCTCGCCCTCTTCGTCGGGGTGGAGGTCTTCCTCCTGGGCGGTTCTGTCGTGCTGGAGGCATCCTCGGGGGACTCGCTCGCCGTCGACGCCTCGGCTGGGGGTTCCGGGCTTTCCTCGTACGTGGACGCGGGGGAGTCGCTCGGGCTCTGCAGCGCCTCGGGCGTTCCCCGCGAGTTCGTCGCGAACACCGTTCCCGCGGCCGCGACCGCCGCGACGGCGACGGCGGCCGACCACAGGGGCACCATGAGCCGCCTGCCACGCGGGGGCTGTGGCGGCGGCATGGGCTTGGTGCCCGACGTGAGCGCCTTGAGCTGGTCGAGCAGTTCGTACGCCGTGGGCCGGGCCGCACGATCCTTGGCGAGCGCGCCGCGTACGAGGTCGTGGAGCGGGGCGGGCACCTCGGACAGGTCCGGTTCGACGCTCATGACCCGGTAGGCGAGGACGTCGGGAGCTCCGGTGCCGAACGGCGGGCGGCCGGTCGCGGCGTAGACCATCAGCGCGCCCCAGGCGAAGACGTCGGCGGCGGTGTCCGCCTCGTCGCCCCGGTACTGCTCGGGGCTGATCCAGCCGGGCGTCCCGATCAGCGCGCCGGTGCCCGTGAGCCCGCTCTCGTCGAGGGCCCGGGCGATGCCGAAGTCCAGGACCTTCGCGCCGGAGGCGGAGAGGATGACGTTCCCCGGCTTGAGGTCGCGGTGCACGATGCCGGCCCGGTGGATGTCGGTGAGCGCCTCGGCGATGTCCAGGCCGAACGGGAGGAGCTCGTCCGGGCGCAGCCGGGCGTTCTCCTGGACGTAGGTGCTGAGCGTCGGGCCGGGAACGAACTCGGTGGCCAGCCAGGGAGGCATCGCCGCGGTGTCGGCGGCCAGCACGGCGACCGTGCAGCGCCCGCGTACGCGCGACAGCAGGTCGACCTCGCGGACGAAACGGGCCAGGAACTGCGGATCGGCGGCTAATCCCGGGTGGATGACCTTGACCGCGGCCCGGGCGCCGTCGGCCGCGATCCCGGCGTAGACGACCCCCATGCCACCGGCGCCCATCCGGCCTGCGATGCGGTAGGGGCCGATCGGCTCGCGATCGTCCATCGCCAGGGGGCCGAAGCCGCCGGGGTCGCTCATCGTGCTCCGCTCGCCGGACCAACGCAACAGCAGCGATCCTATTAAGCCCCGGTCGCAGGCAATCTTGAGAGCCGTGTCGTGTCGCACGCTCAGCCGATCGTCTTGGAGATGAGGGGCCGTCGGTGACGGCCCGGAAAGCCCTGCTCATCGTCAAGGAGCGCATCATGCATCCCGCACTGAACACCATCGACATCATCGTGTCCGACCTGGAGGCCTCGATCGCGTTCTACGCGCGGCTGGGGCTGGAGTTCAAGGTCGATGAGTACTCGTCCGAGCACGCCGGCTGCGACCTGCCGAACGGGCTGCACGTGATGCTGGACACCGAGGGCTTCCGCACCCCGTTCCTGCCGGGCTGGAGCGCGCCGACCGGCGGGCCGCGCACCCTGCTGTGCTTCGAGTTCGACAGCCCGGCCGAGGTGGACGCCAAGTACGCCGAGCTGCTCGAGGCGGGCTGCCGGGGGATCGCCGAGCCGTTCGACGCGTTCTGGGGAATGCGCTATGCCACGGTGGCCGACCCTGACGGGAACGGTGTGGATCTGTACGCCGCGCTCCCGGCAGGCTGACCTGGGGGACCGGCAGGCGGCGCCATAGGAATCGCCTATGGCGCCTGCTGACATTTCGTCTTTGCCTCTCGTTCTTTTCCGGACGTAGCGTGAAACAGCTCGACGACGGGCTCACCGCGATTACTCCCGAGAATCGCTATTTTCTTCCGTCGAGCGGACTGACACGTGAACGAGAGGACCGTTGACATGAGCGTGGTGGAGAACGGCTCGGATACACGAGAACTCGTGGGAAAACGAGCCCTGGTCACGGGTGGCACTCGCGGGATCGGCGCGGCCGTCGTACGCCATCTCCTTGACGCGGGAGCCGAGGTGCTCACGACCGCCAGGACGGCGACGGGCGCGGTGCCGGAGGGCGCCGCCTTCGTGCCGGCCGACGTGCGGACACGCGCCGGAGCGCAGGCGCTCGCCGAGGCCGCGCAGGACGTGCTCGGCGGGGTGGACGTCGTGGTGCACAACGCGGGCGGGGCGCAGCCGTACGAGGGCAGCTCGGCCATCCCCGACGAGGAGTGGCAGGACGCGCTGGACCTGAACTACCTGGCGTCGGTACGGCTGGACGCGCTGCTGGTGCCGGGGACATCGCCCACGCCGTGCTGTTCCTCGTTTCCGGCCGGGCGAGCTGGCTGACCGGAAGGAATGTCATCGTGGACGGCGGGGAATTCCCCATGGGTTGACGTCTGTCGCATTTCTGGACGCCATTCAACAAAGCTTCATGAAAGGCCTTGGGGCATGGAACTGCAGGGTAAAAACGCGCTGGTCACGGGCGGCACTTCTGGCATCGGCCTGGCAACCGCTCGCCTGCTAGCCCGCGCGGGCGCCGACGTCGTCATCAGCGGCCGCGATGTCCAGCGCGGCGAGCACGCCGTGCACGCCGCGCGGGAGGACGGCGCGGTCCGGTTCGTCCCGGCGGACATGGCCGACCTGGACTCGGTCGCCGCACTGGGCCGCCAGAGCGGTCCGATCGACATCCTCGTCAACAACGCCGTTGCCCGCGCCGTCGCCCGCGCCCGCCGCGACGCGTTTCACCGCGACCTCCGCCTCCCGCAGGAAGGCGCGGCCGACCACGGTGGGCACCAGCCCGCTCGGCGTGCGGGTGAACAACTGCACGCCGAGCTCCCGCTCGAGGCCGCGGATCTGCTGGGACACCGACGGCTGAGCGACACGCAGCAGCTCCGCCGCCGCCGTCACCGAACCCTCCTCAGCGACGGCCAGGGCGTACTCGTACTGACGAAGGCTCATCGGCTACCGTCCTCGACTCTGTAATTATGTAATTTTACACAGACGTGGCGCGAACGGGACCGTGGCACGAACGATCATCAAGGGCTCCTGAGCACATCAGTACGCCACTCCCGCAAGCGCCGACCCGAGGGGTCTCATCGCGGGTCGTAGTCGAGCCTGCCGAAGGGCCACTGCGTGGACAGCCAGGCTGTCACGGCTTCGTACAGGGGCACGTCCAGTTCGGCCCGGTCGGCCCGGACCCAGGAGGACACGTCAGCGTCGTGGTCGTCCCTGCCGGAGGGGTAGATGTAGACGCATCCGATCACCTCGTCGCCGGCCGCGTCCAGGACGGTGTAGGTGAATCCGCGGCGCCGGGCGAAGTCGTTCGCGTGGCGTTTCAGGTCGGCGAGGTTCGCCTCCAAGGTCATGCCGTCCAGGGGAGGCCACTTTCCGTCCGGGAAGCCCGGGGTCGCGCGGATGTGCTCGATGCTGCTGGTCCAGGCGGCGTGGTCGGCGGCGTTGTGCTGGGGTCCCAGGGGTTCCAGCCGGAACTGCGGGGTGGCCAGGGACAGGGGGACGACGAAGTCGTCGGGGACGAAGGCACGGTCGTTCATGAGGCCGAGGCTATGAGGTCGAGTTCGTGTCATCGTCACCGAGATCGAGGACCACGAACTCGGAGTCCAGTACCACGGCCCGGTCCGACGACTGCTCGACGCGGGCGCTGACGGGTACCTACCTCCGGCGACCCTCCCCACCTGGCCAGGCAGCTTGACCACACGCTGAACCAGGGGCGCGAACTCGCCGGCGGGGCCGCGACACCACTGCAGATCGCACCGGCCGAGGGTCCGGCGGATCCAGACGACGAATGACCAGGTGCGGGCCTGGACGGACGAGCCCGACACCCGCCCGCCCTCGCGCGTCAGGTGCAGTTCGGCCGCTGACCGGAGGTTCAACCGCCGGCCTTGGACACGGCGAACGCGACCAGGAAGCCGGCCAGGGTGATGAGACCGGTCAGCAGGTGCGAGGACTCGAACGCCTCGGGGATCATGGTGTCGGCGATCATGGTGAGGATCGCTCCGCCCGCCAGCGCGATGATGCCTGCCAGCACGGCCGCGGGCGCCTGCCCCAGGAGCGCGTACCCGGCCAGCGACGACAGGCCGCTGACGCCGGCGATCCCGATCCACAGCCCGAACACGTACGTCCTGGTTCGCCCGGCCCGGCGCATGCCGGCCGCGCTGGACAGGCCCTCGGGCACGTTGCTGATGAACACCGCCGCCACGGTCACCATGCTCACCGTGCCCCCGCCGAGCAGGCTCGCGCCGATGACGAGCGACTCCGGCACCCCGTCGAGCACCGCGCCCAGCGCGATCGCCGTCCCCGACCCCTCCTGCAGCGACGGATGCCGGTCACCGGAGCGCTTGCGATGCCTGGCTCCACGCCGCGCCAGCAGGACGTTGCAGACGGTGTAGAGGACCGCGCCGGACACGGCCCCCACCACCGCGGGTGCCAGCCCCGCGCGGCGGTGCGCCTCTTCGATCAGCTCGTACGACACCGCGGACATCAGCACCCCGGCGCCGAACGCCATCACCGACGCGATCAGCCGTTGTGGCATCCGGAGCGTGTACCCGGCCAGCGCTCCGAGCACGAGCGCGAACCCGGCCAGCAGCCCCCACCCGCCCGCCTGCAACCACTCCGGCATGATCAGCGCTTGCCCTCCCGCAACCCCCTCCAAACGGGTTCCTCTCCTCGTTGCGCCGCCGCCACCGGTCCCCGCGTCGTCCTGCCACGGAAGACCTGACAGCGCGCGACAGCCGGTGCCTTCGACGCGGCGCTCACGACCCCGAAACCGCCCCAGCTCAAGGGGGTGCCGTGCGCATTGCGTAGGGTCTCCGGCGCGGATGCGACGAGTTGCTCAACGCGGTTGTACACGCTCCGTACTTCCACCGGCACCGGGCACGACGACGAACCGACACCGATGACGTACACACTCGAGGAAGCCGGGACGAGCGGGAGCCCGATCACCCCGGCTGCGCATGAACCCTCTACCTATGCTGACCGGCTCAACTCCCGGTCACGATCACGCTCTTGCCGCACCGGCGCCATCCGCTCGTGGAATCCGCCGTCCGGGGATCGGGTGATGATCCCGGTCTCCATGCCGTGCTCGGCCACGTCGCGGTCCGACTTCTGGAGTGCGAGGCAGATCCACCGGGTGACGACGAAGGCGACGACGGGCCCGATGACCACGGCGTATCGGAAGAAGATCGTCACGGCGTTGACAGAGAGCTGGAACTGGTGGGCGAGCTGATCGTTGGCCGCGGCTGCCCACAGCAGGCCGTAGAACGTGATCCCGGCGGCGGCGATGGCCGTCTTCACGGGCGTGTCGCGCGGCCGGTCGAGCAGGTTCCGCGCGGGTGTCTCACGGGCGATGCGGCGCGCGCTCTCAGGCCGGCCCAGCGCGTCGCGGCGGCCGCGTCGCGCGAGGAGAAGGCGCTCGGCAAGCGGATACGTGGCCAGCGCGGTGAAGAAGACCCCGGGTACCACCACCGTGGGAACGAGGACTGCGAGGCTGAGCGTGTAGTCCCCGAGAGTGAGCTCCCACGCGGGCATGATCCGCAGGGCGCCGTCAAGGAACCCCATGTACCAGTCGGGCACCGAGCCCGCCGAGATCTGCGTCGGCTTGGCCGGACCGTACAGCCAGATCGGGGCGATCTGGAACCCGAACCCGAGGATGATCAGCATGCCGAACGTCGCGACCGCCATCAGCGGGCGGGCGCTTCGCCGCGCCGGCAGCGAGGCGACGAACCGCGAGTGGCCGTGCCGCCGCACCAGCAGTTCACGGGCGATCAGCAGGACGGCCATGACGGCCGAGAGCAGCAGGTGCCCGACGTACATGACCGGAATGACTGTGTCGCCAGGAAAGCCCGAGCCGAACAGCAGCGACGTCAGCCATGTGCCCACCACAGGGATGGACTGCACAACCGACATGATCAGCCACAGGCTCCCGCCTGACAGCATGTCGTCGGGCAGGGCGTTGCCGGTCTCGCCTGCGAACATGCCCAGCGCCAGCAGCGCCACCCAGATCAGCCACTGCTGGATACGCGGGCGGCGGAACGCGCCCGTGAGGAACATGCGCAGCAACTGCAACACGACGACCGCCACGAAGACGAGCGCCGACCAGTGGTGCATCTGGCGGATGAGCAGCCCGCCGCGCACCTCCAGGCTCAGGTGCATGGTGGAGTCGAACGCCCTGCTGACGAGGAGCCCGCGCAGCGGGCCGTAGGAGCCGTCATAGGTCACCTGGGACATGCCGGGGTCGTAGAACAGCATGAGCATCGCCCCGGTCACCAGCAAAACGACGAACGACCAGACGGCGATTTCCGCGAACATGAACGACCAGTGGGAGAACTGGAACGAGCGGCGTATGGTCGGCAACGAACGCATCTTGGGCCCCCTAACCTTGCCTACACACAAGACGCGATCGGGCCGGCAGATGTGACGTCGATAAGGGCCTTTGCGACCGTGAGTCCCGTCACTACGGAGGGCCAGAGCAAGGGTCGGTCGCGCGTGACGGGTGCCAGCCACAGCCGACGATTACATCGATCACCCGGCCGTGGTGTCGTGCCAGTTCTTGCGGGTGTGGAGGCGCTTTCCGCGCCCAGGCGTACTCCTGCGGGCCGCGCCCGGCCGACAGAAGCAGGTGGACGCTCACGGCCGCCCCCGCTTGCGGCGCTGGTCCCGGCGGTCCCTTCGAGGCGTGGACCCGAGGTCGGGTGTCTTGTACGTGACCAAGGGGATCGTGGTGGCGATGGGCGTGGCCAGGTCATGCTCGACGAGGTCGGCGATGACCTGCTCGATGCGCTTGTAGGCCGTCGGCGCCTCCTCGAAGAGCAATTGGCGGTCGCCGCACACCACCAGCGACCCCATGGGCGTACGGCGCAGCTCCTCGACCGTGTGCTTGGCCCGGCCCCGGCGCAGGGCGTCGGCCCGCGACATCTTGCGGCCCGCGCCGTGCGCCACGGAGTGGCCGGCGTCCGGCCCGGCGTGGCCGGCCACGAGGTAGGAAGGGGTGCCTCGCGTACCGGCGATGAGCACGTCGCGGCCGTCACCCGGCGCCGCCCCCTTGCGGTGCAGGTAGATCCCGTCGCGGATCTCGACCAGATTGTGGCACTGGTCGACGATCGGCTCGGCGGGCTCGGTGCCCAGGGCGTGGGCGACCCGGGCGGCCAGCAGCCGCCGGTTGAGCGATCCCCAGCGTACGGCCTGGTCATGCTGTGCCAGGTAGGCGGCGGGATCGGCGGCGGGGCCCGCGCCGTGCACCTCGGTGTGCGCGCGCAGGATCCGCTCGCCGAGCCCTCGGGAGCCGCTGTGGACGATGAGGACCGGGTCGCCGGCGGTGAGTCCGAGCCGGCTCGCGTGGCCGGGCTCGAAGACGGTCCCGATGCGCGCCAGCTCGACGAAGTGGTTGCCCCGGCCGACCGTCCCGAGGCCTTCGATGTGGCCTGCGGGGATTTCGCCCTTCACCACGTCCCAGGCCGGGTCGTCGGCATCCCGCTCGGGGTCGAGCGCGCGGTCGAGATCGGGGAACCGGGCGGCGAGCTTCTCGGGTACGGCGCGCTTGAGCCTGACGGGGAACACGGCGATGCCGCAACCGATGTCGGAGCCCACCAGGAACGGGTACAGGACGGTCGACGTCATGGCGGCGCCGATGGGGGCGCCCTTGCCGGGGTGCAGGTCCGGCATGGCGGCGACGTGGATCATGCCGTCGAGGGCGGCCACCTGGTGGCACTGCGCGACGGCATCGGACTCGATCCAGCTGGTGGGGGAGGCGAACACGGTGACGGTGGCCGGTCCGACGGCGGGAGGTTGTGGGGACAAAGACACTCTCTTCACTGAACAGGGTGCGAGCAGGCGGCATCACGGCGCGAGCCGGCGCCATGGCATCTCGGAGCAGGGGGTGGTGTCCGTCAAAGCCGCATGAACACCACGTTTCCTGAGCCCGCCACGCGGAGCAAACGATTTTCGGCCGTACGAGCTCGGATGCCTGCACGCCGCGGTCGCGGTTGACGCGGAGAGGGCGTCAACGGACCGATGGCACGTTCCGTTTTGCCCTAGGACCACCAAGCGTGCTTGTTCACTTCCGGACAGTGCTGTCCGGTGTTGGGAGTCTGGCTAGTGTGCATGGGAGAGCGCCGTCAAGCGCAGCTGTTTCTCATTCGTCTGATGTGAGGAAGCAGGAGATGGTGAATAAGGAGCTGGCGTACTCCATGCTTGCTGGTGAAAGGGCTGTGATGTCATTATCCGCTGGTGATCCGCTCGGCTTGCTCAAGGCATACGGGTTCGGGGACTATTTTCGAGGGCTTTGGGTCTCGGAGACCGATGAGCGCGAGATTGCCATGCGGCTTCGCGTCGACTCTTCGTCCGAACTGCTGTGTGACCGGCATACTGCGATGAGGTGGTTCTCTGACGTCTCGGAACACGGAGAAATCGTTTGGCTGGGGGCCCATGCTCCCGGGTGGACGCAGATCATCAGCCTCAGCGGGCATATCTGCGGGCGAGTGAGTCTGCAAAAAGCTCTGAGTGAAGCCGGCCGTCGCGTGCTGGGGCTCGGATGGACGGACATCGACGGTCCGACCGAGCTGTTCTATCTGGAGAACGGACAGTTGATCGATGACATCACTCCGTATCACCCCGACCCCGCGAGCCACGGCTACATTCTGAGCCCGTATCTACGAGAGGTGCCCTTCTCGGAGACGGCGGACAGCGAGGTGACGCTCAACTCCTTCTTGCAGGTGGTCGAGAAGGTGACTGAGGGCGCCATCAGCAGCGAGTGGTTCGAGACGGTTCACAATCTCTACCGCATACCTCGAGAATCTTGGTCACGTTGAGGGGTGCCACAACGGGACTGATTTTGAGAGCTCTGCCATCTGCCGTCACGCGATGACACACTTTCGCCATGGCCGATGCCTCGCTTGTGACGACCATCATTTCCGCGGCCGGCGCGATCGTGGGCGCTCTCAGCGCACTGGGCGGCGTCGCACTGACCAACCGGGCAACCGCCAGAAAGGAGGAGCGGGAGGCGCAGCGGCGGCGCGAGGAGCAGCAGGCACAAGCGCGCGAGCAGGCGTACGGGGAGTTGCTGGGTGGGGCGCTCAAGCTGAGGTTGCAGGTTGAGGTCGCGGCCCACCACCCCTGGGAGGACATGAACGTCCGGCTCGCCGCCATCGAGGCGCAGGCCGCGGCGGTGGGTGACCTGGCCTCGCGGGTGGCTGTCCTGTCCCCGGGCGATATTGCCCGGGTTGCGAGGGATCTTGCGACGGCGGCGTACGGACTGGCGAGCCAGGTGACCCAGCACACACGGATGCACTACGACGAGGGCGGCCAGTTCCTGGGCGGGCAGATCCTGGAGCCTCCGTTGTTCGGCCCGATCGAGCAGCGCATCGACGACTTCTGCGACGTGGCGGTTGACGCGGGCCGTCCTCAGGAGGGCGACGGACTGCCGGTCCGCAAAAGCTGAGTCGCCGCCACCCGCTGGTGGGGGGCCAGCGCGGGAGCCGTGGCGGTCAAGGAGAGACGGGCGAGGTCGGCTGCTCCGGTGCGGTTGCTGCCCAGCGCCCTGACGCGGGCGACGTACAGGAGCGCCGGCCCGTTCTGGGTGCCGGCTTCGAGCGCCGCCTCCATCTCTTCCTCGGCGTCCCGGGGGTTGCCGGTGCTGACGAGGGCGAGCGCGCGGGCGGCGCGGCCCTCGGGGCGCAGATGCCGCCGCACCTGGTCGAGATCGTGCAGGGCCTTGTCGGCCTGGCCCAGGTCGGCCAGCATCTCCCCCCGGGTCCGCAGCGCCTCGGGCGTGCCGGAGTCGGTGTTCAGCACGTCGGTGAGTACGGTCACCCCGGCGTGACCCTGGCCCGCCCGCCACAACGTCCGGCCCAGCTCGGTCTGCAGCGCCAGGTCGGTCGGCAGCCGGTCGACCGCGGAGCGCATGGCGTCGACCGCTTCGACGCCCATTCCCTGAGCCAGCAGCGAGTGGGCGATGGCGGCCAGCAGGTTGGCCACGGCAGGGGTGTCCCGCATCGCCTCGTAGGAGGCGGCGGCTGCCCGGTAGTGGGTCACGGCTTGTTGCGGGTCGCCACGGAGGTGTGCGATGTCGCCCAGCCTCGACTCGACCGCGGCCAGGAGCGTCAGATCCTCCTGTCCGGCGAGGGCGGCGTTCGCGCTCAGTTCGGCGGTTGCGAGGTCTCCCCTGAACAGCGCGGACTCCGCCGCGGCCAGATGCCGGTGGGGGCTGGTGCCGCTCACGCGCAGGTCGGCGACGTCCAGTCGTGTGAGCGGCTCGGCAAGGCACTCGTGGTGCAACCGGTAGGAGCCGTTGTCGGCGCGCAGGATGTGACGGTCCTGCAGGGCGAGGAGTATCGCCGGCGGCAGGCCCGCGCGGGTGGCGCTGCCCGCGGTGTCGCCTCGGGCCGCGGGGGTAGCGAACGCGTGTTGCAGCCACGACGCCACGCGGAGGGTGGAGACGTCGTACTCCGTGGTCACGTCCGCGACGGCCTGGCCGCAGAACTCGCGTAGCGCCGGTCCGATACCGGGGTAGGCGTGCACGTCCTGGAGGGTGATGGCCGTGGTGTCGGCAGGGAGCGAAGTCCACAACCGTGAGCAGATCGCTTGCAGAAGCACCGGGTCGACCGCGTCGTGCCCGGTGGCGACGGCGGTGGCGATGCGCTCGGCCACGCCGTCGGCGTACCACCTCCCACTGCCCGCCACCGGCCGTTCGATGGCCTGCACCGCCTCGTCGAGCGTGAGCGCGCCCAGATGGTATGGCTGCAGGGAGCCCAGGGCGATCTCGAGGCCGGGCACGTGCTCATCCCGTATGGAGAGGAGGAGCCGCAGGTGCGGTAGCTCGCTGGTGACCTCGCGGAGCTGGGCCAGAAAACCGGCGCGGTGCTGATCGAGGCGCGAGTGTCGTTCGAAGACCTTCTCGACCTGGTCGATCGCGGCGAACAGGGGACCTGAGCGCCCGTCGGCCCGGCCGTCGCGGCGCAGGAACTCGTAGAGCGACAGGCCGGCCAGGCGGCCTGGGGGCGTTGCCGGCGACCAGGAACAGAGCACCGCGAGCGTGTACGGGTTGTGCTCCGGCAGCGCGGCGAGCGCGGGGGGAGGCGGTCCAGCGGGCCGCCCCATCGGCAGGACGTCGGCGGCGCGGAGTGCGGGGTGCGTGACGAGCTTCGCGTGGAGCAGCGAGGTCTTCCCGCAGCCGGGCGGCCCGCTGAGCACCGTCAGCGGATGCTGCAGCCAGCGATCGGCGATCTCGTCCGCCGCTGCGGAGCGCCCGAAGTATTGTTCGGATTCATCCGCATAAAAGGGGCGAACACCAACATATGGCTGCCGATCGACATATTGGGCCATCAGGCTGACAGTCATCGCAGCGATCCTGTCCGAAAAGGGCGTCCTGTAAGCAGGATCGGCTTCGGATGCGAGGTGGCCAGACCCGCTCGCCGGCCACCGCACCGCGGAGACAGCTTCGCGGCGGATTGCCGGCAGGCAACAGCGAGAGGGAGGCGCGTCGGCCGATCGCACGATTGCCCTGGAGGAGATGACGACTGCCGGAAAATGTGCCGACTCCTCTCAGCGCGAATGCGGTCGCCCCGGTGGAGCCCGGTCCGACGTATGGCGTGAGTTTATGTCCGCGGGCAGTGCATGCGTACCGCGACCCACCGTGACCCGCGGTTGTCGAGGCTTGCCCCTCTCACCGGGCCGTATGCCGTGAGCCTTTGGGGTGACTGTTGCCATCTGGGCCGCCTGAAAGGGGTGTCATATGCTCTGACTGAATCCGAGCAGCGATCCGCTCTGGCTGAGCGCCCGCTTCACCGCCTCGCCGAACACCGACGGGTCTTCCGCTGAGAGCGCCGCGATCTCGCGGAGCGAGGCTGCGGAGAGGTCGAGCAGGCCGCCGTCGTGCTCGTCAACACCCTCGTGCGAACATTCCTCCTGTCTCGCCAATGGAAACTCCAGACGTCGGGAAGCTGACCGCATGGTCGTACGCCATGCGAACGCCACTTGTAAGGCATGCCTGCCACAGCATCGCCCATATCGCTGCCCTTGCCTAGAGGGGTGCGTCCCCGTAAATCAGCTGACCAGGCGGAACTGTCCAACGGAAGATCGTCGCTCTGATCTGTTGTCCAAAAAGATCCGTAAAAGTGGCGTTAGGGTAAGTTTCGTACCAATAAGGAGATTTGTATACCTACCTGTGCGTCAGCGGGTCGACTAGGAGGCATGCTACGGTGTTGCTACCATCGGTCCGTGACGGGTTCTCGGGCGGTGGCGCGCGGATTGCCAGAGGTATGGGGCGAAAAGATTCCGCCGCGCAATAAGAATTTCACCGGCCGGGATGGCCTGCTCGAGCAGCTTCGCGCCGGAATCGCGGCCGACGTGACGGCGGTTGTGCCGCACGCTCTGCACGGCATGGGCGGGGTCGGCAAAACCCAGGTTGCGGTCGAGTACGCCTGGCGCTATCAAGCCGAATACGACCTGGTGTGGTGGATATCGGCTGACCAGGCGCTGCTGGTGCCCGCGGCGCTGGCCGCGCTCGCGCCCCGGCTCAACCTGCCACCCGCCAAGGCGGTCGGCATCGACGACACCGCCGCCGCTGTCCTGCACGCGCTGCGTCGTGGCGACCCGTACGACCGCTGGCTGCTCATCTTCGACAACGCTGACCGGCCGGAAGACATCAACCAGCTCATCCCCCGCGGTCCCGGGCATGTCCTCATCACCTCGCGCAACCAGGAGTGGCGCAGCGTCGTCGAGACCGTTCCCGTCGACGTGTTCACCCACGGCGAGAGCGTGCAGTTCCTGCACAAACGCGTGTCCAGCACACTCCGCGAGGTCGACGCGCGGCGGCTCGCCGATGAGCTGGGGCACCTGCCGCTCGCTCTGGAGCAGGCGGGTGCGCTGCAGGCCGAGGCGGGCATGTCGGTGGACGAATACCTCCAGCAGCTCGCCAAGCACATGTCCGACACTCTGCAGATGCCCAAGCCGCTCGACTACCCACGGTCGATGACCGCGGCCTGGCGGCTCTCGGTGAGCCAGCTGGAGCAGCAGCTCACCGAAGCCGTCGAGCTGATGAGGTGCTGCGCGTTCTTCGGCCCCGAGCCGATCCCCGTCGACGTGTTCCGCTGGGGCGTCGACGAGCACCTGGCACCGGGTCTGCAGCAGCTTCTCGACAACCCCCTGCTGCGAAGCAAGGCCATCCGGTTGATCGGGCGCTACGCGCTGGCCAAGCTCGACCCGGAGACACGCACCCTTCAGGTGCACCGCCTCATCCAGGCCTTGCTCCGCGCGGACCTGAGCGAGGACGAACAGGATCGCTACCGCGAGATCGTTCATGTCCTGCTGGCAAGCCCGGCACTGGGCGACCCCGACGACGAGGCCAACTGGCCGCGCTACGCCGAGCTCGTCCAGCACATCGTGCCGTCCGACGTGGCCGGCACGCGCGATCCGAGAGTGCGCGAGTTCGCGCTCAACATGGTCCGCTACCTTTACGCGTCGGGTCAGCACCAGACGAGCCGCGCCTTCGTGGAGAGCTTCCTCCAGCAGTGGACCAAAGGCTCCGGCCCCGACGACCCCCACGTGATCGACGCCCAGGCACAGCTCGGCAAGGTGCTGCGCGTCCTCGGCGACTATCCCAAGGCTTTCGAGATCGACAGGGCGGCATTGGAGCGCGCGCGCCGGGTCTTCGGCCCCCAGCACGAGAAGTCGTTGTTCCTCTCGCAGGGATTCGGCGGAGACCTGCGAGCCATGGGCGACTTCGTCGAGGCCAGAGATCACGACGAGCAGGTCCTGCAGGGGCATGAGACCTTTTACGCAACTGATCACATCGAGCTGCTTCACGCCAAGAACAACCTGGCGCTCGACTACGCGCTGGTCAGCCACTACCAGCGGGCTCGGGCCGTCCATGAGAACGTGTTCACGATCTCGAGCAGGAAGTCCGACGTCAGCAAGGTCTCTCACCTCCTGTTCTGGGGCAATCTCGCGCGGGTGGTCCGGCTGTGCGGCGATTACGAGGATGCCTGCGACCTCGGCGAGGACGCCTACGCGTTCGGCGTCCAGGAGCTAGATGTCGAACACTGGGTCACGCTCCGCACCGGCAAGGACCTCTCGATCGCGCTACGCCGCGCCGGCCGCTACGACGAGGCGATCGAGCTGGCCCAGGACGTCTACGAGCGGTACGCACGCCTGCTCGGCCCCGACCATCCCGACACGCTGGCCGCCGCCATGAACCACGCCAACACCCTGCGCACCACCGGCCAGATCAACGAGGCCTTCGAGCGGGCCCTGGACACGATGAACCGCTACCCGCAGGTGTACGGCGAGGAGCATCCCTACAACCGCGGGTGCGCAGGCAACCTGGCGCTGTTGCACCGAGTGCGTGGAGACGCCGAGAGCGCGCGCAGGCTCAACGAGCAGTGTCTGGCCGCCCTGGACAGCAGGCTCTCCCGCGACCACCACTATGCGCTCGTCATCGCCATCAACCTGGCCAGCGACCTGACCGCACTCGGCGAGCTGGACGCCGCGCAGAGCCTCAGCGAAGACACGATGAACCGCTCCCGCAAGCTCCTCGGCGCCATCCACCCGCTGACCTTGGGCTGCTCTGCCAACCTGTCGGTGGTGCTGCGACGCACGGGCGCCGAGGAGAAAGCCGAGGAGCTGTTGTCGCGGACCGTCAAGCAGTTCACGGAAGTGCGCGGTTCCCAGCATCCCGACACCGTGGTCGCCGGTGAGGGACGTCAGCTCGACTTCGACTTCGACCCCCCACCTATCTAGGACGGTCACGGCCGTGACGTTCAGGGCGCGGGGTGACCGTGGGCGCGCCGCCAGCGGGCCAGGTGACCTTCGGCTTCCGCGCGTGCCCGCGCCTCCGCGCTCGCCGGCACCGGCTCACCCTGCCAGGCCGTCAGGACGCGGCGCATCTGGGCGACGAACTGCTTGCCCGCGGACGTCAGCAGCCCTGAGGCCATGAGGACGTCCACGGCCCCGCCGGCGCCCGCTCGCCAGCGGGCGAACTCGCCGTGAGCCAGGACACCCCTCTCCCCCCGCTCGTGGTGGCGCTGGTGTCGCCAGAAGGCAGTGACACCCAGATAGGCGTACGCGCCGTGCAGCAGCCCGGCGGCAGGCCGCGGATCCTCCCGCCAGGGGGCGTAGAACCTGCGGCCGTCGTCGGCGTCGAGCAGCCGGACGATGTCCGACAGCGCGCCCAGCTTCGCGTGCTGAACCTCATGCGCCAGCGTCGCGGCGAGCGTGAGCCCGTCAGAGGGCGAGGACACGCCCACGGCGCCGAAGGTCTCCGAGGCCGTCCCGCTCACCTGACCCCGTGCCGGACGACGCAGAGGGGTGAGCACCCGGTGCGCCACCCGGATCTCCGCCGCCGTCGACGGATGGTGGGCGGTGAGGATGCCCCACGCCTCCTGCAATGCCGAGCGCCAGTTCTCGAGCTCGCCTTCGGGCAGCCTGCCGGCCACGTCGGCGGGCATCCGGTAGGGATCGACGTCGTCGAGGACGAGGTCGAGAGCCTTACCTCCTGCGTACGCCGTGAGCCGGCGCAGGCCCCGCCAGCCCGGGACGTCCCGGGAGCGGTCGTCGGGGATCACGACGTGGGCGCCACCGCTGACGATCTCCGCCCCTCCCGCAGTGGACCGCACCGTCGCGGTGCCGTCCGGGACACGAACCTCCCCCAGGGACGGCAGGAACAGCGCACCGCTCGAAGTCCGTACCTCGATGGACAACTGCGCCCGCGCTCTGATCGCGGCGGCCGCGGTAACGGCGGCCAGCTGATCCGGCCGGGCTTGCTCCGGGTCGCTGTCGAGAGCCAGCAGCGTGGACCGGAGCCAAGCCCCCACGGCCGGATAACACACGACGGCCTCGACAGCGTCCGGGGCGTCGTCCTGGAGTGCGGCGAGCCGGTCGTAGGCGTCCGCGGTACGGCCCGCTGCCGGATGCCCTGTCGTTGCGGCGCTCTCCACCAGGCCGCGCAGGAGCAGCAGATGTTTGCTGCGCTCGACGGCGGCCAGCCGGCGTACCGCCGCGGCACCTCCTCGCCCTGCCGCCAGGGCGGCGAACACGTCGTCGGAGATGTTGTGTCTGCGCGGTTTCATCCAAGCCTTTCGAGCTGTGAACTCACATCGGCCGCCACGACGCGCCTGATGTGCCGGATGAGCCTGAGCAGGTCGGGGCAGTAGACGGAGGGGTTCGCGAACCCGGTCTCCGCGCGGTAGCGATGCGCGAACTGCCCGCCACCGCACACCGCCCGCACCTTGCACGACCGGCAGTCGGGAGCCAGCGCGGATTCGCCGAGCTGACGGGCAACGGCCTCGGACAGGAGCAGCGCCTCGTCGAAGGCGTTCCTGGCCACGTGGAGCCCTGTGGAGGGCGCGCCGGGCGCCGATGATCGGACCGTGTCCGACAACTCGATCGTCCCGTCCGTGTCTATGACGAGAACCGTCACCGGGGACAGCCCCAGCGACTCGCTGTTCGACCGGCCGCCCAGCAGGAGATGGATGATCTCGCTGAAGAGCCGAACGTCGGTCTCCTTACGCGCCGCGCCGTACCAGCGGTCGAAGACAGCGATCAGCCAGTCGGCGTACGGCGTTTCCGCGGCCCCCGGCATCCGCCCTGGCGGAGGATATGACCAGTTGCCCAGCGGCAGCAGGAAGTCGATTCTGGGCGGTCGGTGCTCGAGTAACGCCTCATAGATCGCCACCGGATCGTCACGGACGTCGATTGTGCAGAGCAGGCCGCTGAACAAGTGCGGAAACGAATCGCGCAACAGCCCCAGCGACTTCGTCACGGCGTAGTAGCTACCCCTGCCGTTGGCGTATTTCCGATGCCGGTCGTGCGCTTTCCTGTCTCCGTCGAGACTTATCGCCACGGCGATATCGAGGTCGTCGAACATGCGCAGGTATCCGGCGTCGAGACGGATACCGTTCGTCTGTATCCGCGCCCCCACTCGCGCATGACCATTGACCGCTGCTCGGGTGGCGGTGACGATGTGCGAGAGCAGCGCGGGCCCGGCCAGCAGCGGCTCGCCACCGTGCAGTATCAGCTCGACGGACTGCAGGCCGTGGCCGCGGACGTGCTCGGCGATCCGCTCGCCCGTACGCGTGGCGGTGGCGGCGGACATGCGTATCGGCTGTTCCTGCCAACTCCGGTCCGCCATTTCATAGACGTAGCAGTACGCGCAGGAGAGGTCGCAGCGGCTGTTGACCTTCACCACGAATTCGCGAAACGGGGTGGGCGCCCACCCCTGGGCCGCCAGAGCAGCAGGATCCGGGGCTTTCGGCCACTCGGTATGGTCGTCGCGCTGGACCGATCCGAGATTCACCGCCACGCCCTGATCAACTCCCGAGGTGAGCATCCTGGCGCGTCGTTGCGCTATCGGTTGATGGTGCACAACCACTATGAGCGCGCAAAAGGATCTCGTCAAACAACGGCATGACGGAGTGCTCTATATGCCTGTGTTCACCACCTGCCGGCCTCCATTCGAGTTGAGGCAGATCTGGATCAGGAGGCTGTCCACCGCATGATCGCGGTGTGGGCGTTCGGCCGATGACGTCAAGAAGCTCCTGGTGGAGGGGTCGATCACCGCAATCTGTACCGTCATCATCAGAAGCTTCAGGTGTTGCTCTACCGCGCCGCCGTCGCCTTGTCGCGGGCAACGCTGAACTACGGTGTATGCGGAAGGGCTTGAGTTGGAGCTCGGCATGTCCAGCACGCAGGAGCTTCACCTCCTGCTCTGCATGGTCGGGCGGATCACCGGGCGTTTCCTCGATCGGGACTGGTTCGCCTCGACTCGCGTTCTCTACCCCATCCCCGTGACGTAGCGGCTGATCGTCTGTTCGTAAGGGTGTCCGTCCGGGTAGCAGCCAGGAGGAACACTGGGAAGTGGAGGGCCTGCCGGGTGGGCGTCGACGTTCACAGATTCAGCACGCCGCGGCCTTCGCGTACCTCGAACACCAGTTGAGTCTCCGTCCGCTGCACCATCGGGTGGATGGTCACGTGTTCCAGGATGAGATCCCGGAGTTTCTCCGGGCTCTCAACGGCGACGTGCAGCAGGAAGTCGTCGACGCCGCCCACGTGGAGAACCGTCAGCGCCCCCGGCACCGCGACCAGCTTGTCGTAAAGGTTGCGGACGTGCTCTCGGTTGTGGCTTCCCAGGCGGACCCTGATGATCGCGTGGATCGGGTGGCCGAGCGCGCCGAGGTTGAGCCGGGCGTTGACGCTCGCGATGACACCCGACTGCCTCAGCGCGCGCACCCGGTACGCGCATGTGGACTCGGCGACCCCCACGCGGGCGGCGAGTGCGGCGTTGGTCATGCGGCCGTCCTCCACGAGCGCGGCGAGGATGGCCAGGTCGGTACCGTCGAGAGCCCCCGGAGCGGCTTGCGGTTTCTTCGACGACAGGTCCGGCATCAGGGCTCCTTTTGGTGAATTCCCATTGATCCTGGCGAACGGCGCCGATTTTCGCAAAGTGCATTGAAATTCTCTGTGGATTCGCTCATCGTTGCGACATGATTTCGCCTCGGCTGCAGCTCGACTCCATCGCCGTCCACGCCGGCCGCGAGGACCTCGCCGAACTCGGTGTCCACGCGCTTCCCCTCGATCTGTCCTCGACCAATCCGCTGCCGGACATCGAGGCCGGGGGCCTCTCGTACGAGGCCATGGCCGGCGGGGGCACGCCGTACGCGGAGGGCGGAGCCGTCTACGGGCGGCTGTGGAACCCGACCGTGGCCCGATTCGAGTCGGCGCTGGCACGTATGGAGCACACCGAGGCAGCCGTGGCGTTCTCATCGGGTATGGCGGCGACCACCGCGGCGATCCTCGCGACGACGCAGGAGACCGGCCACCGCCACATCGTGGCGGTCCGGCCACTTTACGGCGGGACCGATCACCTCTTGGCTTCCGGCGTACTCGGTGTCGAGGCGACGTACTGTACGGCGGAGGGCGTCGCCGCGGCGCTCCGGCCGGACACAGCGCTGATCATCCTGGAGACACCGGCCAACCCGACACTCGACCTGGTCGACATCCGCGCCGTCGCCGAGGCGGCCCGCGGCGTTCCCGTTCTCGTGGACAACACGTTCGCGACCCCGATCCTGCAGAACCCCGCCGATTTCGGCGCCTCGATGGTGCTGCACAGCGCGACCAAGTATCTCGGGGGGCACGGCGACGTCATCGCCGGCGTCATCGCCTGCGACCAGAAGCAGGCAGCCGCGCTGCGCCGGGTCCGCGCCATCACGGGTGCCCTTCTCCACCCGCTCGGCGCCTACCTCCTGCACCGGGGGCTGGCCACGCTGCCGATACGGGTCCGGGCTCAGCAGGCGAACGCCCAGCGCGTCGCCGCCTGGCTGAGCACCCATCCGAGCGTCTCCCGTGTGCACTACCCCGGGATGGCGGGAGATCCGCAGGGACTTCTCCACCGGCAGATGAGGGGCACCGGAGCGATGATCTCGATCGACCTCCGCGGAGGTCTGGAGCAGGCCAGGCACCTCACATCGACGGTCCGCCTGTTCACCCACGCGGTGTCCCTTGGCGGTGTCGACTCGCTCATCCAGCATCCCGCGGCGCTGACGCACAGGCCCGTCGCCCCCGAGGCCCGCCCGCCCGCCGGCCTGGTCCGGCTCTCCATTGGGCTGGAGGACCACGAGGACCTGATGGCAGACCTCGACCAGGCCCTCGCCACGCGCCGTCCGGCTGCGGCGCATGCGGGCGCGTCACACCCGTAGACCCGTTGTGATGTTGGCATCGCACCTTGGAACACGAGTGCGGCGCGTTCACTCCCTGTCCGTCACCGTGACCGGCTCAGCCGTCCTGCAGTGCTCGCCGGTCCGGTCGCGGGTCCGCCACGGTGATCGTGGACAGGGAGGGGGTGAGCTCGTGAGCAGACACCTGACCGCCGCCGTACAGCGCGGGCCCGGGCTCTTCATTCCGCCGTGGCGAGAAGCGTGAGAATGTGGTCTGCTTCTGGCGCGCCCAGCCGTTCGAGGATTGCCAGGCCATCTCGCTCGCCAGGTGGCTGCTCACAGATCCCGGCGTCGTCATCCTCGACGAGGCGACATCCCACCTGGACACGGTCACGGAGATGCGGGTGCACGACGCCTTGAAGCCCTTCCTCTGGGGGAGGACATGCTTCGTCATCGCCCACCGCCTGGCCACGGTCCGCGATGCGGACCTGATCCTCGTCATGCATGAGGGCCAAACGATTCGTGGCGAGAGAGGGCGTCGGCCCTGTACCGGCGAACGCCCAGCATGCCTCACGGACGTATGTCCGCACCGACCAGAGGATCGGTGCGTGTCACGTCTAAGGTGGTCCTTCGCAACAGGAGTCAGGAACGACGGGGGTTTGTAGTGCAGCGCGTCAGCCGACGGATCAGCACCATCGCCGGAGCGGGCGTTCTCGCACTGCTCCTGGTCGGCTGCGGAGGCGCCGACACCAGCGAGAGCGCGAGCGTTGAGAAGCCGAAGACGGCTGACAAGACGCAGGCGGCGGAGAAGCCTGCGTCCCCCGGTACACCGCTGACGCTCGACACCGCACCGCGGCGCGTGAACTACACCGACCGCGACAAGAAGGCGCACAAGCTGACGCTCAACCCGACTCTGCTCACGCGCGGCTCGGTGGACGACCTCGACGGGGTGCGGCTCGACGACGACATGCGCGGGATGGTGCCGCACTATCTCACCGTGTCGGTCACCAACGCCGGTTCCGGTACGGTCGAGCCCGCCATGGCCGTCAGGAACTTCCGCGTGGCGCTCGCCGACGGCACCGCCGGCAAGGCCGTCTCCTTCTTCAGCGGCAACCCCCTGGCTTCGCCCGGCACCGGCCCGCTGGAGACGTGCATCGGCACGAAGGCCCCGAAAACCTTGACGGCCGGCCAGGCGGCGACCGAATGCCGGGTCGTGCTGCTGCCCGAGGACGGCAAGCCCGCCACCGTCTCCTACAGCGACGAGTCCGTCACCAGGACGTGGAAGGTGGAGGGCGGCGACATCGGCGGCGGCGTGCTGGCCGCGGGCAAGTCGGCCAAGGTGACGTGGAAGGACACGGGGGACAAGGACGTGCCGCTGACCGTCACGCTGAAGAGCGTGCGCAAGGCCGGCGCCGGCGCGCTCGCCGACTACAAGCTGAACGCCAGGCAGAAGGCCGCCACCGTGTACTTCGTCACGCTCTCGTACCGCAACAACGGCACGTCCAAGCTGTACCCGGGCATGGACGAGGCGGTCTTCCTGCGTACGGAAAGCGGACAGACCCTGCGCAAGCTCACCCTCATCGCGATCGGCAGCAACGGCCCCAAGGGCTGCCCGTCCTCCGCGCCCTACGGCATGGTGCAGCCGGGCAAGAGCGTCCAGCAGTGCGGCGTGTACCTCGTCGACCAGGGCGACAAGCCCGTCACCGTCACCTTCTCCTCCACCGCCGAGGGAGCCGAGCCCGTGACCTGGAAGGCCTCCTGAGGTACGGGCCGTGCTGACAGATGTCATCCGACGCCGATGATCTCCGCCTCTACTCCGGCCGCGGCCCCCGCGCAAGTATTTGAGCCATGACGAACACGACGAACCGCCCCAACTGGACTCTCGGCCTCTCCTGCGGCCTGGCCATCGGCATGGGGTTCGCCGCAGCCTTGACCGACATCCTCCTGGGCGTCTCGCTGTCCCTGTGCTTCGGCGTGGCACTCTCGTACGCGCTCGGCACCCGCCAGACGGCGTCCCGCGCAGCCCCTCGTCTGTGAACCCTCTGGCTCCATGGGGGTGGGCTGGCGGACGAGCAGAGCCCGAACGAATATCGTTCGTGCCGGCCATTGGACGGCGGCTAGGGTGTCCGCCATGCAGGACGAGGTGTACCACTACAACGAGGAACGCTGGCAAGCCCTTGTGGAGGCGGAGGCGTTGTTCACCCGTCCTATGCTCGACCTGGACGTGGAGAAGGCTCGGGCATACCTGGGCCTGGAGAGGCTGGGCATCCCCGGCGACCTGGCGGGCCGGAAGGTGCTCTGCCTGGCGGGAGGTGGCGGGCAGCAGTCTGCGGCCTTCGCTCTGCTCGGAGCTGATGTGACGGTTTTCGACATCTCGTCCGGGCAGCTGGAGCGGGACCGCTTGGCCGCTGAGCACTACGGCGTCGGCATCCGCACGGTCCAGGGAGACATGCGGGACCTGTCGGCCCTTGACGACTCCTCGTTCGATCTGGTCTGGCATCCGTACTCGCTGACCTTCGTCCCCGACGCCCGGATCGTTTTCCGTGAGGTCGCGAGGGTCGTCGCTGAAGGCGGCTCCTACTACCTGATGTGCGCCAACCCGTTCTTCTCCGGGCTCACTCACCACTCGTGGAACGGGGAGGGCTACACGCTGCAGCACCCTTACACGGACGGGGCTGCGACCAGCTATCCCGACCAGGACTGGGTCTACGACCGCACGTCGGCCCACATCCGCCAACCCCTGGAGTACAGGCAGACACTGAGCCGGATCGTCAACAGCCTGATCCGGGAAGGCTTCATGCTGACGTTCCTGTCTGAGGTCCGAGGTGACCACCCGGGTGCGGAACCGGGCAGCTGGGCGCACTTCACGGGGGTGGCGCCGCCGTGGCTGGAATTCGTCTGGCAGCACGCGTACGGTTCTCTTTCCAGGAGTTCTACGACTTGCCCGGCCGTAGGCTCATGACCAGCCGGCATCAGAGAGTCACCCTCACCACATCCGGCGCCCCTTCGGTCCCCATGCAGCTGATCGCATGGAGAACGATCACGCGCCGTGCGCCTGCCGATGACGACAGCCACCCATGTCGTGGCGATGCAGGGCACACGCGTGAACGTCAGAACGTCAAGCGTTCCACGCGCCCATCGGGATGACGTATCGCGTGTGCTCAGCCCGCAGCCAGTCCGCGCTCAACGGCTCGCCGGTCACTCTGCCGATAAGAGCGAACGCGGCGTCCGAGATGGTGTCCGAGTCGTTGCCGGCTCCCAGCGCGAGCCCTTCCATGTGGGTGTTGAGGGCGTCCGGTTCGCGGCCGGCCCGCACGTCGGGGGCGACGAGGCAGAGGCTGGTCTGTGGCCGGCCATCGACCACGTACTCAAGGTCTTGTGGGCCTTCGATCTCGTACAGGGGCCAGCCGAGGTAGATCAGCTCGCCGCCGTTCGCAGTCAGTGCCTGCTGCGGCTCGGGAAGCGCCAGGTGGTCTCCCTCGAAGGCGATGATCAGCACCCAGCCCGATGCCTGCGCGCCGATCCACACGACTCCTTCCCGCGGCGAAGCCGGACCAAGGCCGTCCTCGATGCGCTCCCACGTGCATGGCGTAGCCGAACCCAGGTCGGTCCGTAGCCGCGTCGCCGCCTCCTCCACGCTCAGTCCCTTACACCACGCGCTGACGAGGCTGTCGTCCATGCCGTAGGCGCGCAGCAGTTCCCAGCTTTCCTCGGACAGGTTCATCGACATCCAATCTGTTGGGGCGAGTGGTCGCCGGCGCGGCCCATCGATGCCACGGGCCGCGCCGGCGATTCGTCGCAGAGCTTGGTGTTACCCGATGATCCGTACCCAGAATTTGTTGTCGGTGCCGACCCGATAGCGCTAGTAGAACGCGGACAAATAGCGTCCGTGCATGTTGTTCTCACCCGTCGGATGTATTTGATGGAGAAGTGCCCGTTGGCGTCCTTGGCGCCTTGCTTGCTGCTCGCGTAGGGGAACTCCTCGCATCGCATACCGGTGACACCCCCGTTCTCATTCTCGATGCGGGTCCGTTCCTGGCGGCACGGCGCGGCAATTCTATTGCGGTTCGCGTCTGCCCAGGCCTTGGCCTCCGCCGGTGGCGAGGCCGTTCCGCGTTCGAGAGGGTCGTGCGCAGGACTGTCGCCGGGGCCATAGTTCCCCGGGATCTGCTTCCTCAACTCATCGGCCAGCCCGACCTGTTCAAACCGGTGAATGACGTCCCGCACGGTGTCCTCATCGGCCTGGACCAGGCGCGCGATGACTGGGACGGTGTTGCCACCGGCCGAGGCCAGCAGGATCATCGCCCGCCGATGACGTACCGTGCTCATCTTGTCGCGTCGCGCGACGCGCTGCAGCTTCTGCCCCCTCTTGGTCCGAGAGCCCGCGGACCTTGACCGCCGGCGAAGTGCCCGCGGGTCTTGGTGACCTTACGCAGCTGGTAGCAGCGACTCCACCAGATCACCGACAGTGCCGAGTCGTACTACAGCGGGACGGCCCCAGGGGAAGGGACGAGCGGCGGAACGGCCGAATACATCACCGCCCAAAATAGATCTGCGGGAATGCGCGAAAAATGCCCGGGTGGTTCTCGGAGAGGTTATGGGCGGCACTTATAGCCCGGCGTTGATCGAGAAATAAAGAAAAACTGTCGCTAATCTTGTCAAGGCTCCATAGTACGCAGAAAGTGAGGGGTGACCAGGAGGAACCACGACCGATGGAGGAACGGTGGACCGACCCGTCAGCGGGCTCCGGCACGTCCGGCCGACGATCCGGCGCGCGTTATCCGTGGCTCTGGCAATTGTCACCATGGCATTTGTCACCGCACCGTCGGCCGCTGCGCTGACGCTGCCCACGCCGAAGGATTTCGTGTCGTACCTCGACCTCGAGTGCTTCAAGACCGACCCGTACCAGCCGCCGGCCGTCGGGCTGACGCTGCGGCACCTCAACCCGGTGCTCGACGGCCTGCCGATCGAGCAGGTCACCCTGGGCGCGCGTGAGCAGTTGTGCGTGCCGGTCGCCAAGAACAACGTCATCCCGCCGCCCGGGGTACTGGACTTCATCAGGTTCGTCGACCTGGCCTGCTACCGGGTCCTCACCCCGGCGCCCGGCAAGGCGCTGGTGCTCAGCCATCTCAACCCGGTGCTGCAGGACCTGCCCCGTACGGAGATCGTGCTGGGCAGGGCGGAGCAGTTCTGCGTGCCGGTGGCGAAGAACGGCGTCGCGCCGCCCGCGGACGTGATGCGGCTGGTGCAGCACATCGACCTGCTGTGCTACGGAATCACTCCGAACACGCCGATGAACCGGGCACTCAACCTCAGGCAGCTGAACCCGGTCCTGACCGACCAGATTCCCGCAGCGACGGTGCGGGTTACCTACGCCCGTCAGCTGTGCGTGCCGATGCAGAAGCGCGGAGACATCATTCCGCCGGAGGTGCTGGAGGTGGTGCGCTGGGTGGATCTGGAGAAGTTCGACACGGTCGCTCCCGCGATCAAACCGGTGACGCTGAGCCTGCGGCATCTGAACCCGGTGCTTGGGCAGTTGCCGCGGGAGCGGGCGACGCTCACCGGTGCCGTGCAGCTGGGCGTGCCAGTGGCGAAGAACGGTCAGACACCGCCGGGGTGAGCGTGCCGCCGGTGAGGTAGGTCCCCGGCCGGGCGCTCAGCAAGGTCCGGCCGGGCATACGGGGGCCGGTCAGCCGCCCCCGACGATCGAGCGATCATTCATCGTGCTGTGCGGCAAGCCTGAACTTGCCGGCCTCTGCAAGGGCGCGCCGTCCAGATGAGCCTGAAACGGAATGTCCCGCCAAGGCGCTTGGGCGCCGCTCGCTAAGAATGCCCTGAAGTCTTGCTGGGTGAGTCGGCATCAGCTGGCTCACCCTCTTGTAAGGGCGTGGTCGGGGCGAGAGTCCAGAAGCCGCTGGTGTGGGCGAGTCCGAGGTTGACCAGGCGGCGGAGGTTGAGGGCGGCGACGCGGTGGTTCGCACACTGGGCCTGGATGACCGAGTTCTGACGGACTGGATGAGACGAGCGGAGTAACGAGAGATTGTCACGCTCCGTTCTGTGGGAGCCCGGAGGCGCAACTCCTCCGGGCCACCCGGCGATGCGTGGCGGCTGCCGTCGCTCCCGCTACCTCAGCTCGATCGTTTCGCCATCGACCCATCTGCTCCGTAGTCGTGTCTGCACGCCGTCCCAGGTAATCGATGCGCTCAGGTTGCCCGCCGCTCGTACCGGTCCCGTGACGAGCAGGGGCGATAAGTTCCCACGTGGTGGTTCGAGTGGCTCGGTCACTACACGACAGGACGATGTGGATCGACTGGCACGATTAGACGTGGCCTTGTGAGTAAGGCCTCGTTGAAACGAACTCCGCTCTCATGCTCAATGATGGCCAAAAAGATGGCGGTTGCGTCTCTTGCTAGCTCTCTGTCGTCATATAGAGATGCAAGGAGTGCGGCGTACGGAGTTAGCGGGCCGAGGAACTCTGTCCAGGGAGTGGACGGATTGGCGAGGGGTTCGGGACACTGAGCCCTTCCGCGTAAGCCCCCGCGACAGAGTGTGATCCTCGGGCCGCCCCGACGCCGGCGCCCCCGATGATCGAGAAGCGTAAAGCCCCTGGTAGAAGTTGGTCTTGCGACAGATCGACTTC